>JAMFSC010000030.1 GCA_026225095.1 bacterium
ACCGGCTGGTCCAACAGGCTGTTCTGGTTGAACCGGCACCTTACAAGTCCATGGTCCGATGCTCCGCGAGCCCAGAAAACTATGACCACAACCTGTAGGGGCTACCTGAGTCAAGTAAATAACCACCAACGGCGATTTCATACCACTTTATTAGAAGATGAAAATCAAGTGGACTGACCAAATGGCCGGCTAATTAAGGAGGCCAACCACACCTTCAGGAGAACGGCTCTAGACGATGGGGACTGGAGTACAAGCGGAGCAATCTCTGCCCCGATCTCCCTGGGCACACCCTGCTGCCAGGCAAAAAACATGTAAGGCACAAAAGAGTGTTTATTCGAACGAATTGGGTCACATACAACGGCAAAGCAACTCACGGGCCAAACGAAGAGACCCGAAAGCGATGCCTTTGCGCACACGGCTTCGATGTCTAGACCCAAATGGGGCACGATCCCGATCCTCTTGCCGCATATCCGGCAGAGGAACGATCGTGACTACGAAACCGTCTTCCCGCCCGCCCCAAGACCGTAGGCCATGGCTACGCCTTCGCGTGGGACAATGCTGGTATGCCAACAGTGCCGAGACGCACGCGCAGCAAAGCTGCCCTCTTGACCGTCTTGATCATCCTGCTTGCTGTCACCTCCTCATGGGTATCGATCCAGCGTGTGGTGCTCCACAATGTCCTTCACCACCTCAACGTGATTCCGTTCATGTTGGCAGGCCTGATCTTCGGATGGCGTGGTGCCGTTCGGGCCTTCGTCGTCACGGTCCTCCTGCAACTACCCTCCATCCACCAGCATTGGTATCGCGATTCGGTCGACGCGCAGGATCAACTGGTCGAGCTCGGCATCTTTGGAGTTTCTGGCGTCGTTGCAGGAATCCTCGCTGACCGGGAGCGTTTGGAACGGGTGCACGTCGAGGCAACACGACAAGAGCTGGAGAGTGTGTATACGACGCTGCAAAGAAACGTAGTGCAACTGAAACATGCGGAACGACTCAGCGCGGCGAACCAGCTATCCGCAAGCCTCGCACACGAAATCCGCAACCCGCTGGCAAGCATCACCGGGACCGCCGGAATCCTCGCGAGAGGTCAGGTATCGGAAGAGAATCGTTCAGAATACCTGGAAATTCTCACCGAAGAGTCGGCTCGGCTGAGCCAGCTCCTCATGCGGCAGACCAGGAGCATGTCAATCTTCGCCATCTGATGCCGCAATGGGTCGCGGAGCTACCGTGCGATTCGGAGCAGATCAAGCAAGTTCTGCGCAACCTGATCCTGAACGCGATTCAATCCCCGGAGACCGGCGGCGATATTGCTCTTCGTTGCTCGTTGAATGGCGAAGCCCTTATGTTGAAGTCATCGATACAGGCCGAAGTATCCTGCCGCAGGACCGGGAAAGGATCTTCTATCCGTTCTTCACGACGCGCGAACATCGTCGCTCAGCACGAAGGGTCCTTAGCGTGCTTACCAAACAGTTACGGCCCCGGAACCACCTTCAGAATGAGTCTCCCGCTACGAGAACATCGAGCAGGAGACAGGAGCGACCGGGAAGGAAGGGACGTAGACCGCGATGGCAGGTAAGAACATTCTTGTGGTGGACGACGATAGCGGTCTGCGCCGTATCATGCGGATCCAGCTTGAAGAGGCCGGCTTCCGGGTGAGCCTGGTGGCAAATGGAGACGAGGCGCTTCGCATGGTCGCTGAGCTCCAGCCCGCGCTCACCATTACAGACCTCAACATGCCGGTCACGGGACTGACGCCCCTCCAGGGACTCAAGGAGACGGAGTCGCAGACGACCGTCATAGTGATGACGGCCTTCGGCACCGTGGAGAGCGCCGTTGCGCCATGAAGCTTGGTGCCTATGACTATGTTACGAAGCCTCTGGACTTCGAGGCCTTGATCGTCGTCGTCGATCGTGCGCTGGAGCGGCAGGGCCTGCTTGAAGAGGTGCGGGTGTTGTGTTCCGCCATGGACCAGCGTCATGGCTTCGAAGCCATCGTGGGCAACTCCAAGTCTTTTTTGCGAGTCCTCGACCAAGCGGCATGAGTGTCCCAGCACAATGCAACCGTGCTGGGACAAGGCGAAACCGGTACGGGCAAGGAACTCATCGCGCGCGATCCATCAGAACAGCCGCCGCAGGACCAAGCCGTTCGTTACGATCAACTGCGGTGCGATCCCCAGGGACCTGGTCGAATCCGAGCTCTTCGGCTATACCAAGGGCACCTTCACCGGCGCCGTCGTGCCCAAGATCGGACGCATCGAAGCCGCTGACGGCGGCACTCTGCTTCTGGATGAGGTAGGAGAGCTACCGATAGAGGCACAGGTAAAATTGCTGCGAGTATTGCAGAACGGCGAGGTTTCAAAACTCGGTGGAACGACGCCCATTCAGGTTGACGTTCGGATTATCGCCGCCACCCATCGCAATCTTCTGGCGATGGTAGAGAATGGAACATTCCGGGAAGATCTGTACTACCGCCTGGCGGTGGTCCCGCTTCATATCCCGCCCCTTCGGGAGCGCAGAGTAGATCTCCCCGGTCTGATCGACAGCCTCTTCGGTTCGCTCAAAAAGCGATCTCGCATCGAGAGTGCGCAGATGTCACCCGGCGAGGTGAAGGCCCTGATTGCCTATCGCTGGCCTGGCAACGTACGGCAGTTGGAGAACGTGCTCGAGCGCATGTTGGTGCTGGCTCCCAGCAACATCATCACCGAACTGGACCTGCCTGAGGAGTTGTATGCCGTCGCTTCCCCGGCCGAGTCGATGTGGCGAGAGCTGTCGGAAACAGGGATCAGTCTCGAAGCCGTTGAGCGCGACCTCATCGCCCAAGCTCTGGAGCGCTTCGGCGGCAATCAGACTCAGGCTGCTCGCTTCCTTGATATTAGTCGCAAAACCTTGATCTATCGAATGGAAAAGAACCGCCTCTCCGCGGAGGGAATAGAACAGGAGCACGCGGGCGCTAAGACCAATATCGCAGACTAGTTAGGGGCTTGATTTCTTGTCGGCCGTGATATCGCTCTGAAACTCGTTCTCCCCCTGAATTCAGTCTGTCTCCACGATCGTTTCCAGCGAGACGGGTCCGACGAGGCCCGACGGGAGCAGGGGAGAAGATGCGGTGTATTTACGGATATTGGTTCTGGTGAACTTTTGTGTGGTGTTGGGTTGGGCATCTCCGATGATGCGGTTAGGCCATAGGTTCGTAATATCGAGCTCAATTAGATTTTCGCCCTCTGTCAGACTTGCTGTGATATCCAGTCGATAGGGCATGGACCAGATGGTCCCGGCGGACTTGCCGTTGACGCGCACGGTGCAGATCTCGCGCAGGTCGGTGAGCGTAAGGAAGACGTGTTCGCGGGCGGTGCGATCGTGAGTGACCTTCGTGCTGTAGATCGCAGTGCCGGAGAAGTATTTAACGGCTGGATCCATTGATTCAGACCAGGAGGTGAAGCTGGTGAGCGGATGGACTCCAGCAGGCGCGCCACGATCGGATTGATAGGAGATCGTCCATTGGCTGGCTGGCAGGTGCTGGGTGAGCTTCTTTGTGTTGTCGCTGCGAGGCTTGGTTGCGGGAGCGGTCGACGGCTGAGCGAAGACCACGAAGATTGATTCGAAAGGAGCGAGGTGAATGGGAACAATGGCTCGGTCTTCCTTCTGGGTATAGAAGGTTTGAGATTCCATGGTTCCGTCGACTGCGTTCCAGAACTCCGGGGAGCGGCCGGTGGTGCGGAAAGCGGTCGTGCCATCGACGGGATGAGAGGAGCCGTTCCTCACAAAGTAAATGTCGCTCATGCCTGCCCTGCGATGGATATAGTCGAGTTGGTGAGTTGGGTCTTCGAAGTCGGCTGCGATGTTAAGCGCCTGGAGGGCCTGGCGACTATTCGCGGTGCAGAATACCTTGCCGGCTCCGTAAAGGTGGGTTGCCGGGCAGGCATCCCAAAGGGCGTGGGTAAGAGCCGCAAACCGCTCGGCCGCATTCTGATCGATGAGGCCAGTAGGTGCCAGAGGCGACTCTCCGGAGAGACTTCCGCCCTGTTTGACGTACGCGGCGATGCGTTCAAGTGAGGCGAGCGAGAGACGGCGTCCTTTGGGCATCATCAAGATCTTGTAGGCGTTCCCCAAGGGGGTCTCGATTGCGCCGGACTTTAGCGCCAGGGTATGGAGGAGGGCGTCTTCGTTGCTGACGTCATAGTCGTAACCGGGCAGGGCGTGAGCCGGATCATCCTGCTTCAGACGAGCGAAGTTCGGGACCGCATCGCCATAAAAGTAGAGGACGTCGTCGACCGCATAGCCCTGCTGGAGGAGAAACTGAGACCGATTGAGGTAGAGGAAGAAATCCCCGCCCTGGTTCCACCAGGTAACACGCGGATTGAGGTGGGTTCCGGCGAAGTATTCGTTGCCCGGAAGACCGAAGGAGGCGGGCGATGAGGTGAACTCATGCCAGACGAGGCGGTTCATGCCCTCGGTGAGGGCTCGGTCGAAGGAGGGCTTTAGATCGGTGGCAAGAGACTCGCTCCACTGTGGACCGATGCTCGTCATACCCTCCTGGGCGACGAATGTCTTGCCATAGATGTCTGCTGCGCTGGCGGCCTCTTTGGTGAAGAAACGATCCTGATCAGTCGAGCGATGCTCGTCGGATTGTGCCCAGTACTCGGTTTGGGGAACGCTCGAAGAGCGGAACGTCTCAAGAGCATCAAGGGGTGCGCTATGTGGACCTCCGGACTCGCACTGGATCCCGAGGCCATACTGTCTGGCTCGTTCAGCCATGTGGTCGTAGTGATCGGTCACGAGGTCCCCGACGGTGCGACGCAGGTCGTTGAGGAAGCGTTCGCTGGTCGATCGGTCGGTGACGATGCGGCCGGCAACGACGGGGAGATAAGGGATTGGGTCGTAGCCTCGGCGTGCACGGAACTCGGTCCGAAAGCGGCCCGTCCAGTTGGTGCCCCCGAGCTCCCAGGAGTCTGTGGCGAGGTTCAAGAGGGACTTGCCGAGGTATGGTCTGCTCGCTTCGAGGATTGGAACGACGCTGTGCGTCCAGTAGGTATCGAAGGCTGCGCGGTCGAGATAGTCGATGGCGATGCCCTGCCAGGCTCCGCTGGAGGTGGAGACGCGGGCATCGGAGTCTGTATAGCCGATGCGCAGGATCTCCCACGGCCCGGGCGTGGGTGGGCGCCAGTTGGTATGGCCCGCCGGGTCTACCCGGGGTTCGATGTCGAGGACACCCGAGAGGGTGGTGTCGGCGTCATCCGGCGAAGCGGAGGCGTCGCCGAGAAGGCGCTCGGTGGGCGGCATGGAGAAGCTACCCTCGGCGGAAGCAGTCTTAAGGTTGAGAAGAGCGATCGGCCTGCGGGTATCGCCGCCTCCGCCGGGCATCGCGGGACCATGCGCGAGGGGATAGGCGAGGACCGCGATCTGGCGATAGAAGCCGTTCTTGGCCGGGGGCTGCGGAAGGTTCCCGTCGAAGTGCTGCGACGAGAGGGTGGTGCGGGAGAAGGTGAGGACCTTGGAGGCTTCGGACGGAATGACGTCGGGGCCACCAAGGTTCCAGCCGCTGGTGATGTTGAGTGTGACCTCGAGATGCAGATCGGCCGCGATCTTGAGCGCATGGATGTAGAGCCTGGTCCAGGCGGGACTGCCGAACGTGGGGCCAGGCGGGACGTTGTCGTTGCCGTTTTGACCGGAGCCGTTAGCGTCCACGAGGAGGACGCCTCCGAAGCCTTTGCGCTGCATCTCAGTCAGTTCGTAGGTGATGGTCTCTTCGGTCGTGTTGCCGTTCAACCACCACCAGTAGCAGCGTAACCTCGCCTGAGCGGGCGGGGATTGGAAGCCGTGGCGCAGTTCAGCGATTGATGCGACGGTCTGTGCCGTCGCACACTGCGATAGAAGGCTTGCCAGCAAGAGCGCAAGGAGTGGCTTCGGACGAATGGGCATGGCACCTGAGATCTGCAATATTGGTCAAGAGTACAAGAAGTCCCGGGTCCTTCCGGCCCCGGAATCGAACGGTCCGCAGGGTTAGAAGTTGATCCGTCCCGTGAGCTGACCGATGCGGGCATCGTTGGCCTGGGTGAGGGTGACGGTGCCGAAGGCGGAGTTGCCGATGCTGGTATTGGGCCCGCTGAAGTTCGGGGTGTTGAGTACGTTGAAGAACTCGCCGCGAAGCTCGAAGCTTACCCCTTCATGCAGGGCGAAGACCTTGAACAGAGAGGCGTCCATCAGAGGATGAATTCTCTGGCGAATGTTAAGGTTATTGCTGTTGTTCTGGGCCGTGTAGGAAAGACGCTGACGGTAGGCCGGGATAGGCGACAGACTGTCGCAGGCCGGACCCGAGCTGGTGCTCGGGACGTTGGCGCCGCCGGCGTTCTGGTAGCAGGTGTTCATGTAACGGCCGTAGGTGGGATTCGCCTGGCGGGGATCACCGATGACATCGACCGAGCTCGGAGCTGAGATGAGGTTTCCGTTCTGCGCACGGACGACGCTGTTGAGCTGCCAGCCACCCAGGAAAAGCCGTTCCGCATAGGGGCGAGCCGCGAACTTCGGAAGCTGGAGCGTGCCGAAGATGTTTCCGACCAGCGTGGGGTTGGGATCCTGGACGGAGTAGAGCTTTCCGCTGGCGTAGGAGTAGTTATCGGATGACGTCGTCGATCCGTAAAATCCATTGCGCAGCATGGTTTTAGACCAGGTAAAGTTTCCCTGGAGCGAGAAATGACGGCGCATGGGGCGAGTCACCTGGACCTGCAGCGAGTTATAAGGTGCGCTTCCTATCGACGAGTACTGCTCGGTGACGGAGCCGAACTCCGGGTAGGGCAGCAGCAGAAGATTGCGCGCGATGGTGGAGTTGTTGAGCGTTGTGGTTCCGGTGAACTTGCCTGCCATCGGGTTGGCGACCGCGGCGTTCAGAAACGTGACCTCGGCGCTGCCCTGGTTGTAGACGCTCTGGGGCAGGACATTGATATTGTGATTGACCTCCAGGTGCGTGGGGCGGGATCCGACATAGGCGACCTGGAGAGCGAGCGATCCTGGGAACTGCTGTTGCACACTCAGCGAGTACTGGGCGCTCTTGGGCTGGACGTGGTTCGGATCGACGAAGCTGATGCTCTGGCCGAGCGCGGTGGAGAGGCCGAGTGAACTTCCACTGGGCGCGCTGACTCCGGAGGGGAAGGGACTGGTGAGCGTGTTGGTGGGTGCGCTGGTCGTGTAGTTGTTATAGCTTGTGGTCTGCGAGAACCCCGTCCCGAGGGGCGTCTCGAGCGTGTTGAAGTAGATGATGCCAAAGCCGGCGCGGGCCACCGTAGTCGGTGTCGCCTGGTACGCTGCGCCCAGGCGCGGCTGCCAGTTATTCAGGTCACGCGGATAGGGAAAACGGTTCGCCGAGCTGGTGTACTGGAGACCGCCGTTGAGGGTAAGCCCGACGACCGAGGCCTGGAGCGGGCTGGCGCAGGTGGTGCAGAAGTTGGAGACCTGCTTGTTGTAGCGTTCGGTGAAGGGCGACTCGTAGTCCCAGCGGACGCCAAGGTTCAGCGTGAGCTTGCTGTTGACGCGCCAGTCATCCTGGATGAAGGGCGCCGCGTAAATCTGCTGCAGGGCGTATGCTGCCGAGTTGTTGTAGGTCGCCGAAGAGAAATCGCCAAGCAGAAGCGACGCGATGGGGTCGCCGGAGTTGGCATCGGCGCCGACGGATGTGCTGACCGAGTTCTTCTGAGTAAAGCGGCGGTCGAAGGCAAAAGCGCCGAACCCGCTCTGTGGGTTTTGCACGTTGTAGCGAATCAGATTGCCTTCGAAGCCGAAGCGGATGGTGTGGGTGCCAAAGGTTTTGGTGAGGATCTCTTCAAGCGAGCCAGTCGTGTCTTCGCTGATCTGTCCGGCTGCTCCGGGCGCGAGGCCGACGTAACTGTCGCTCGTGGTGAATCCGGGGAAGGTGCTATAGGGGAGGGCGTTGTTGGTGATGTTGACGGAGCCGAGGTCGAAGCCAGAGTTGCCAGGGTAGGTGAGACCGAAGGGGTGAAAGATAAGACCGAAGCGTGAATCGAGCACCATGGAGGAGGAGAACTGGTGCACGTCATCGAGTGAGCCGCCGCGGTTGTTGCGGTAGACGCTGTAGCCGTAACCGGTGGGCCCGATGCCCTTGGGGAAGCCCTGGAGGGGGTACTTCTGCGTGAGGCCAGAGCGGAACATGATGGCGTTCAGCTTGTTCTTTGAGCCGAAGGCATGGTCGATGCGGCCGATGAAGGACGGGTAGGTGCTGGGATACGAGGTTTGAGTAGAGATGTAGTTGGCGGAACTGGTGATCGCAGCGCCGGTGACGTTGGGCAGGGGGGTGTACGAGAGGAGCGCGGCACCGGCTGCATTGATGCGCGAGGCTATATTGTTGTTCGCGAAGAACACGGTGCGGTTTCCGCTAGCGTCGACCGGCGAGAGTGGATCATAGAGCTGGACACCAGCGAGGCATTGGCCCGCGCCGTTGAATCCTCCAGTACAAAGAGCCGAGAAGTCGCCGGCGCGCTCTGCGGCAGACGGGGTACGGGTGCTGTAGTTGACGGCGGTGTGAGAGGCGAAACGCTCAAAAGCAAACATGAAGAAGGTCTTGTCGCGGCCGTCGTAAAGAAAGGGAATGCGGACGGGTCCGTCGATGACGAGGCCCGTCTGGCTCAACTGGTCGTTATTGCGGTGGGTGGGCGAGGCGGGATTCAGCGCGCCGTTCTGGTTGGGAACCTTTTCATAGGTGTTGGCATTGAGATAGGTGTTTTGGAACGCGTAGTAAGCCGCACCGTGGATCTTGTTGTTCCCTGTCCGAATGACGGTGTTGGTGACGGTTCCGTTCCCGTGCCCGATCTGAGCGTCGAAGATGGAGGTCTGAACCTTGACCTCCTGAACGGCCTCTGGCGACGGGACGAAGCCCGTGTAGCTGGCACCGGAGAAGCGCTCGGCTGGATCGTCGGGGATACCGTCGAGGGTGAGGCGGTTATGACCGCCATTCCCATCGGAGGTGATCTGGACCGACACGCCGGAGAAGGGCTGGGTAAACTGGCTGGATTTGCTCTGCATGTAGGCGCCGGTGGTCACACCGGCGGCGAGGGTGGCGAGGACGAAGGGGTTGCGGCCTACATTGGGAAGGTCGGTCACCTCCTTGGCGCTGAGGGTGGTTGCAATGTTGGCCGATCCGGCGTCAAGAAGCGTATTCGTCGCGGTTACGTCGACGGTCTCGTTGACGGCGCCGGAGGTTAGCGCGAAATCGATAACCTGCACCTGGCCGGCGGTGAGCACGACGTCCTGGCGATTCTCGGTCTTGAAGCTGGCGGCGGTAACGGTCACCTTGTAGGTTCCCGGGTTGAGGGCCGGAAAGTTGTAAGTTCCGGAGCCATTGGAGACGCCGGTAGTCTTAAAGTGGGTCGAGCTTTCCTCTGCGACGACGGTGGCTCCGGCGACCTTAGCCCCGGTTGTGTCGGCGACCTCGCCTTGGATGCCGCCGAGATAACGCTATGCGCCGGCTGTGAGGGTGAAACCAAAGACGAGGACGAGGACCGCGGCGAAGCAGGCAATCCGGTTGTTGAAACGACTTTGCACTTGAACCTCCAAAGGTTTGCAGCGTAAACAGATGACGTCAGCCGAACGGTTCGTTCCTGGCCAGGGACTCTGATACACCGGCCACGACGGTTGATCTGGCTTTGAAAAGACGCCCCATCCTCGGGACCGCGAATGACGATGGGCAAGTTAATTTACCGGAAGATCCCTGTTAGGATTACCGCTAAGAATTCCACAAGTGTCTTAGTTGCATATAGTTGCCGCTCCGGTGGTCGAGCTTCCGCCGTGCGGGTTAGGAGTGATGGAGGACCCGGAAAAGAAGGCCGGCATGCTAAACTGGTGGCCTTTGGAGTATGGAAAGACCATGGGCTCAGTCTTGAATGCCTCGGTGGACGAAGGCATCGACGAGCCGAACATCGACGAGCGCCGCCAGTTGATTGATCGGGTTGCGACCAGTGTGCATTTCAGACGGTCTGCACGCCTGCGGGACTTCCTGCTGTATGTGGGTGGCCAGTCTCTGAAGGAGGGATGTCCGGAGATCCACGAGCAGGAGATCGGTACGAAGGTCTTCGGCCGATCGGCGTCCTACGACCGGAGCCAGGACAATATCGTCCGGGTGAATGCGACCGAGTTGCGCAAGCGGATCGAGTTGTACTTCGCGACAGACGGGGCGCGCGAGACCCTGCTCCTCGAGATTCCGCGGGGTGGGTACAAGCCAATCTTTCGCCGCAAGGTTCCAGACGAACTGCATGAGCCACTGATTGAAGCCTTACCGGTGGAGAAGACCCCGGAGACGCCCGTCGACGAAGTCAGGAGAACGGGTGGGCGCGCGTACCTCATCTGGGTAGCGGTGGCTGCGGCGCTCGCGATCCTCTGCGCGGTCCTTCTGCAGCAAAACCTGGCGATGCGATCCTTGATCTCTCCTCGGGCTGGACGTCCGGAAGTGGAGGCCTTCTGGAAAAATTTTGTGAAAGGGCAGCAGGAGATCGATATAGTACTGCCGGACGCTTCGGTGACCCTGAGTGAGGAGATAACTCATCAAAGGATGACACTGGGCGATTACCTGAACCACGACTACGTGGACCAGGAGAAAACAGCATCCCTGAGCGCCGACCGTGTGAGCGATCTGCACAATGTCTTTGATCATAATCTGGTGACGTTGGGCGACTTCCATGCCACGCAGCAGATTCTTGCGCTGGCTCCGGTGGCTCCGTCGCTGCGGCTTGTACTGTCGCGATATTACACGGCGGACTCGATCCAGCGGAACAGCTTCATTCTGCTTGGCGCGCGGAAGGCAAACCCGTGGATGGGATTGTTCGATGATCAGATGAACTTCAGCGTGGACTTCGACGGACCGCATCATGAGACGCGGGTGTTAAACCGTCATCCGGCTACCGGAGAGCAGCCGAGTTACGCCGCGTGGACGGATCCCAGCGGCTCCACGACGGTGTACAGCGTGATCGCATACCTGCCGAATCTGAGTCGTACGGGGAACGTGATCGTGTTGGCCGGAACAGACTCGAGCGCAACCAGCGCAGCTGCGGAGTTCCTGACGTCGGAAGATTCGCTGGCACGTTTCCGAAACACGCTGCACACGAAGAAGTTCCCTTACTTCGAGGTGCTCTTGAAGAGTTCTCGCGTAAGCGGAACACTATTCGGCTCCGAAATGGTGGCCTACAGGACCTATCCCGCGACTCGTTGAGAGTGCGCCAATCGCAAGCTCATCGCTTTGTATGCGCGAAGAGACTCGATGCCAGCGAGAACGTCACCTGGATGAGCGGGTGGTGATCAGGCGCACCGCCTGGGTCAAGCCAAGGGGATAGAGCGGAGTGTTTTCGGTCCAGTCCCGAGCAGTTTTGTTATCTGACAGGGTCTTCATGTAATTGCCAAGGGTCGAGATGACTTTGATGGTGACCCGGTTTTCGCCCGGCAACAAAACACCGGACAGGTCGTAGGTGTGACGGCCGTACCAGCGTGTGCCAATAAGGCGACCATTCACCTCCAGCTGCGTGATGCTATGGAGGTGTCCGAGATCGAGAACGTAATGCTGGTCCGGACGATCGATCCCGAAGCGGTTGCTGTAGATCATGCTCCCCGCAAACGACTTCAGGTCGTCCTGCTGGCTGAGGTCGCTCAGGGTCTGAAGCGCGCGCGATTGAGTGCTCCCGTCGACGTGCAGGAGCTGGAGAGCCCATGGTCCGGCAAGGATCTGTTCGGAAAGTGCGCCGGCGGTGGGCGCAGGCAGCAGCTTCGATGGAGACATCGAAGCTGACCCTTCCGCGAATTCGAAAGGTGGCTCGAAGACGATGAGCTGTGTTTCGGATGGACCAAGTGTGATGGTGAGAACGCTTTTTGCGCTGGACGCTGGATAGGCAGCCCGCTCACCCGTCTCGGGATTCCAGAGCCAGGGGATCTTGCCTTTGAAAGGGAAGGTAGCTTCAAACGTTTGCGTCTGCTCTGGTCCGTAGTTGCTGAAGAAGAAGATATCTCGGTCTCCGCTGACGTAATGCAGCTGGCTGATGAAGTCGGCGGGCTTGCCGATTTGCACGTCGGGTTCCACGGCGAAGTTCCTTTGCACCTCTTGGTACCAGTTCACCATGTCCTGTTCGCGGATGGTTAGAATGGGCGTGCGTTCGGGATGGGTTGTTCGCAGGGATTGGAATGCTTCAAGCACGATCCGGCTTTCCGGCGCGTGATTGACGAGGCCGGGGGCCCTGGAAGGGGTCTTGCCAATGCAGAGCAGCGTGCCGCCGGATTCGACGAAGGCCTTCAGCACCTTTGCGGTGGAGGGACTCAAAGAGTCCACGTCGGGCAGAAGGATCGCCTTGTAGGATCGATCACGAAACCGAAGTCTCCCTTGGCTGACAGTTGACTTCCCGATGATGTCTTCTGTCAGGTAGTCGCATCCGCTTCCGTTCTGATGAACGACCTCCCATAGCTTGTAGAGGTAGGGCGGTTTGACAGTCCTGGGGAAGGGATCGCGTTGAAAGCCGTATTGAGAGGCGAGGTCTGCCAATGGGGGCAGGATCGCAATATCGGCATGCATCACGCATTGCTGAAACAATGCGGAGAGGCGTGCCTTGTAGTCCGTCCAAAGCTTGAAGTACGGCCACCATGTGTTGCGTTCGCTAAAGTAGGTGCCGTAGCGAACCCAGCCGGGAAACGGCGCCTCCGGCGGACTGTAGTTGAAGCCGTGCAGGACAGACTGCGTAACTCCCGACAACATGCTCTGATCACCCGCGACTTTGATTCGCTCAAGCGACGCGTGGAATGGGTCGTCTGTGTTCGTCATCTCCTCGCAACTGATGAGTTGCTTGCCCGAGAGGTGAGCAGCAGAGGAGACAAACTTGTTGATCATGGTGTAGCTGCGACCCTGCCGATAGTCGCCGCTGCCGAAGGCTTCGATCTTCTCGGATCGGATCCAGGTCTCACATTCGGGGATATCGACCATCATGCCGGCCGTGATGGCATCGAGGTCCATCCCGTAAGCCTGCATCCTCGATTTGACTCCATGCTTCGCGCACCAGCTGACGAAGGTCCCGACGAACCTCTCGTGGAAGAGCTCGTGGCGTGTGATCTCGAAGTCGTAACGCACCAACTCCGTCTGCGCCTTGAATGCGGGAGAGAAATCCGCTCCGTATTTCTCCGAGACAGCGTTACCCATCTCACCGACTTTGAAGAGGATAAACGGGAGCCACGGCGCGAGATCATATCCTCGCCGGGCGTGAAACTGGGCCAGCATATCGTCGCACCAGTTTGCTCCCTCAAGCTCGATGCTATCGGTAAAAAAGGCACGAAAATAGTTTTTCAGTGGACCGATCTTCGCCGTGAGCCGCGTCGAGAGACGATCGAGGTAGCGCGCGACTGCGGCTTCGCTGTAGTGGTTCAGGACCGGCCCTGTAGCTCCAGGCGCACCGTTGATCACGGCCATGAATCCAGTGAGCTTTACCAGGTAGTAGAGAACATGTTCGCCGGCGGGAAGATCAAACTCGATCGTCTCGTGGCTTCCCTGGTCGTCAAGGCGAACTGAGGCAGCGGTGGTGCTCAGCTTCGAGGGAACCAGCGCGAGCCCAAAGAGCACCTTGTGGCTATCCTTGTAGGGCGAGACAAAGCGGGGGCTGATGCTGTCGAGCAGTTCAGCACGGACCAGGCGGATGTGCGCGGGGCCGGTGAGATTCCTGGTGCCAAGCGCCATCATCTGCGTCTGGTCTTCGCGGGCGAGAAACTCGCCGCCGTAGGGCCATCCCGACCCCACGATCATGTCGCAGATCATGCCCCGCTCCCGGGTGCCGTGCAGGGCAACCTTCAGGACTTCGATCCACTCGTCGCTCATCCATGTGAGGGTGCGGGTGCTCATCGGGTCCGCGTCCGAGGGAAAGCGGATCGGGTTGATTTCGACCCCGCCGATTCCGGCAGACTGCAGGAGACTAAGCTCCCGCAGCACCTCGTCACCCACTACGCGATCACCGTTCCACCACCACCGGACCATCGGGCGATATCGATTCGCGGGTTGTCGAAAAAGCTCGTAGAGACGATCCCCTGAGTTGGCGGATGCGAGATGCTGGCTGTCCGGATCTGCTGCCTCGGAATCATCCACGCCTGCGCCCAGCGCGCGGTGCTCTGCAATGCCGGCGAACGGCAGGGCTCCGGCAGTAAGTGAAGCCAATCGAAGAAACTCTCTGCGGATCACAGGTACACTCGACTTTCTGGGGACGATCGCGACACCTGTCCATTCTCTCCGAAATCGCGACTCGCTGTAATCCGCCCCTTGAGTGTCTTGCGTCAGATCTCGATAGATGCGCTTTTGCGGGAGCGAGCGACGGAGCAGACAGGTCGACTAACATATCTCCTGTACCCAAGTTACGGCTCTAAGTCGTGGGTTACTTTACGGCCCGGCTATAAGTTCTGTATCCTAGGGGTTGTTGTGAATCGCTGGAATGAACGTACTCTCGATCTGACCGACGGACGACAGGTCCGAGGCAAGTAGCGATCACCGCATTGGAGACACCATGGACGTGAGCAGGATCATTGCAGAAATTGACGAACAGATAGGCAAGCTGCAAGAGGCGAGAGGTCTTCTAGCCGGAGAGCGCGCTGCGACACAAAGTGCTGGACGGCGTGGACGTCCTAAGGGTTCCACGAATAAGACGGATGTGAAGGCGGATGCGCCCAAACGTGTGATGAGTCTCGAAGGTCGGGCCAGGATCGCGGCAGCTCAAAAGAAGCGTCACGCTGCCAAACGTCGAGCAGATAAGAAGGCTGCAGCGGAAGGCGCGCAGGAGAAGGCCGCCTAGCAGGCTCGATCTAATTCTTCCTATTCTTCGTTCATCCTGCCAGCTGCGCTGCTCTTCTTTGTTGGTAGATGAAGCTGATACCCACGGGCGTGGATGCTAGCAGATTCGCTGAAGGTGTAGCGTGCGGTGGCGCTCCGGCCCACCTTAGCGACGATGAGACGTGTCGCGAAGGTGGGGCACCCAACTTCACACCATCAGGCAATCTGCTCTGGCGCCCCTGGGCCTGGCTGAAGCAGTTGAATGGTAATCAGCACGGCAGGCACCAGAAACACGATCGAACCAATGACCCACATCGCGGCCGCACCCGCTCGCTGATCTGCCATCGGGGAGATGTGGAAAGCATTGCTCCGCCCTAGATAGTAGAGATACACCGGACGGTCGCAAAACGCGAGGAACGCAGAGAGGACTGTGTTCACGAAGTCCGCGAGTACGAGATATGGCAGGATGAACCAACCGAGCGCGATGGTGCGCATTGGCCATGGGCGTATCAGAGGCCACCAGAAGAGCAGCGACGTTCCGAGAAAGCAGAGGTGCTCCGTCTGATGCCAGTGCTCGTGCTCGAGTGCAAAGTCGTAAGCAGCAGGAACATGCCAACCCAGGAACATGAGGTTCATCGCCAGCCACGCGACCAATGGGGTGGTCAGCCAGTGGCCTAATTGCCTCAACCTCCTGCTCCGGATGAACGGACCACAGATGTTTCTGGTAGCGCTTCGAGGAAGACCACGGAGGAGAGGCACGATTGGAAGTCCAAGAAGCAGCAGGGGCGGAGCAAACGACATGAGGAGCAGATGCTCGACCATGTGCGCGCTCAGGAGCGCATCCGCAAAGGCGTCCAACGGCGATGCGACGGCAATCCAGATCGTGAACAGGCCGATCAGGAAGGAACCCAATCGCCAGCCCGTGAATTGTGCGCGGCGCGTCTCCCGGATGAGGAGCCAGCCACGTAGATAGACTATGGCAACCAGAAGGATGGCGGCCGTCGGAAACATTGGCGGAGACCAATCCGCAAAGACTGACTGAACTGCAGATTCCATAAGGTCGCGGACGCTAGTGAACTCCAACCGGTGCGGTCTTGTCGGGTGCGGCTGTCACCAGATTTCTTGAAGCATCGATGGCCTTCGGTTCGTTCTTGTTGTTGAGTGTCGATAAGAAGCGGACCAAAGCCTTTGTCTCCGGAGGGCTGAGTGCGTTGCCGTATGCCGGCATGTTTCCCCCGCCCTGCAGGACCTGACGGAAGATCTGGTCTTCTGTCATTCGTGTCGCAACGCCGTCAAGAGCGGGGCCGCGCAGTCCGCCGGACCCTCCAATTGAGTGGCAGTTTCGACACTGTTTGTTTTGGAGGACAAGCGCACCCTGCCTCTCGAGTGGTGTACGACCTTGAAGGTAGATGACAGGGATGGGGTCGCTCGTCCATGCATCCATGATCGGACTCCAAGGCGTGTAGGTACCGAGGTGCGTGAAGACACCAAGAACAACGGCGATGACTGCAACCATGAGCACCGCGATTGGCCGGCGCGACCAGTGCTTCTCGCCCTGCGGGGATAACAGGGGCAGGAGCAGCATCGCGCCGATGCCAAGCACGGGAGCGATGAAGAGCATCGGTGTCTCAAGGCTGGGCGGCAGGTACGCAAGGACGGCGTAGATCCATAGAAAAGCGAAATCGGGCTTGGGCGCCGTTTGAATGATCGTCGGATCGGGCTGGCCGGTCGGTCCGAAGGGTCCGAAGAAAAAAGCGCATGCCATCACGGCAAGCATGATGGCGGCGGCGAAGATTGCGTCTTTCCACGCGGCGTCGGGGACGAACGCAATGCCGGTATCCCTGGTGAGCTTCTGGTAGTTCCGGGTGTAGGTCGTCTTGCTTACGAGGCGGCCGGGCATCGGCCATTCATTGATGCCGAGTCGCAGGACCATCCAGAGATGCACTGCGACCATGGCGATGAGAAGGCCGGGAATGATGAAGACGTGAAGCGCAAAGAAGCGGGTGAGGGTGGGCCCTGCAATAATGGGGCCGCCCAGCATCAGCCGGACCAAGGGTCCTCCGATCCATGGAACGCGACTGACGATTGAGGCACCGATCCCGAGGCCCCAGTAGGAGTCCTGATCGAAACGCAGCACCTGTCCCGTGAACGCCATTGCCAGGGTGAGCAGGAGGCTGACGACACCGACGATCCAGGTCAACTCTCGCGGAAACTTGTAGGCCCCAAAGAGAAATACCTGTGCCATGTGGATGAGCACGATGGCAATCATAAAGTCGGATCCCCAGCCGTGCAGTGCTCGCAGAAACCAACCAAGCCTGACGCTGTGATCCAGGAACTCGAGACTGGACCACGCGTGGCCCGCGGATGGCGAGTATACAAGACCAAGCAACACGCCGGTCATGACCTGCATGACGAGTAACACTGTGGCTGCGCTTCCGAATACGTACCACCAGCTGGCAGTGCTCTCGGGGACCTCGTGTTCGACGGCTTCCATCACGGGCTTGCCGAGACCGAGACGATCTTCAAACCACTGGTAGATGTTCTTTCCGGTCTGGGTCAGTCCTGGCACGATGCACACCTCGGCTTCGGCATAGGGATTGCGGCGGATGGGATTGCAGCCGCGATCTGGGTCAGGGTCTCTGCAGTTGTCGTCTGTCGCGTGGCCAGGGTCGGCATCGTACCGGCGCTGATCATGAGTAGATCCCCGGAGAGCTTATGGTCATAGACGAAGAGACCACGCTCCGGCGGCCCAGACGCTCGGGCCCCGTCTTCGTAGTAGGCTCCTCCGTGGCAGGGGCACAGAAAGAGTTTTGATTCGGAGAACCAGCGAACGGGGCACCCGAGATGCGCACAGTTGATGGCGAATACCTGGAACGTGGTCCCTGATTGACGCCGGACCCAGCAGGGCACGTCCCCCGTTTGTCCATCCCAGGCCGTTGTGACGGGATTGCGAAACGTCGCCAATCGCGTCTCTCCTTCCGGAAAGTTGGTGATGGGACCAAGGGGAACCCAGTACTCTTCAGCCGCTGCCGTCTTTGAGCCGGGGCCAAGCAGATAGCCGATGATCGGCACGGCCATCACGGCGCCGACAACCCCGTTTGCCAGGAGCGACAGCTTGAAAAGGAACGTTCTCCGAGAATGGCCGGCGCGTCGTACAAGCGTGGCCTGATCCATCAGGGTTTGATCGGCATCTGCTTCAATGGGCAGATTCGGCTCCTCGTTCGAGTTCATCCTGTTGCTCCTGATCAAAGACACGTCGGTAGTCGCGAAATATTCTAGGGATGGCTGGGGTATGGCTGGCCGGCGCTCGGCCCACGCTGCGAAGCCATCCACGCAACGACATCGGTAATCTGCTGGTCTGTCATTGGTGTTGCGGAATCAGAGCGCCAGTCCGGCATTCCACGATCGGGCAAGCCCGCGAGGATGATGCTGCGAATGGCCTGGTCGCTCATCAGTGCAAGGTATGACGGATCGACAATCGAGCCGATCTTATCGCCCTTGGCCGTCTGGGTCCCTGTTCCGTCCGCACCATGACAGGAAGAACAGGAGGCTGCAAACTGTTGCTGTCCGCGTGTGGTGTCGGGGCTGAGGATGGTTTTGTAGGCTGGGAGGCTTGGTGCAGATAGCCCATTCGGCTGGCCCCATGCCTTTACCATGCCGTGTGCGAGCACTTCGACCTGCTGATCCGTCAGAGTTCCGCCGGAACTCCTGGCAAACGCAGGCATGAGAGAGCCATGCACACCATGGGAGGTGATGTCCTTCAAGACGTCTTCACCCGCAATCGCGAGGTAGACCGGATTCGAGAGCGCAATCGCGGCCCCATGATTGCCCTGGGCGCCGTGACATCCGGCACAGTTGGATTGGTAGAGCATCGCGAAATCAAGTTCCTGTTCCGGTCGAAGGACCTGCGGGCCCGGACGGGGGCGCCCCGGGGCGTCGTCACATCCGAGCAACACAAAGCTCAGCCCGAGCATCGCAGAGAGCCCGAGAACCTTGGAGGTCATAAAGGATCCTCGTCATCCGCGGAGCTTGTATGGATTCCAGCGCGAACCACAAACGGCAGCGCCTGGAATTGAGGGGTGCGAACCTTGACCTGGAGATTAACGACGTAACCGGCGACCAGCCCAAAGAAGATCTGCGACAGCACAAACCATAGCCAGTTGATGCGCTGATCCAGGATGGGGCTGATCACGCCGAGAGCCGAATAGAGCAGGCCTGTCCATAGAAACGGCGCGATAAAGCCTGCTGTCACAATCGGCTTTCTGGGATACATCGGAAGCATGGCTCCGTAGAGGAGGCCGATGAGAACCGACGCCGTCCCGTGGATCGCTGACGCGGCCAAGAGGCCCTGAAGGTGGAACTGCGCAAGGAAGGCATCGCTTTGCCCGGCCCAACTTACGAAGCCACCTGCGGCGAGCAGATTCACGGCGTACCAGATGCTGTGGTACCGGATGACTCCGTACAGGGCAGCGGGTAAGATCATCGCGGTGCCCCCGGCGATGCCGCCCTTGATGCCGGCCATGACGCTGAAGGTTTCGATGGGCAGCAACTTACGATGATTGATGCCATGGGGTGAGCGCGCCCGCGCCGCGCGGCTGCTGGAGACCGGTACGATCTGAGTACTCACGGATACATGGACCAGGTTCTCGGAAGGAAGCACCTCTCGAAACCACCCAACGACCGCCGGCGCAATCAGCAGGAGTCCAAGCAATGCGATGACCCAATGCGTGACCATGCCCGTGCAGATCAACGCGATCCCCAAGGCGAGCACCATCGGCCACACAGTCGGCGCAGGGAGGTGCACCGCTGAAGCGTGTGGGACGCTGGAACTCTGAATACTCTCGCTTTCATGCTCTGCCATTAGAATCCATCCATCTTTGTCCGTATGCGCATCAACTAACGACCAATTACGTACACCACCAGGAAAACGACGATCCACACGGCATCCACAAAATGCCAGTACAGTGATAGAACTTCCAAACGCTCGGCATGATGTGCGGTGACGTGACCACCAAGGCTGAACAGGAGCACCGCGGATAGCAGAAGCAATCCGATGATGACGTGGGTCGCGTGGAGCCCGACGAGGGAGAAGTAAGTTGTACCGAAGAGATTTGTCTGGATCGTAAGACCCACCTCGTAGATGAGGTGATGCCATTCCTGGGCCGTCGTCAACAGGAAGATGCTTCCTAACGCTACGGTCGCGCCAAGCGCCAGACTGCACCTGCGGACATCTGCTCTGCGGAGCGCTGTGACTGCGGCATGGACGGTAAGGCTGCTCGATAAGAGGCAGATTGTGCCGAGGATCGGCAACTCGAGGACCTGGGCCGGCGTAGGGCCTGAGAGGCTCTTACCCAGATAGTAGAGATATGCCACCACGAATATCAGGAAGATGGCAGCTTCGGCGGCAATCAGGCACCACATACCGACGATACCTTTGTCTGGTAGGACCCAGGGCTGCTCGTCCGCCGAAATCGGTATTGCGTTCGTCTGTGTCATTCGTAGCTCGAGTCTTGATCGTCCGGATGCTTCAGATCCCATAAAGGACGAGCACTTGTCGCCGTCGGCTCCATCGCGAAGTTGTAATCGGGTGGTGGCGAAGTCGTCGCCCATTCCAGCGTCCACGCATCCCACGGATCGGGTCCGGCCTCTTTCCCTCGGAAGTACGAGTGAATGAGGTTATAGACGAAGATCAAGGTCGCTATGCCCTGAACAATGGCGCCTATACCGACGATGAAGTTCCATACCTCCCAGCCTCGCCCGGCCTCGTAGGTGTAGACCCTGCGTGGCATACCAAGCAGACCAGGTATATGCATGAAATCGAAGGTGAGATGGAAGCCGATGACAAAGAGCCAGAAGTGCCACTTCCCCAGCGTCTCGTCCATCATCCGGCCAGTCATCTTGGGATACCAGTAGTAGAAGGCCGCGAAGAGAGAGAACATGATTCCCCCGACGATCACGTAGTGAAAGTGGGCGACGACGAAATAGGATGCGCTGAGTTGCCAATCGAAGGGGGCCGAGGACAGCATGATGCCCGTCAAACCAGCGATCAGAAACTGGAACAGGAAGCCGACGGAGAACAGCATGGGAACACGGTAGATGACCTTTCCACCCCAGATCGTAGCCAGCCAGTTGAACATCTTGATGCCGGTTGGCACCGAAACCACCATGGTGGCGAAGACGAAGAACGTGTTTCCGGCCGGTCCCATCCCGACGGTGAACATATGATGAGCCCATACGCTGAGACTCACAAAACCGATTCCGACCGAAGCGGCAACCATCGCCGGATATCCGAAGATCGCCTTCCTCGAAAATACCGGGACGATCTCATTGATAAAAGCGAAGGTGGGCAGGATGAGGATATAGACTTCCGGATGCCCGAAGATCCAGAAGAAGTGCATCCAGAGCACAGCGGATCCGCCGGCCTGGGTGTCGAAGAAATGTGAACCAAGATACCGGTCCAGGCACAACATGATCTGCGCCGCAGACAGTGGACTGACCACGACGAAGACCATGCAACTGGCCACCGTGTAGAGCCAGACAAGCAGCGGCATCCGGTTCAGGGTCATACCTTTGCAGCGCATACATAACGCCGTGGCCACAATGTTGACGGCGGTTCCGGTGGTGCCGATGCCGCTCAGCAGAACCGCAAGGGTCCAGTAGTCGGTGCTGTGTCCAGGGGAGAAGACCTTCGATGTAAGAGGCGCATAGGCAAACCAACCGACGTCTGGTGCTGAGCCTGCTCCGTAGAGTCCGCTCCCTGCGAAATAGCTCAGGTATAGGAGGACTCCACCGAAGGCGGACAGCCAGAAGCTAAAGGCGTTCAATCGCGGAAACGCCATATCCCGGGCCCCGATCATCAGGGGGATCAGATAGTTCCCGAATCCGAATAACACCGGGACAGCCACAAAGAAGATCATCGTGGTGCCATGCATGGTGAACAACCGGTTGAAGGTTTGCGGACTGACAAAGTGATTGTTGGGAACCGCCAGTTGAATTCGCATCAGCATCGCCTGGACGCCGGCGATGACCAGAAAAAGTAAAGCGTAGACGATGTACATCAAGCCGATTTTTTTATGGTCCACCGTGGTGAGCCACTGATAGACGATGCCCGGCCCCGGAGGTTGGGAGGTTGGGCCTGTGACATCGATTGCTTCAAGGGCTGTCGTCGAAGTGGCCATCGTGGACTGCTTTCCGGCTGACGTTTAGTGGAGCGTCGTGAGATAGGCGGTGATCGCGTCCAGGTCGCGATCGTTTAAATGCATTGCAGGCATGAGCGACCCCGGCTTCATCGATTCCGGATCCTCGATCCATCTGCGGAGGTTGCCGGGAGTATTTTCAATGGGTCCGGAAGCGATGGTTTCGCGGCTCGCAAGGTGAGTCAGGTCGGGTCCGAAGCGGCCGGTCGCAGAGGTGCCTGCAACGGTGTGGCAACTCATACATGCAGTCCGGAGGAACGTTGCTTTGCCCTCTTGCGCGAGTGGATTTCCGACGATGTTGTCATCCGGTATCTGCTGTTGCTTTCTGGTCCAGGCGGCGAATTCGGCGGGAGAATCGGCGTAGACACGAAGCAACATCTTGGCGTGCTGCGTGCCACAGTATTGGACGCATTGGCCGAGATACAAGCCCGCCTCCGGTGGATCGATCCACATCGTATTGGTGCGATTCGGGATCAAGTCCGTCTTGCCCGCGAGCCGCGGGATCCAGAAGCTGTGAGCTACGTCTGCCGAAGACATCTCGAGATATGTCGGGGTTGGATCCCTGGGATCACTGGTGGGGATATGAAGCTCGTTTGCCGTGACGATGCCCAGCTTCGGATACCTGTACTCCCACCAGAACTGATGCCCAATGGCAATGACATCGAGTGCACCCACAGGCTTGTTCGCAGCTTCAGTCTCCCAGATAACGCGTGTTGTGCTGAGGAACAGCATGACCACGATCAGGATCGGGATGACGGTCCAGGAGAGCTCGATCTGATTGCTCCCATAGATCTGCGCGGGCTCGTGCTCTGTGTCCGACGGGCGCTGACGGAACCGAATGAGCGCGTACACGAGAAGTCCGCCGACAATGAGGAAGATGGCCAGCGTGACCGACAAGACAAGCATGGAAAGGCTGAAGATGGAACGCGCCGGCGTGGCGGCGGGATCGAAGATGTTCGTCGGGGAACTCGCCAGGGCAGAAGGACAAGATAGAAGCGCGAAACACCCGAGCACCACGCTCCAACTCCTGGTCGGATGACCCGTGGGTTCGGTAAGCGGAATTGGGGTGCCGTACGGCATACTTACTGGACCCTCTTGCTTGCCATGGTTCGTTCAGAAACACAATGCACAATGATGTTCGACGAACACTCACTATACATCCTATGTTCTCGAGGCGACAAAGGAGTTCAAGGGATCAGCAAAGAGCCAGGACGAAATTCGTATGTTTGTCTGGATTTCCGATTTGGGAGTGGTCTTCATCCGGTTGGATCCGGAGATATTCCATGAGGCTATCGGCGCCAGTGCCAGCGGAGGATCTCGCCTGCAGTTACGGCAGGTCTTCGATCGATGAAGGCTACTCCTGGTGAATGGCCCCATTTTCGAGTGGTCCGGTGAAGATCGGTAATCTCTGGCTTCCCGTCCACTCTTGCACTCACGGCGCGAAGGTGGACAGGAAGCCTTTGGACGTTACCGGTCCAGATCGCTATTTCGCGGAAGCTGCTGGTGTTGCCTCTGGTTTGGCGGGGCGGCTGAGGTGGTCGTGGTTGAGGATGGCGTTGAAGACCAGGTTGTAGCTGCCGATGGTTTCGCCGCGGTAGATGGGATTGTTGCCGAAGAGCAGCACATTGCCAGAGCCGATGGAGGCTTTGACCACGACAGCACTCTCGGCGATGCCCATTCCCTTGTCGAGCAGACCGGAGAGGAGGAGGTCCTTCTGGTCGGCGAGACGGAGGATGACCTCGGGACGAAATTGGCCGGGAATGATGGATGGATTGTTGCGCCTCTGGTCTTCCGTGATCAAGGCCGGCTCCCATGGCTGGACCTTGGCTGGGATCTCGGGGTCCACGTTGAGACGCCCCTGATTGACGTCCTGCTCGTCCGGGCCACCGCGGCCGGTGACGCGATGCGGGGCGAGGTCCATGGGGGCTCGTCCTCCACCGCCGCCACCGATGCTGTTGCTCACGTTGAAGACCATGCCGTTGGCGCTCATGATGGCGAGGGTCGGGCCGTAGCCGTAGGCGATGGGGCTCTGTTTCGCCAGGAAGGAGCTGTTGAGGACGGAGCCGACGACGCGGGCATCGCCCTTGGGGGCGATGCTGACGCCTGGAGCGAGTCCGCTCTCGATGGCAAACTGTGCGGTGTCTTCGCAGGTGATGAGGAGACCGCCGCCTGCAACGAAGCTCTTGAGGTGGCTAAGGCCATCGTAGCCGAGGCCCGGACGGGTGTCGGCTGTCTCGTCGAGGCCACCGAGGTTGGGGGTGAGTTCGGTCTTCTGCCAGGGAAGTGCGTTGCCCCAGCGAGGAAAGCCGTCGATGATGTCCGCAGTGGAGGAACGGCCGACCGGCGCGAAGATGATGACGTCGTATTTGGACCGGAGATCGGCCTCGGACGACGCGGTCTGGGTGCTGATGTAGGTGAAGGGGATGCCGAGCTTGTCGAAGGCGAGGCGCCACCAGCCCTCGGTCTGCGTGCTGAGCCATGAGTGCATGAAGGCGATCCGGGGGGCGGTGACGGGATGAGTGGCGACGGTGGATGGAACGGATACTTTGACCGCGTCGAGGGAGAGCTTCGCGAGGACAGGGTTGAGCGTGGCGTCGTCGATCTGCGAGAGGAGCAGGGTGCCGGGGGCGTAGGTCTTGCCGTCTGCGTCGAAGGGTTTTTCCACGACTTCGACGTGGGCGGACTTGACCTGGTAGAGGAGCGCGAGGAGCGAGGTCTGGCCGGTATTGACGATGGCATAGCTCGAACCGCTGCCCGCGAGCCTGCCGGATGGGGCGGTGAGATCAGAGATCTGCACCATGTTGGCTTTGAGGATGGCGCCATCGGTGAGACGGGCTACCTTGACATTGAAGAGTTGGCTATAGGACCAGCCGGTATCGTCGTAGGGACGCTTCTGTGGGTCGTCCGGGGCCCAGTATTGCTGGTCGAGCAGGGCGTCGGCGATGCGGGAGTAGGGCTGATCCATGCGGATGACGAAGCTGCCGGCCGGGAGGGCGAGCTTCGTCGCGGGGGTTCCCCTTTTGAGGGATGGGATCGAGGTCGTCGTGGCGTCCGTGAGCTGCTGGATCTCAACATGCTGCGCCTGGAGAACGCGAAGGAGCTCAAGCTGGCGGTTCAGCTCAGCCGGGTTGGCGGGAAGTACGTAGGCTCCGGGGCCTTCGAGTGTAGGCTTCTGGATCGAGCGCTTACTTTTGATGTGGTAGTTCTCGATGAAGTGATGGGTGTTGTGCGAGAAGTAGGAGAGGGTCGTGAGGAGGGCGCTCTCCTGGTAGTTGTTATTGTCGCGCTGCGACCACATGAAGCTTGCCGGAGGAGGGTTCTGGCGGAACCAGGTGCGGGAGTACTCCTGCGAACGGAGCGTACGCTTCTCGGTGTCGGCGCCGCCGTTGCCAAAGGTCTCATAGAGGCGGCTGATGCCGTTGTGCATGGTGGCGAGGAACATGAGATAGCCAGGGCTCCAGGTGTCGAAGTCTCCGTGGGTGAAGACTCCGGGCATGCCGAAGGCCTGCATCTGGGCGACGTTGCTGTTGCCGAGCTCGTTCCATTCGTCGGCGAGGGTGGGATCGATCCAGGCGTTATAGGGACCGTCGCCGACGGTGTTGTCGTAGAGCAGGGCGACGGACTCGTGGAGATCGTGCAGGACCTGCGCATGCCAGCCGAGATAGGTGTTGAGGACGTTGCGGGTGAGGTTCAGGGTGAGGCCCATCCCGTCGCGATTGTTGTCGTGCGCGACATAGTGACCCCAGTAGGTGAGGCGGGGGTAGTTCTCCTTGGGATGGGCCTTGTGCCATTTGTAGATATCGACCATTCGATCGCGGCCGTCGACTTCGACGACGGGGGTGATGAGGACGATCATGTGGGAGCGGATGTATTTGATGTATGGAGCGTCGTCCACGGCGAGGCGGTAGGCGAGCTCCATGAGAGCCGTGGGGGAACCAGACTCACTGGAATGGATGGTGCCGGTGATGTAGTAGACGGGGAAGGACTGATCGATCAGCGGCTGCGCCTGCTTGTCATCCAGGGCGATGGTGCGTGGGTCCGCGAGCTTGGCGAGGCGGGCGTCATTCTCCTTCTGGGCCTTGAGCAGGTAGGGGTCCGCGATGGCGACGGCGATCATCTCGCGGCCCTCTTCGGAGTGGCCGATGGTCATGACCTTGACGCGCGGGGATGACTTCTCCAGGAGGCGGAAGTACTTGTAGACATCCTCGGCATAGGGGAGGATGTCGGGTGCTCCGGCGACGTCGCCAAGGACCTTGGACGGAGTGGGAACGGTGGATGACGCGGGCAGGTAGCTTACGAGCGGTGAGATGAAGTGCGGATCGGTGGTGTACTTCTGGATGTGCTCGCCATAGGGCTGGTCGACGGGCTGCCTGGGGTCGCGGGCGAAGGCCTGGTTGAGCTCCATCTGAGAGCAGGCGGGGATGGACACAGCGACAGAGGCGAGGAGAAGGACTACAGAGAACAGGTGACGCGCTTTCATGGAAGCCTTTCAGGTTGAGTGATGTGTCTGCTAGCGGGATAAGGAAGTCAGGTTCTTGACGAGCCACTCATCCTGCTGTCGATAGATGGGAGTCGATAGGACCATGCTGGTGGTGGGCATGCCGTAGGGAAGAAGACGCTCGATCAGTGACTCAAGCTGGCTTGTGGACGTGAGGACGACCTTCAGCAGGAAGGCGTCGCCGCCGGTAATGTGGTGGCACTCCTGCACGGACTCCAGGCTTGGAAGAAATTTCAGGAACGGACGATAATGCGCGTTGTCGCAGGTGAGGCGGATAAAGGCGGTCACGGAGTAGCCAAAGGCCGTCTCATCGAGCAGCGCACGATAGCCCAGAATAACCTTGTCGGCCTCCAGTTGGCGTACCCGTTCGACGACCGCGGACGGGGAGAGTCCAACCTTGCGTCCGAGTTCGGCGTAGGAGAGGCGTGCGTCCACTGCGAGCGCACGCACGATGTTGAGGTCGATGGAATCCAGATCACGATCGGAGGGGATGGGACTGTTCCGTTGAAATTTCATGTGGCTTTGCGATTAGATAACAGAATCGCAAATTTATCGAGCATTCATTGCGACGAGATTCCACTGAAAATATCGCGTGAGGGCGCCGATTCGTTGGAGTTGCGGCGCTACATTCACTGGATACCGTGTTCCTGGAGCACGCATTGCCGTGAAAGTCCATGGCTCCCGGGAGGCCTGCGGCACTATGCTACAGCCTATGATTCAGCTACGAGGAAGTGCTCTGACCATCGATGCCGTCGTTCGTGTGGCGCGTTGCGGAGAGATGGTTTCAATCGCTGCAGAGGCGATGGTTCGCATGCAACGCTCACGGGGCGAGGTCGAGCGGGCCTGGCCGGTGATAAGGCCGTGTACGCGCTGAATACGGGTGTCGGGCTCCTGGCCAACGTACGGCTGGAACCCGCGAGTATCGAACAGATGCAGCTCAACCTGGTGCGGTCTCACTGCTGCGGCGTGGGCGAACCACTACCGATCGATGTAGTTCGCGCCATGATGCTGATTCGCGCGAATACCTTAACGATGGGTCTGTCCGGAATTCGGCCGGTCGTGGCCGAGATGTTATGCGATCTGCTCAATCATGGCATCACCCCCGTCGTGCCGATGCGTGGGAGCGTCGGGGCAAGCGGAGACCTTGCCCCCCTGGCGCATATGGCGCTGGTGCTGATCGGCGAAGGGGAGGCCTTCGTCGGAGGTGAGCGAGTTCCGGCTGCTGCATGCCTGCGAGAGGCAGGGCTGAGGCCGCTGAAGCTGCAGGCCAAGGAAGGCATCTCCCTGTTGAATGGAACGCAGGCGATGCTCGCGATCGGATGCCTGCAGGTGCATCATCTGGATCGGCTCTTCGAGGCGGCACAGATGGCCGCGGCCATGACGCTGCAGGCGCTGCGCGGGACGCCCAGTGCCTATGACGAGCGGCTTCATGCCCGCCCGGCCTCATCCCGGGCAGATATACAGCGCGGCTTCGTTGCGGGATCTGCTGGACGGTGCTCCGCGTCACAGTGCAAGTGCCAGGGTTCAGGATGCGTACTGCCTGCGCTGCGTACCGCAGGTACATGGTGCGGTGTGGGATGTGCTCCGCTATGCCGAGCGGGTCTTCGAGATTGAGCTTAACAGCGCGACCGACAATCCGCTGCTGTTTGAGAGT
This sequence comes from bacterium, assembly GCA_026225095.1. Classification (GTDB taxonomy): domain Bacteria; phylum Acidobacteriota; class Terriglobia; order Terriglobales; family Acidobacteriaceae; genus Edaphobacter. The sequence goes on from JAMFSC010000030.1 coordinate 28,127, forward strand.
GACTTCGTGTCGGGTGGGAACTTTCATGGGGCACCGCTTGCGCTTGCGCTCGATCAACTTGCGGTTGCGATCTGCCAGTTGGCCGGGATCTCCGAGCGACGGACAGAGCGTCTGCTGAACCCAAGTCTGAACGAAGGCCTGCCGGCCTTTCTTGCGATGCAGCCCGGGCTTGAGTCTGGCCTGATGATGGCGCAGGTGACGTCCGCTGCGCTGGTGGCGGAGATGCGTGTGTTGGCCACGCCCGCTTCCGCCTGCTCGATTCCCACAAGCGGCAACCAGGAAGACTTTGTGAGCATGGGGATGACCTCCGCGCTGAAGCTGACGCAGTCGGTGGAGCTTTGCAGGATAGTCGTTGCGATTGAGTGGCTGACTGCGGCGCGCGGCCTGGATCTTCGTGGGGACACCGTTGTTTCGCCGAGGATCGATGCGGCTTTGAGAGCATTTCGGCTGGAGTGCCCGGCGTGGGTGGAAGACCGCGCGTTGTCCGGTATCATCGCGGATGCGACACGGTTCCTTGCGGCGCTGGATCTGCCCTCGGTTCTTTCGGCACAGGAGGTTCTACAGGTATGAGCGGTTATACCCCAGTTCGTGCTGCACGCGGCAACACCCGCACCGCCCCGGGATGGATCCAGGAGGCGGCCAAGCGCATGCTGATGAACAACCTGGACTCTGAGGTCGCGGAGAGGCCCGAGGAGCTGATCGTCTACGGGGGGCGCGGCAAGGCGGCGCGGAACTGGGAGGCCTACCACACGATCGTGCGGACGCTGGATCGATTGAAGAATCACGAGACGCTGCTTGTGCAGTCGGGCAAGGCGGTTGCGGTGCTGGAGACGCATGCGCTTGCTCCACGCGTGCTGATTGCCAACTCCAACCTGGTGCCGCATTGGGCGAACTGGGAAGAGTTCGACCGGCTTGATCGCGCGGGGCTGATGATGTATGGGCAGATGACCGCGGGATCCTGGATCTACATCGGCACGCAGGGAGTTCTCCAGGAAACGTATGAGACGTTCCTTGGGGCGGCGCGGAAGTATTTCAATGGATCGCTGAAGGGCACTATCACCCTGACGGCGGGACTTGGCGGGATGGGTGGGGCGCAGCCGCTCGCGGTCAAGCTGGCGGGTGGGGTCAGCATCTGTATCGAGGTGGATCGCAACAGGATCGAGCGGCGCATCGCGACACGATACCTGGATGAGGTGGCAAGTTCGCTCGAGGACGCGATCGTGCGAGCCTGCGCGGCGCGTGATCAGGGATGCTCCCTTTCGATTGGCGTGCAGGGCAATGCCGCGGAATTGCTCCCGCAGGTGGTCCGCATCGGATTTGTGCCGGATATTATTACAGACCAGACGAGCGCCCATGATCCTCTGTATGGCTATCGGCCGGTTGCGAAGGAAGACGAAGACCTGGAGATGCAACGACGGACCCAGCCGGAGAGGTACCTGGAACGCGTACGGGCTAATATCGCTCAGCATGTGCAGTCCATCCTCGAACTGCAGCGCCGTGGGTCTATCTGCTTCGACTATGGCAACAATCTGCGAGCTCAGGCGAAGATCGCAGGAGTCCTCGATGCGTTCGACTATCCGGGGTTTGTGCCGGCGTTTATCCGTGACTCGTTTTGTGAGGGACGTGGTCCGTTCCGGTGGGTTGCGCTCTCGGGCGATCCCGCCGATATCGCCGCGACGGATGCGGCGCTGCTCGAATTGTTTCCAGAGGATGCGCGCTTGAATCAATGGCTGCCGTGGGCTGGGGAGCATGTCGCCTTTCAGGGTCTGCCGGCGCGTATCTGCTGGCTGGGGTATCGCGAGCGAGATCGTGCGGGCCTGCTCTTCAACCAAATGGTGCGGGACGGTAGGCTCAAGGCGCCGATCGTGATTGGGCGCGATCACCTGGATGCGGGGTCGGTTGCGAGTCCATATCGAGAGACTGAGGCCATGCTGGATGGTTCGGATGCTGTATCGGACTGGGCGCTGCTGAATTTTGCGACGGGGATCGCAAGTGGGGCTGGCTGGATGAGCTTTCATCATGGCGGTGGTGTTGGTATGGGGTACAGCCAGCACGCGGGGCTCGTTGCTGTGGCCGATGGAAGTGATGAGGCCGATGAGCGTCTGCGGCTTTGCCTGAAGAATGATCCTGCGATGGGCGTGATTCGACATGCGGACGCGGGATACGTGAAGGCGAAGACGGTGGCTGCGGAGCGCGGGTTGGATATGCCGAGTCTTTCGGGGAATCCCGCATGAGCGAACTCCTCCTGACCGGAATCTCACAGCTTGTGACGGCTGAGGGCTCCTCCGCCAGGCGTGGCGCGGAGATGTCGAAGCTGCGCATCGTCACGGGAGCCGCAATTGCGATCGATGGCGGACGGATCTCATGGATGGGGCGCGAGCAGGATTGGAACGGCTTCGCCGTTGAGGTCGTGGATGTCGGCCAGCGCGCGGTCCTGCCTGGACTGATCGATCCGCACACTCATGCGGTGTGGGCAGGAGACCGGCTGGGGGACTTTGAAGCTCGCGCTGCAGGTGCGACTTATGAAGACATCCTTGCCTCCGGGGGTGGGATCTGGCATACGATTCGGGAGACCGCGGGGCGAAGCTGTGAAGAGATGGCGGCCACGGCGCTTCCGCGCATCGAGGCGCTGGCCCGTTCCGGCGCAACGACGGTCGAGGTGAAGTCGGGCTATGGGTACAGCGTGGAGGCGGAGTTGCGGATGCTGCGCACAATCCGTCGGATGGCCGGGCAGACCAGGGTTCGGATCGTTCCTACCCTGCTGATTCATATTTGCCCACAGGATGAAGCGGAACGCGTGGCTCTTCGCGATGCTGTCTGCGGGGAGCTGATCCCGGAGGTGGCTCGGGAAGGACTCGCGCGAGCAGTCGATATCTTTGTCGAGCAGCATGCCTGGTCCTCAACGGATGCGCGCATGATCCTGACCTGCGCGAAGGCACATGGACTCGCGATCAAGCTGCATACGGAGCAGTTCCAGAACGTTGGCGGACTTGAGCTCGGGCTGGAGCTTGGAGCGTTGAGTGTCGATCATCTTGAAGCATGCACCGAGGTGCAATGTCGCGCGGTGGGAGAGTCCACAACGATCGCTACGATCCTTCCGGGAGTCAGCCTGCACCTTGGGCTTCCCGCTGCGCCGGGACGAAGACTCGTCGAAGCTGGCGCAGCGGTCGCGATTGGGACGGACTTGAACCCTGGCTCCAGCCCGCTTTTTTCTACCTCGGCCGCCATGGGTTTAGCGGTGAGGATGAATGGGCTCAACGCATTGGAGGCATTGGCTGCCTGCACGATCAACGCGGCAGCGGCGCTCGGCTTATCCGATGCGGGCAGGCTGGAAGCAGGTTGTGTAGCGGATCTGCTGGTTCTTGCGAGCGACGACTGGCGCGACCTCGCTTACGCCATGGGCCATTCGGTCGTGCGTGACGTGTGGGTCGGCGGAAGGAGGCTTGAGCTTTGAGGACTTCTTATCAGCCCGAACTGATGCTTGTGGATGGCATCTTCCAGAGCGGCTACGCGTTGGAGGTAGACGCGGCCGGGACGATCGTCTTCACGGGTCAGGCTGGACTCGGCAGCCCCGGAGCCGCGATACGGCGTATGCCCGGATGCGCTTTGCTGCCGGGCATGATTGATGTTCATTCGCACTCTTTTCAGCGTGCCCTGCGAGGGAAGGCGGAGTCGCGACGCAGCAGCGGTCCGGACTTCTGGTCGTGGCGCAACATCATGTATCGTTGCGCTCTGGCCTTGACTCCGGGAGAGATCTACGACGTGGCGTGCATGGCTTTCCTGGAGATGACGCTCGCTGGGATTACGACGGTAGGCGAGTTTCACTATCTGCACCGTACCCCTTCCGGCGCGCCATATGATGATTCGAATCTGCTCGCGCATCAGGTCGTTCGTGCCGCCGGGAGCGTTGGTATACGCATCGTCTTGCTGCAATGCGCGTATGCTCGGGCTGGCTTTCAACTGCCTGCTGATCCTGGACAGATACGTTTTCTGGAACCGGATGTGGACGGCTTTCTTGACAAGTCTGAAGACTTGATGCGTGAGATTGGCTCTCTCTCTGCGTTGGCGAGCTTCGGCATTGCGCCGCATAGCCTGCGAGCAGTGCCACGTGAGTATCTGCGAACGCTGGCGTCATGGACACACAAGCATATGCTCCCGCTCCACATGCATGTGGCGGAGCAGCCCGCGGAGATTGAGGCCTGTAAGGCTGAGTATGGCCTCTCACCCTTTGAGCTGCTCGATGAGTGTGGCCTGTTGACCGAGGACCTCACGGCGATCCATGCGATTCATCTTCAGCCCCGCGAGGTGGAGCTGATGGCACGCGGGCGGATCACGGTTGGTGCGTGTCCGACCACCGAGCGCAATCTCGGCGATGGGATCCTGCGCGCGGATGCGTTGATCGACGCCGGCATCTCGATTGCCTTCGGTACCGATAGCCACACGCAGACGGATGCATTCGAGAATGCACGTGAGCTGGAATCGAATCTTCGCCTGCTCAACCTGCAGCGCGCAGTGCTTGACGGAAGGCACGGTGAGAGCCTTCCGAACCTCCTGTTTGATTTCGCCACAAAGGCCGGGGCACGGTCGCTGCATCTTCAGACGGGCTCGCTTCACGTGGGAGCTCCGGCGGACTTCTTCACGGTAGACCTGAACGACAGCTCGATCGCGGGAAGCTTGCCGGAAGAGTTGCTGACAAATCTTGTCTTCAGCATGGCCCGTACGGCGATCCACGATGTCGTGGTGAACGGTCGGATGATCGTGGATCATAGACGGCATGCCCTGCAGCATGGGATCGTCGAAGCATTCTGCGAGGTTCAACGCCGGCTTGGGTCCGCGCTGTGAACACGACGCGAGAGGTCCTCTCTGGTTTGGTTGGAATTACCAGCGTCTCCCATCAGAGCAATCGCCCTTTAATTGAGATGGTACAAAGCTTCTTTGCGGGCTCGGCGTGGCATCAGCGTGTATTGATCTACCACGACGCCGACGGTGTGGAGAAGCTGAACCTCATCGTGTCCTCACACCCGATGCCGGACGGATGCGTGGAGACCGAGCTTGCGATCGTATGCCACACCGATACGGTTCTTTTCAGCGATGCGTGGTTGAACGCAACCGTGCTGACCGAGCGCGTTGGGATGCTCCATGGCTGCGGCGCGTGCGACGTCAAGGGGTTCCTCGCGTGCATGGTCGTTGCTGCATCGAAGATCGAGGTAACGAAGCTTCGTCATCGGCTTTGCCTTGTCTTCACTTCGGATGAAGAGATCGGGTGCCGTGGCGCTCGCTTTCTTCTGGGCGAGAACGCCCTTCGGGCGAAATATGCCATCGTCGGCGAGCCCACCTCGCTGGTGCCGGCGCGCGCGGGGAAAGGCTACTGCCTCGCTTCGATCCTAGTGAAGGGAGCGGCGGCGCACAGCGCATACCCGGAGGCCGGACGATCCGCGATCGCTGCGGCGGCGCACCTGATCTGCGAGGTCGAGCGGCTCGGCGAAGAGTTGAAGCTCGCACCGAGCCCAGCCTTCTCGCCACCCTGGACCACGCTGAATGTCGGTGAGATTCGAGGCGGAACAGCGAAGAACATCGTGCCGGCGGAGTGTGTGTTTCTCCTGGAGTGGAGGCCTGTTCCCTGTCAGGCACCGCAACTTGTTGCGGATCGCTTGCGGCAGATCATCGAGCGCATTGGATGCGATGCCGAGGTCAGCGTTCTCAGGATGGAGGTTGGTTTCGAGAGCAGCGTGGAGAGCGCCGTGGTACAGGCAATGCTCGGGTCGGATCGACTGAGCCGGACCATTGCGTTTGGTACGGAGGCACCATGGCTTGCGCGTATGGGTGCGGAGGTTGTCGTGTTCGGACCTGGCTCCATGCTCACCGCGCATAGTCCGCGCGAGTGTGTCCCCACAGAGGAACTCGAGCGGTGTGTGCAGAGGCTGCAGACCGCCATCGACATCCTCTGCGGGTGAACGGTGTTATGGCTTGTTCGGTTCGATCTTTCCCGCGAAGCCATCGGCGATGAACTTGATCATGTGCTCGCGCGCTATGACGCCGTGCCATGGCTCTGTGCTTGGATTACCGGCAAAGTTTCCGCCAAGCGCGCCGTGATCCTCCCGGGGGAAGAGAAGCATCTGAACGGGTACGCCTTCCTGCCTTAGAGCACGATACATCTCTTTGGACTGGCCCTCGGGATCGGTCGTATCGGTCTGCCCCTGGAGTAGAAGGAAGGGTGTCCTGGCATGCTCGGCGTAGGCAAGCGGGCTTTGACGCCAGGCGCTCTCGAAGTGACGCCACGGCTGCCCGGTGTACCAGCGATCGCCGTAGGAGTCCGACTCTGTGCCGTACTCGCTGAACTGATCGATCACGGGCGCCCCGCTGACGATCGCCTTGAAGCTTGCCGTCTTGCCCTCAACGAACCCGGCCATCTCGCCACCGTAGCTGTAACCGATGAGCGCCATCTTGTCCGCGTCGATCGGCTGAGTGCGCACGGCCTCATCTACCCCGGCCATGATGTCTAGGTAGTCGCCGTTGCCCATGTCGTCCTTGTTTGCGGCTTCGAATGGGATGCCGTAGCCGGTGCTTCCGCGCGGATTGGTAACGAGCACGGCCCAGCCCTCTCCCACCAACAGATTGATCAAAGGCGAGTAGCTGTCGGTAAACTGACCGCGAGGGCCTCCATGGACATCGACGACGAGGGGGACTTTTCCGGATGATGCCTGGGGAGGAAGGTAGAGGAGGCCTTCGATCGTGAACCCCGCGCGCTTCCAGGAGAGAGGCTTCGAGGCCACCGCCGTCCAGGCCGCGGGTGCCGTCTCCGGCTGTATCAGCTGCCTGCCCGGGTGGTCGAGAGCAGTGGTCATATAGACGGAGGCCGGCGACGTGCTGGAGCTGCCAACATACACCCATGCCTTGGCATTTCGAGGATGCCGGAATCCAGTAACGACCGGAAGGCCGAAGTCCAGCAGGTGCTCACGGCCTGTTGTGAGATCGATGCTGGCAACGGTCCGGCGCATCCCGTGCGTGATGCTGAGAAGTGCGGAGCCGTCGTCGTCGGAGATCGCGAGAGAGTCGGCAGCGAGCGTGCTGTCTTTCAAGGCACCTGTAATGTTCTTGCTCTTCGCCGTGGCCATGTCGAAGGTGTAGAGGTCGGCACAGCCCTCTGGGGCATCCTTCTCGCAGCCTGCCAACAGAACCAGGGACGTTCCGGGATGCATCCATGCCGCGCGGCGAGTGGTCTCGGGCAGGCCCGATACAGGCTTTTGATCCGCCGGATTCCGCACCGAGACGATCGTACCGATGGTGCTTGGTCCGAGGTCGTGAATATGCTTGTGCGTCAGGATGAGCAGACGGTCCGACTGCTCGCTCCAGGAGAGGGCATCCATATCGCTGAGCGTCGGGACTTCGCGTGCCTTCCACGTCCTGGTATCGATGAGGTAAGCACGGTGCGGAAGCTCTTCATGCTCCACCCAGATGGCATCCTTCTTGTCGTGACGGTCCTTGGTAAGCGATGTCGGCTCTGGATCGGTTGCAACGACTGCGACCATGCTTCCGTCTGGCGAGATCGAGTAAGACATGACGCTGACGGATGTTGCTTTCTCACCGGCAGCGGCGATGCGCTCAAGCGGAATCGCGACTGCTTCTCCGCCGTCTGTCGGGAGCCGATAGAGGCTGGACTTATTGTCGCGACGCGATTGGAACAGGATAGCGCTTCCATCGGGCAGATACTCCGGCGCGCGCTCGCCCGTACTTTCACCCTGGGTGAACGTCAGTTGACGGTATGGTCCGCCCTCTGTGCTCAGAAGCCACAGATGGGTTTTGCCGCCATCTGCGGTACTGTCCTGCAACGTTGCTACAACGTGCTTGAGATCGGGAGACAGTTGAGGCGCCGCGATAGTGCGCAGTTGGCGGAGATCTTCATTGGATGGGAAATGCTGCTGAGCAATTGCCGGGACGACGGAGCATGCGAACAGAACCATGGCTCTGCCCAAGGAGTAATTCATGACGATCTCCGATGAGTGCTTCTGAAATCACGCCCGGCCTCCCTGCCGGCGGAGGCAGGAAGACCGGGAGGTATGACGCTAGAACTGGTAGCGCAGCGAGAACTCCATACGGCGTGACGTGGTGAGGGTGGTGGTGTAGTTGCCGAGGTTTGTGCTTGTGACGTTTAATGTGAGTGCGTTGAAGTGAACCGAGTTGTATACGTTGAAAACCTCCCATGCAAACGTCACGATCTGCCGGTCCGTGAACTTGAACGGCTTTGTGAGGCTTGCATCGGCGCCAAAGTAGCCGTCGCGGCGGAAGTTGTTTCGCTGGTCGGCTTCGCCGGGATAAGGGAGGCGAACAAGTGGGCCGCCGCTTGTGACGGTGGAATTGAGGGTACTGGCGAGGGTTGCTCCGAAGGCATTGGCAACGCGTGAGGCATTACCCACAGTCTTCGCGGAGAAGTTTCCGGTCTTGACGGCGTAGCTGCCGATCTCCCAGTCGGTTGTGTAGTCGCCCTCGCTGAGCGAGAAGGGGAGGCCGCTCGTCCAGCGGGTGATGTTTGCGAGACGCCATCCGCCAATGAGGAGGTCAGCGGCCTTGCCCGAATTGCCACCGAAGGCCTGGCCGTGGCCGAAGGGCAGAACATAGGAACCGGTGAAGGTGATGAGGTGGCGGGTGTCGAAGTCGGAGACACCGCGGGACTGGGCGGGGTTGAACGCGTTGGTGATATAGCCGCTGACGCCGCCAAGTGCGAAGCTGTCGCGCTCGGTGTCGGAGCCCATGTCGATGGAGTTACCAAGCGTGTAGCTCAAGTCCGATTGGAAGCCGTGCGAGAGGCGATGGCGCAGGACGAACTGGCCGGCGTTGTAGGAAGAAGAGCCGATCGTGGACTGAGCATAGAGCGAGGAGAACTGGCCCTGGTAGAAGCGCTTCGCCGGAGCATTGGCGGGGCAGCCGTAGGAGCAATAAAAGTCGAGGTCAGCGAGCGCCGTCGACTCTCCGAGCACGCTGCGATAGGTGGTGAATTCAAGGTTGTAGATATTCTGGGTCGCGGAGAGTCCAGCTCCGTTATAGGTCACGACGCCGGCCGAGTTCCGGACGACCACGTTCTTCATCTGCGGAAAGACATTTTCAAAGTAGGCGATGCTTGGAACACTGGTCTTGTAGGTCTTCTTCGTGGCATCGGCGACGGCGTTTGCGTCCACCAGACCTGCGAGCTGCGCGCCGGCGGTGAAGTAGCTGGAGCCCGAGTTGGTGTCAACCAGGTTCACTGGCGTGGCAAGATCGAGTTGCTGGACGAGACGGCGACCGAAGCGCCCGACGTAGGCCGCTTCGACCGTGAAGCCCCCCGGCAGGGACCGCTGCAGCGAGAGATTGAAGACCTCGGAGTAGGGAGTCTTGATCTTGTTATCTATGCCTGCCGAGATGCTGAAGTTGGTGGTCGACGGGGTGTAAGGGAAGCTCTGCGTGACGGACGGAGCGGTAACGGGGATGTTGGGCATGGTGTTGCGATTGACGAAGCGCGGCGCGTTCTCTGAAGTAAGCTTGCCGAGGGCGCTCGGAATGCTGGATGCGAGGCCGAACGAACCCTTCGAGTTGAAGCCATTGATCACGCCCTGACCGAAGTGGTCATAGTAGATGCCTGCGCCGATGCGAATGGAGGTCTTGCTGTCCAGCGCATAGGCGATGGAGAGACGCGGTGCGAAGTCGGCCTTGTCCTTGGACCAGTAGCCGGGCTTTCCATACATGGGACCGTTCGGCGCGAACTGAAGAGCAGGCTCGTAGACCTGCCCAATGGCGGCAGCAGCGGCGCGCTGCAGGAAGAAGGCGTGGGTGTCGATGGTAGGAGCCGCCGACTGCCCATGGGCCTCGTACGGAACCTGAAGGATGGAGTGCCGCAGACCGAAGGTGACGGTCAGTTTGGGCGTGGCGCGCCATGAGTCCTGGATGAAGTATTCGAACTCATTCGATACGAAGTTTCTGACGACAGGGGCTCCCGCCGCAAGCAGGGAACCGGAGGTGGCCGAGTCGACGTGGTAGTTGACGTTCTGGGTCAACGAGGACTCCGCGCCCACAAGGTTTCCATAGGCGTTCAGATAGCTACTGGCGAAGCTGCTGGCGACGCCGTTGAGGCCGAGCGTGGTGGGGGTGGGCAGGCCCGCGGTCGAAAGCCCCTGCGGATTGGTGCTGCCGACGTTGAACGAGTTGGCGTCGGTATTGGAGTTGTTGTGAATGAGCCGCCACGAACCGCCCAACTGTATGGAGTGACTTCCCTTGGTGTAGCTCAGGGTGTCGGTGATCGTGTTGATGGGAACGGTGCGGATCGTATTGCGGGTCTCGGCGGTGGGAGTGGCGATGAACCGGATATCGGTATATGCACCTGCACCCTGACCAGCGGTTCCGAAGCCCTGCCGGATGTAGCCATAGCGGATGTCATTGACCAGGTTCGACGTAATCGTCCATGTATCCCCTGCGGCGATACCCTTGGTGTTATCGATCGTATGCCTCCGAGCAAGACCATTCTTTCCCTGTGTTTTTGAAGGTGATTCACTGGGGGCATGAATGAACATCCGGTTTCTTCCCTCCCTCGTCGTCCTCGTCGCAGCCGTGCGGAGGTGGCGCAGATCGTGTCCTCTTATCCGCAGAGTGGCTTGAGTCGATCGCAGTTCTGCCGTCAGCAT
>JAMFSC010000180.1 GCA_026225095.1 bacterium
AAAATGCGTTGATCTTCGTTCCGCTGCTGCTGGCGCATGAGCATCGGGGGGCGCTGTTGCTGGGGGCGGCGATCTCGTTTCTGTCGTTCGGGCTGTGTGCTTCGGCCACGTATATTGTGAACGACCTACTGGACCTGGAGACGGACCGGAGACACCACTCGAAGCGGCGGAGACCGTTTGCGGCGGGGGATCTTTCGCCGCTGGCGGGGGTTGCGGTGGTGGGGCTGTTCATGGCCGCATCGCTGGCGCTGGCGTTGATCTCTCCCCGATTGATTGCGATGGTTTCGCCTGAGGCGGCGCTGGCACGGCCATATCACTTTCTTCAGTGGCTGGGGATCTACGTGGTGACGACGCTGGCTTACTCCCTGTACCTGAAGCGGGTGGTGCTGGTGGATGTGATTGTGTTGTCGGGGCTGTATACGGTGCGGATTCTGGCGGGGTCGGCGGGGACGGGGGTGTATGTCTCGACCTGGCTGGCGGCTTTCAGCATCTTCTTCTTCCTTTCGCTGGCGTTTGTGAAACGGTTTGCGGAGTTGGAAGGGCTTTTGAGGCGGAAGGCGGTGCCGAGCAACGGGCGCGGGTATCGGACCGATGACCTGGAACAGTTGCGGAGCTTTGGGACGGCGAGTGGGTATGCTTCGGTGGTGGTGCTGACGCTGTATATCTCGAACCTGGCGGAGTCCGGGGCGCACCTTTACCACCACGGCGGGAGGCTTTGGCTGATGGTTCCGATCCTGCTGCTTTGGCTGAGCCGGCTTTGGCTGATGGCCTCCAGGGGGTCGCTGCATGAGGATCCGGTGGTGTATGCGATTACGGATCGGCGATCGCTGGGGCTTGGGCTTTGTGTGCTGGTGGTGGTGGTTTCGGCTTTGTAGAAGAACAGGTGCCCGCTGCGCGTGAGTGCTCCGAGGCGGTGGCCTGGTGCTGTGGCGGTCGCCCACCTTAGGCGCGGTGAGACGCTGCGCCGAAGGTGGGGCACCCAGCTTCATCTTCACATCAATCAGGGACTCTGCCCTGGTCTTGTCTAGGTGCGGCGGAGGCGGGGGATGCTGAAGAGGGCCGCGGTGAAGCCGGAGAAGGTGTCTCCCAGAAAGGCGAGGCTGGCGCGGAGAACGTGGACGGCCATGAAGATCTCTCCGGCCATCAGGGCGACGGCTACTCCGTGAAGGCCGAACTTCGTGGCCAGGATGTAGGCGCAGACGAGCGAGAGCATGGTGGCGGTGAGGTACGTTGCGGCAAGGCGCTGGTGGCGGTTGGTGGCCGAGAGGGCGACGGAGCTGGTCGACCACAGGGACGAGAAGAGGACCAGGAGAAGCATGAGGTCGAGCAGGACGGAGTCTGTGGCGAACTTGTGGACGGTCCAGCGGCGCCAGATGGTAGGGCCGATGACGGCCATGGTCACGACGATGGCGGTGGCGGCGAAGATGGAGATCTGACAGGCGCGGCGGTGGAGGGAGCGGGCGAGGGCGAAGTCTCCAGCTCCGACGGCGATCGACATCTCGGGCCAGATGGTGTTTTTGATCATCTCCATGAACTGGATGGCGACGCGGCTGACGGTGCGGGCCGTGGAGAAGATGACGACGGCGGTGGGCCCGAGGACGTGTCCGACGACCAGGAGCATGCCCTGGAGGTTGAGGGCGTTGCCGACGGGGAAGGCCATGAAGGAGATGGCGGGGCCGGCGAGGCGGCGGAGGGTGGACCAGTGAGCGTGGGTGATGCCGTAGCGGATCCAGGGGACGGATCGGCGGAGCATGATCCAGAGCATGAGGGTTCCGGCGGCGTTGATGAGGGCGAAGGTCTTGGCGGCGGCGACGACTCCACCACCGGAGAGGACGACGATGCTGACGCCGGCGAAGCTGGAGAGCTGGACGATGTTCTTGAGCAGGGTTCCGAAGGCGTAACGGGCGACGCAGCGGAAGGCGGCCTGGAGGAGGGTCTCCTGCATGCTCAACAGGACCGACAGGGCGAGCATGAGGATGACGAGGTTGGTGTCGTGGCGGGAGATGCTGTTGATGTGCAGCCAGCGATCGAAGGGGAGAAACCAGACCAGCGCCATGAAGAGGCCGCCGACGGTGGCGGAGATGACGGTGGTAAGGGCGAGGACGCTCTGGAAGACGTCGAGGGCTTCTTCCTGCTTGTTGGCGGCCATGAGCATGGTCATCTCATTGCCGGCGGTGGATCCGAAGCCTACGTCGGAGAGGTTGAAGTAGCTTGGGATGGAGTTGAGGACGAGCCACTCGCCGTAGAGATCGACGCCCCAGTGGCGGAGGAAGATGGGGACGGAGACGAGCTGGATGAGGGTGCTGGTTCCCTTGCCCAGGAGGTTGACCCCGAAGCCGGCGGCGAGGCGCTTGTGGACTCCCTTGCGGTCCGCGCTCAATGGGTCTCCTGCGTCTTGGGACGGGAAGCTGGGGAGGGACTCATGGGGTCATTTTACCTGAGGGGGTGTTACGGACTGGTGTTGGCCTCAGGTGTGGATTGGTGGCCGACCCACCTTAGGCGCGGTGGAGCTTTGCGCCGAAGGTGGGGCACCCGATTCCTATGAGCACGCAGTCTGCGTCAGGTGCGGAGGTGGGTGGGGAGGTCGGCGCGGGGGATCTTCTTTTGCTCGGCGGTGGCGAAGGTTTTGACGGTGAAGATGTTGGTGGACAACTCGTCTTCGCCTAAGAGGACGATGTGGCGGGCGAGCTTGTCGGCGGCGTCGAAGGACTTTTTGAGGCGGAAGCTTCCGTCGCCTACCTCGACCGAGAGGCCCTGGCGGCGGAGATCACGGGCTAACGAGAGGGCGGCGGGGTTGCTCGCGATGCCTAAGGGAGCGAGATAGGCGTCGAGTTTGGTGGTTTGCGCGGCGGTTTCTGCCTGGGCTTGAAGCGTCAAGATGAGGCGGTCTTCGCCGATGGCGAAGCCTATTCCGGGGGCTCGGGGGCCGCCCAGCATCTCGGAGAGTCCGTCGTAGCGGCCACCGCCTAAGAGGGCATTCTGGGAGCCCAGGCCTACGGAGTGGGAGAACTCGAAGGTGGTGCGGGTGTAGTAGTCGAGGCCGCGGACGAGGCGGGGATTGACGGTGTAGGGGACTCCGCAGGCGTCGAGGGCGGCCAGGACCTGTTCGAAGTGGGACTTCGATTCGGCGTCGAGGAAGTCGGCGATCTTGGGGAGGGCGTTGATGAGGTCCTGGTCGGCTTCGTCCTTGGAGTCGAGGACGCGGAGGGGGTTGGTGTCGGCCCGGCGCTGGTTGTCGGGGCAGAGCTGGTGCTTGATGGGGGCTAACGCTTCCTTGAGCGCGGCCACGTAGCGGGGGCGGTCGGTCGCGGAACCTACGGAGTTGAGCTGGAGGGTCCAGCCGGTGATGCCTAGCTCGTCGAGGAGGGTGGCGAGCATCTCGAGGATCTCCGCGTCGCGGATGGGGGACTCGGCTCCGGAGGTGGGGGGGCCGATGACCTCGGCGCCGATCTGCCAGAACTGCCGGTAGCGGCCGCGCTGGGGACGCTCGCGGCGGAACTGGGGTCCGATGTAGAAGAGCTTCTGGAGATTGCCGGTGTCGCCGAGTTTGTGCTCGATGTAGGCGCGGACGACTCCGGCGGTGTTTTCGGGACGGAGGGTGAGGGACTGGGCCTTTTCGCTGGCGGCGCGGGCGCGGTCTTCCCAGGTGTACATCTCCTTGGAGACGATGTCGGTCTCTTCACCGACTCCGCGGGCGAAGAGGCTGGTGTCCTCGAAGATGGGGGTGCGGATCTCGCCGAAGCCGTAGCGGGAGAAGACGGCGCGGGCGGTGGACTCGACGCGGTTCCAGAGGTCTGTTTCGGGGGGGAGGAGGTCGCGGGTTCCGCGGACCGCCTTGATGTTCGGGGATGCCATAGATGGTTAGTTTACTAGGCTTGTCCTGCCGGACGGGCCCCCTGCGCGGGGGGCGGTCACTTCGTGACTTGTATACCGCTTCGCATGGGTGCTCCCGATGGTCGCAAGCGGGGAGTCGCCGCTATTGCGCGTGCCAGATGCGGCGGTATTTGAGGAAGGTGTAAGTGCCGAAGCCTATGCCTGAGATGATTGCGGTGGCGAGATATCCGGAGGCCATGCCGACAATTCCGAATCGGCGGCCGAGGAAGATGGTCGAGAGGGCCATGCAGATAGCTCCAACGACAGAGTTGACAAGGAACTTTTCGTGCTTATGCGCACGGAGATAGATGGCCTGGCCGATGGTGATCTGACCGATGGTGGTGACCAGCAAGATCAGCGCGAGGGGCAGGAGAGGGACGAAGCGGTTGGCGTAGGGGGAGTGGTGGAGGTGGAGGTACAGGACCGTGAACCAGACCGACAGGCAGCCCAGAAAGCAGAGGCCGACCGATTGGGGGAGGGCGCGGAAGAAGACACGATCGAGCTTGTCGAACTCCCTGCGCGCGATCATCTGGCCGAAGGGGGCGGCCTTGGTGTTGACCCAGGCCATGGCAGTGGTGGAGATGGCTCCGCTGATGGTGAGGGTCATGCCCATCTGGCCGGCGGCGACGGGGCCCCAGTACTTGAAGAGGATGGGGTTGAAGAGCTGGAAGATGAAGTAGCCGGAGATCCAGCTGACGGCGATGCGCCACTGGAAGGGCCAGACCTCGCGGAATGTGATGCGGTGGTCGTGGGCGGGATGGCGGAAGAGGCTGAGGAGGAGCTTGCGGTGGCGTAAGACGAAGGCGATGCCGACGAGGGCCTGTCCGCAGATGATGAGGCCCGGGGCGAAGAGGCCGTGGTGGAGGGAGAGGGCACCCCAGGCGAGGATGCTTCCGGCGATGGACTGGCCGAGGCGGGTCTTGGCGATCTTCGAGACGTAGCCGCAGCCTTCCATGAAGGAGAAGATGGGGTCGATCTGGAAGGTGAGGCCGCTGGCGAGGACGACGAGGGACCAGGGCAGGAGCCAGTGGACGTGTGTGTCGGCGTGGTTGTCGCGGAAGAAGCGGACGCCGATGGGAAGGAGGGAGACGGTCATCAGGACGGCGGCGGTCGAGTACCAGCGGATGGACCGTTGGAGGACCGAGGCGAGGCGCTGGTGGGAGATGGGGTCGCCGGAGATCTGGCCGTCGAGCGAGAGGGTGAGGTGGGCGCTCTCGTGCGACGCCATCTGGAGGATGACGACTGAGAAACCAAGCTCGAAGACGATCTGAAGGGCGACGATCGAGCCGAAGAGGTAGTAGTAGCCCTGCTCGGCGGGGGAGAGGAAGCGGGCGATGAGGGCGAGGGTGACGAGGCCGGCGGTGGAGGACCAGAGGCGGGCGAGGACGGTGAAGGCGATGGCTCGGTCGATGCCGAGGAAACGACTGGCGAAGCCACGGACCCGGGCAGCCAGGGTGCGGGGCAGGGCGTCCATGGCGTCGACGGTTTTTGTTTCAGTCTTCATGCTTTGCCATGTGGATGGTTGGGAGGGGGCCGGTGGGGAGGTGTCGGATGATGCCTTAGAGCCTACGCCTCCGGCGGACGGGATCATGGCTTGGGCCTTGTGGTTGGCTTGCGGCCGAGTGCGCGCAGATGGGTTGCCGTGGCCCAGCCTACATTCATCTGGTCGGCCTGGACGGCGACCATCTGGAGGCCAACACTGTCGAAGAGACGGGTAATGGCGGGAATGCTGTAGACGTTAATGTGCTCGTGGACGAGGAACTCCTTCGCGGGTGTCCCGGCGAGCATCGCCTGGAGGTCGTGGTCGGGAATCTCCTGGGGGACCTCAATGTAGAGGAAGCCGCCGGGCTGGATGTGCCCAACGACCTCTCGAACGAGGTGGAGGGGCTGTACGACGTGCTCGAGGACGTGAGCGAGGTGAACGTAGGAGAAGAGGCCGAGATCTTCTTTGCGGGCGATGCGGGTGACTCCCGCGACGGGTTCGATGTTGGAGATCTCGTAGACGAACTTTTTGGCCGGAATGTCGGGCAGGAAGCAGCCGTCGGCGCCGCCGTAGTCGAGCATGGTGAAGTCGGGATGGGTGGGAAGCCGGCCGGAGAGGAAGGTGGTGGCGGAGGCGACGCGATTGGCAAGCTCCTGAGGATCCGCGCCGACGCGCTGGGCGATCGCGGCGTAGGTGGGCTCATAGGCGATGCGTTCGCGGTTATAGGATTCGGAGCGGTAGTCCAGGTAGAGACGGTTGATCGATTCTTCTGGGAAGGGATGCTCGGCCTGGACGAAGGAGCAGGAGGTGCAGATCTGCATCTCGAGGTAGGCTTCGTTCGAGAAGAGCTTCGAGGCGATGGAGCGGAAGGGAGCGGCGAGCTTGCGGAGGAGCTCTTTGTGGGGGTGGGGAGATACAGGGACATGCATCTGGAGGTTGAAGACGCGCTTGAGAAAAAACGGCGCGACCTTTCCCACGAAGCCAAGGCTGCGCAGATCGCTTGAGGCGCAGTTTCTACACTGGTTCATCGTCTCTCCGGATGCCTTGTGCAGCCTCCGGTCACTACGCACCCGCTGCTGGAATCGCTGCTATGGGGTTGGGACCGGAGAACTCGAGGCATCGCTGGTAGCTGGGACAACTGGAGCCGGGGCAACTGGTGCAGGGGCGGCAGCCTCGGGCCTTGGCGGGGCCGGGGCTGCGGGCTTTCTGGGTGCGGGGGGCTGCTGTTGCTCGGCCTTCTTGGAGGGCGCGATGATGGCGTGGAGAGTGGTGCCTTCCATGCGGGGCATGAACTCGACCAGGCCGGCTTCGCCGATATCCATAATGAGGCGATTGATGATCTTGTAGCCGAGATCGCGATGGGCCATCTGGCGTCCCTTGAAGCGCAGGGAGGCCTTGACCTTGTCGCCTTCGCCGAGGAAGCGGACGGCCTGGTTCTTCTTGGTCTGGTAGTCATGCTCATCGACGGTGACGGAGAACTTGACCTCCTTGATGACGATGACCTTCTGCTTCTTGCGGGCGGCGCGGTCGGACTTGTCCTTCTCGTAGAGAAACTTGCCGTAGTCCTGGATCTTGCAGACGGGGGGGACGGCGTTGGGCGAGATTTCGACGAGGTCGAGGGTACGCTCGCGGGCCATCTTGAGCGCCTCGAAGGGCGCCATGACGCCTAACTGCTCGCCATTTTCGTCGATGACGCGGACCTCGCGGGCGCGGATACGTTCGTTGGTGCGGATAAAGGATTTGGCAGCGCGCTTATCAATCGGGGGAATAGGTATCGCCTCCACGGCCTGTTTTCTGGCAGTGCCGTGCGTGGGTTGGGATTTTAGCCGGAAGTAACGTTCCGGCAGCAACCTGAAGTATAGCATTCGTCCTTGAATTCAGGGCGATTTTGACAGGTGGGGTTACGGCGGGGTGAGTCTGGGCCTGTATTGGGAAAGCGTCAGCGCCGGATGTGTTGCAGGATTTCGGTTTGGGGGAGAATATGGTGTTGCTGCCAAGATATTGAGGCTGAACAGGCCACGAAGGACGATCCCAGAAATCGGGACGAGGAGAAACATGGAGATGAAGCGACGGATTCTGCTGGTTGACGACGAGATCACGGTATTGCTGACGTTGAAGGCAGTGCTGGAGATCAGCGGATTCGATGTGGAGACGGCAGCCTCGGCGAAGGAGGGAAAGTCGAAGCTGCTGAAGCGTGAGTACGACATGATCATCACGGATATGCGGATGGAGAACGATGCCTCGGGCATCGAGGTGATACGCGCGGCGCGGACGGCGAGCTACCATCCAGCGGTGGCGCTGCTGACGGCATTTCCGCTGTCGGATGAGGACTGGCAGACGACGGGCGCGGACAAGATGCTGATCAAGCCGATGCAGACGCGGATCCTGCTGCAACAGATTGAGAAGCTGCTGACGACCCATCAGGCGAAGCTCGCGAAGCTGGCGGGGGCGAAGAACGACAGCGCGGAACCGCTGGAGCTGGCGGCGGCGGGACCGGTGAAGGCTGCGAAGAAAAAAGCTGCTCCGGCGAAGAAGGCTGCGAAGGTCTAGCGCTGCGGGCCGGGTCTTCTTCAGACTGACGGGATGAAGACCGAAAGACCCGCGGCTAGCGCGGGGTGTGGTCCTTGATGTAGCCGCGGAGGGCGAGGTTGATGTCGAGGGCCTTTTGGACTCCACTGTCGAGCATGCGGAGCCAGTCGCTGGCGGGTTCCTTCATCTCGGTGGTGGAGAGGAGGAAGCTGGTCTGGACGATGATCTCGAGGGCGTTGGAGAGGTCGTGGGCGAGCTTGCGGATCTCGATGGCGAGATCTTCCGGGATGGTGTCTTGCTCGGAATCCGGAGAGTGCGGGATGGAAGAGTCGGGCATAGGATTGAGTTCGCTCGTTTAGGGTCTATTTCTGGTTGACTCCGGCGGTTCCAGATGATCCCAAGTGTATGGGAGCGGCGGAGGAATTGACAGGGGAGACGGTGTTTGTAAGGATGGTTACGGCGGCATGACCGGCAGCACAGGCTGGTTGTGAGCAAGAGCCGAAATGGCGGAATTGGCAGACGCGCGTGGTTCAGGTCCACGTACTCGCAAGGGTGTGGAGGTTCGAGTCCTCTTTTCGGCACCAGATCAGGTTTTAGACGAGCCTGTTGGGTGCAAGGTTACAAATTTAGGGATTAAGTATCAGACCGGCCCCGATTCGGGGCTGTTTTCATTTGGCGCAACGCATTTTCGCAACGCAAGTCCGGGAGACAGGATGGCCACGCAGCTCGATCAGATTCTGGCGCATGCGCTTTTGACCGTAATGAAGCGGAAGCAGGGAGCCGATATGGCCGGGCTGGAGCGGCGGGCGTCGGCGCGGACGGCGGGGCAATTCACGGCGGGACTGCGGAGGGTCGCGGCGGCCGGGCCGGCGGTGATCGCGGAGTGCAAGAAGGCGTCGCCTTCGAAGGGCGTGATCCGGGAGTTCTACGATGCGGCGGCGCTGGCGCGGTCGTTCGAGGGGGTGGGGGCGGCGGCCATCTCGGTGCTGACGGATGAGGAGTTCTTCCAGGGATCGCTGGGGGATCTGGAGGCGGTTTCGGCGGCGGTGACGATTCCGGTGCTGCGGAAGGATTTCATCCTCGATAAGTTTCAGATTCTGGAGGCGAAGGCTGCGGGGGCAGACGCGATTCTGTTGATCGTGGCGGCGCATACGGATGGGGATCTGCGGGACCTGGCTGCGGAGGCGAAGCGGTGGGGGCTGGATGTGCTGTGCGAGGCGCATGATCGGGAAGAGATCGAACGGGCGGTTCAGCTTGGGTTCAATACGATCGGGGTGAATTGCAGGAATCTGAAGACGCTTGGGGTAGATACGACGCTGCATACGACGCTCGAGAAGTATCTGCCGCGAGATGTGGTGCGGGTGGCGGAGAGTGGGATTCGGAGCGTGGAGGACATTACCCGGCTGACGGAGGCGGGCTACGACGCTTTTCTGGTAGGGGAGACGCTGATGCGGCAGCCGGAGCCGGCGGCTCAACTGGCTTTGCTGCTGGATCGGGAGTTTGCTTCGGAGATTTAGGGGCCAGGTGCGCCCTGCGCGGGCGGCGGTCACTTCGTGACTTGTATACCGCTTTGCTGGGTGCTCCCGTTGGTCGCAAACGGAAGGACTCGATGGGGGATGGGATGTGGATTAAGATCTGCGCGAATACTTCGGTGGAGGACGCGCAGGCGGCGATCGACCTGGGGGCGGACGCGATTGGATATGTGTTTGCCCCGAGTACGCGGCGGGTGACTCCGGAGGTGGCCGGGGGGATTACGGTTCGGTTGCTGGGGGACGTGGAGCGGATTGGGGTGTTTCATGAGGGAGATCTGCAGGCGATCCGGTCTGCGGTGCGGGTGGCGGGGTTGACCGGGGTGCAGATGCATGGGGGGCCGTGGCCGGAGGTGATCCGGGGGCTGCGGGAGGAGTTTGGGGAGACGATCAGCCTGACGCAGACGCTGCACTGGGAGGTAGACGGTGGGGCTGAGGTGGGGGAGCGGCTGGCGGGGCAGGTTGCGGAGTTGCGAGGCGTGGTGGATCGGGTGCTGGTCGACTCGAAGGTGGGAGCGGCGCTGGGGGGGACGGGGCGACGCTTCGACTGGGAGGCGGGGAGGGGTCTGTTCGCGGGGGCGAATGAGATGGAGATGATTGTGGCGGGGGGGCTGGACCCGGAGAATGTGGGAGCGGCGATTGAAGGGCTGCGTCCCTGGGGGGTCGATGTGGCAAGTGGGGTGGAGCGGGAACCGGGGAGGAAGGATCCGGAACGGCTGCGCCTTTTTATTGAGAGGGCGCGAGCCGCGGAGAATCCTGTCAGGAAGGCTGAGTCTTAGTGGTGGGCGGCGACCATGTGAACGTGGGCGCGCGGGCTGTGATCACGAAAGAGTTGCGGGCGCATGTGGGCGGTGCTTCCGGCCGAGTGCTGCGCGAGGGCAGCACTTGGGGCGGTCAGGACCAGGGATGCGACTGCCAGAAATAGATAGCGTTTCATAGCTAGCTCCAATCAAACCGTACACACATCTGACGCATCGAAAGGGCCCGCGGATTCGAAAATCATAGCGTCTGCCGAGGCGGACGTCAGGGGATTTTCGCGCGGGATGGTCTGCGAGTGTACAGGAATGGAACAGGGAATCAACGGAGGTCTCTTTCGGGCAGGATGGTTTGCGCGGATTCGGTGCAGAGTGGGCCGAATCCGCTTGAGGGCCATGGGATGACGGTTACTGGTCGCGCCGTTCGCGGGCTTTGACACCCTTGTTGACTCGGACCTTATTGGCGATGGCACCGCCACCGGCTCCAACGCCGGCTCCGATGAGGGCTCCCTTGCCACCGCCGAGGAGGCCTCCGACTACGGCTCCGCCTGCGGCTGAGCCTACGACGATCTTGGCGCCGGTGTGATGGCGATGGTCGTGGGCGCGCTGGGATTCGACGGCGCGGCGATGACGGTGATGGTAGGTCTGGGCGACACCAGAGATGGGGAGAGCGAAGAGGCTGGTGAGGATGACTGCAGAGATCGTGCGTGTGAGTTTCATGAGTCTTTCCTCCGTGCGGATTCAAGCACTTGTGGGTTGGATGCAGGATTGGAGCGCTTGTGCGGGAATATTTGGGGGTGGTGGTGCGGTGGGCAAGGCTGCGGCTAGGCGGCGGGGCGGTCGACCTGGCTGAGGTAGATCTCCTCGACGCGGGCGAGGGTGTCGATCTCTTCGAGGGGCTTGTCGGTGCGGATGCGGACGATCCGGGGGAAGCGGAGGGCGAAGCCGCTGGCGTGGCGTTCGGAGCGCATGATGTTGTTGAAGGCGACTTCGAGGATGACGAGGGGTTCGACAGTGCGGAAGTGGCCCTGATCTTCGAGGGTGTGGGATTTGAGGAAGACGGTGAGATCGGCGATCTCCTGGTCGGTGACTCCGGAGTAGGCTTTGCCCACGGTGAGGAAGTCTCCGTTTGAGCCGCGGATGGCGAAGGTGTAGTCGGAGAGGAAGGCGGCGCGGCGGCCGTGGCCGTATTCGGCCCCGGTGATGACGACGTCGAGGGTGGCGAGTTCGCGTTTGAGCTTGACCCAGGCGAGGCCTCGGCGGCCGGGCTGGTAGGTGGAGCCGGCGGCCTTGAGCATGACGCCTTCGTTGGCGCGGGCGCGGGCCTCCGAGTAGGCCCGGTCGATGTCTTCGGCGCTCTCGACGAGGCGGGTGGGGGAGAGGAGGAGGCGGGGGAGGCCGGCGCCGGGTTCGCCGAGGAACATGGCACGCTGGGGGGAGTTGCGGGTGGGATCGGAGGCGAGGGGGGCGACGATGCGAGTGACCATCTGCTCGACGATGGCCTCGAGGCGATTGCGGCGGATGCGGAGGGGGTGGGTGAGTTGGAGCTCGGTCCTTGCGAAGAGGAGATCGAAGGCCATAAAGACGACGGGGACCTGGGCGCGCAGGTCGTTGGTGACAATCTTGCGGCCGATGCGGGTTCCCAGGGTGGCGAAGGGGAGGGCTCGGGGGGTGGGGGTTTCCTGCGAGAGACTGAAGTCCCAGGCCAGGATCTCGCCGTCGAGGATCATCGGGCCATCGAGATCGGGTTTGACTGCGGAGAAGGCCTCGGCGAGTTCGGGGAAGCTTTGGGTGATGTCTTCGCGGTTGCGGGAATAGATGGCAACGCGGCCGGGGTGGGCGGGGTCTCCGCAGTGGATCTGGGCGCGGATGCCGTCGTACTTGTCTTCCAGGAAAGCGTGGATGGGTTGGGTGGGGTCGGTTGGGATTTCGGCAAGTTCCAGCTCATCTACGGCCTCTTCGACTTCGGCGAGGGGTTCGGGTTGTTGGTCGGTGGCCTTTGGGGTTCGAGATTTCTTTGATCTGGCAGGCTTTTCGGGTTTGGCGGTGAAGCGGAGGACGGCCTCTTCCGGGGTTTCGACGGGGCTGGCGAGCATGAAGCCGAGGGGATGGAAGAGGCGCATGCGGGCCTGGCCGAGGGTTCCGGCGAAGGCGCGGTCGGTAGCCTGGGCGAGGTCGGCTTCGAGCATGACGGCGTGGCGGACGGCGGAGGGTTCTACGGGTTGCTGATCGGGGCGGGCGGTGGTCGCGGCTATGGCGATGGCCTCTTCGATGAGGCTTTGTTTGACGCCGATGCGCATGTCTCCGAGGATGAGCTTGATGAGGTACTTGGTCTCGATGGGGGTGGCGCGACGGAGGAGGTCTTCGAGGAGGAAGGAGCGGTGGGCGGTGGTTCTGGCGGTGGCGATGGCGGCGAAGGATTCGGCGACCTCGGCGAGGGTGAGGGTGGGGGCGCGGTGGGGGACTTCGGCGAGGAGGTCGAAGGTGGCGGCTCCGAGGTCCCCGTGGCGGCGGTAGGCGTGGGTGATGGCGGCGTCGGTGGCTCCGGTGACCGACAGGACGGCGCGGGTGAGGAGGGCCCCTCCGGCGTTGAGCTTGCGGGGGTCGGACTCGGGGAACGGGAGGCCGGCGAGGTAGAGGGCGAAGAGGCCGGGGTCGGACGGTCCTTGCTCTGTCGGGGTCGACTGCTGATGGGTGAGGGCGATGGACGTGGTGATGGCGGCGCGCTTCCTGAGGCGGCTGGGCTCGTGGGCGAGCGATTCGGCGAGCGTTGCCAGTGGTTCAAACAGTGCCATG
>JAMFSC010000031.1 GCA_026225095.1 bacterium
GGAGGCGAACCCCACCTTCAGAGAGCGGCTCTAGAAGTGCACTCAGCGGATCAACTGTGGGGGGGGGAGATAAATGGTAGGCACGTCCGGATTCGAACCGGAGACCTCTACCGTGTCAAGGTAGCGCTCTAACCAACTGAGCTACGCGCCTGTGCGTCTCTATCTACTGTAAAGCACGCGGCGGGTGAGAGCAAACATGCGCTACCATCAGGTATCCGAGACGTGGCTTTCCTCAGACAATTCCGTGCCGCACCCAACCTGCTCACGCTGCTGCGGCTCTTCATCATCCCCTATCTCATCATCGAGATCCTGGCTGGTCGCTTTCGAATAGCGTTTGCCCTCTTCCTCCTCGCCGGCGTCAGCGACGGCCTCGACGGCCTGCTCGCCCGCTGGCTCGAGCAGCGCACCACCCTCGGGCTCTACCTCGATCCCATCGCGGACAAGCTCCTCCTCAGCACCCTCTTCCTGGTCCTCACCCACGTCGGCCTCATCCCGCAACATGTCACCGTGCTGGTTTTCAGCCGTGACTTCGGCATCCTGCTCATCGCCACCCTGCTCTTTGCCACCGGAACCTTGCGCGACTTCCACCCGAGCCTGCTGGGTAAGTTCAACACGCTGGTGCAGATCATGGGCCTCACCTCTGTCCTGGCCGAACGCGTCCTGAGTCCGGGATCGGCCGCCGCCATACACATCGGCACCGCCCGCCACGGCCTGCTGGAGCTCATCGCGCTCCTCGCTCCCATCTCCGCCGCTCAATATGCCTGGATCGTCATCCGCCGCATCAGCGGGCCGCCCGCAGCGCAGACGCTTCCCGGCTGACCGACCGAATCCATCTCCCACACCCAGCCATTGCGCAAGCCACCGCCCCACCGTACACTGGAGATGCTGGCCGGATAATAACTCTTCTCCGCCTGCCCCCCTCGAAGGGAACGGCAGCCAGGCAAAATCTCTTCTGGCCAACCAGATTTCCAGGTATAGCCCTACAGTAGGAGCCGCCATGCTGCGCCTGACAAAGAAAGCCGACTACGGTCTCATGGCGTTGAAGTATCTCGCCGAGCAGGCTGCGTCCGGCGCGCAGAGCGCCAAGGATATCGCCGAGGCCTATCACATCCCACCGCAACTCCTGGCCAAGATCCTCCAGACCCTCGCCAAGGCCGGCCTCCTCGTCTCCCACGCCGGAACCAACGGTGGCTATTCCCTCGCCCGATCCGCCAGCGAGATCACCGCCTTCGAGGTCATCCGCGCCATCGACGGACCCCTCTTCATCACCAGCTGCATCACCATCCACGGAGCCTGCGACCTCGCCGGCCACTGCACCATCAAGGAGCCACTGCGCAAGGTCAACGACAGCATCAAGGACCTGCTCAGCGGAATCAACATTGGAGATTTGGTGGAATCGGAGCCAGTCGGTCAGATCGGCGCGGGCTCCGCCGTCGGTGGCGGTCTGGTCAGCATCGCGGTTTAGAGGTAAAATCGGACCATTCAGGCCCGATTTCGGCCCACTGGCGGAATTATCATATTCAGCCCGGCCGGAAACGCATAGCATCTATCCTGACAAAGTTTGTTTCACGGGAGTTCTGCACATGAGCGACAGCATCCTCGGACTAGATGGCATCCCCGCCAAGTCCATCAACGGCACAGGCGAGATCAGCAACAACGGCGACTTCAGCGGCGAGATGTCCAACAACGGCGTCATCATCACGCAGTCCACCAAGCCCCTCCCCGCGGGCGTCACCCTTCCCCTTTACATGGATAACCATGCCACCACCCAGATGGACAAGCGCGTCCTCGACGCCATGCTCCCCTTCTTCTCGGTGAAGTTCGGCAACGCCGCCAGCCGCAACCACGCCTTCGGGTGGGAGGCGGAAGAGGCGGTCGAGAAGTCCCGCCAGCAGATTGCCAAGCTCATCGGTGCCACCGCCAAGGAGATCATCTTCACCTCCGGCGCGACGGAATCCAACAACCTCGCCCTCAAGGGAATCGCCGAGATGTACCGCGAGCGCGGCAACCACATCATCACCCAGGCCACCGAGCACAAGGCCGTCCTCGACACCTGCAAGCGGCTTGAAAAGTATGGCTTCCGCGTCACCTACCTGCCCGTCCAGGCCGACGGCCTCATCGACGTCGAAGACCTCAAGCGTGCCATCGTCACCGAGGGCGAGGGGAAGACTATCCTTGTGTCTATTATGTTTGCCAATAACGAGATTGGAGTGGTCCAACCAATCGCCGAGATCGGCAAGATCTGCCACGACAACGGCATCATCTTCCACACCGACGCCGTCCAGGCAGTCGGCAAGATTCCGGTCGATGTCCAGGCCATGAATATCGACGTGCTTTCCTTGACGGCCCACAAGATCTACGGCCCCAAGGGCGTTGGAGCCCTCTATGTCCGCCGCCGCAATCCCCGCGTGCAGATCTCGGCGCAGATCGACGGCGGAGGCCACGAGCGCGGCATGCGTTCGGGAACCCTCAACGTCCCCGGAATCGTCGGTCTCGGCAAGGCCTGCGAGATCTCCGGCGAAGAGATGGCTACCGAAGCCGCCCGCCAGACCGAACTGCGTGACTACATGCGCAACAAGTTCGAGAAGGCCCTCGACTACGTCCATGTCAATGGCAACATGGAGCACCATCTCCCCGGCAATCTGAACATGAGCTTCGTTTACGTCGAAGGCGAGAGCCTGCTGATGGGAATCAACGACATCGCGGTATCGAGTGGATCGGCCTGCACCTCCGCCACCCTCGAACCGAGCTACGTTCTCAAGGCCCTGGGCCTGGGCGACGACGTCGCGCACTCTTCGATCCGCTTCGGTCTCGGCCGCTTCAACACCCGGGCCGAGGTCGATTACGTCTCGGACAAGCTCATCGATGTTGTCTTGAAGCTCCGCGAACTCAGCCCCCTCTACGAGATGGTCAAAGAGGGAATCGACCTCACCAAGATCGAGTGGGCTGCCCACTAGACTTTACCGGTGAACCAAAGCAGACCGGATAACCATCCAAAGAACTGAGGACAACACCATGGCATATAGCGACAAGGTAGTAGACCACTACGAGAATCCCCGCAACGTCGGTTCGATGGATAAGTCATCGGACGAAGTCGGCACCGGCCTCGTCGGCGCTCCGGAGTGCGGCGACGTCATGCGTCTCCAGATCCGCGTCAATCCCGAGACCCAGGTTATCGAGGACGCCAAGTTCAAGACCTTCGGGTGTGGTTCGGCTATTGCTTCTTCTTCGCTCGCGACCGAGTGGGTTAAAGGCAAGACCATTGCCGAGGCCCTCACGATCTCGAACACCGATATTGTCAAGGAGCTCGCGCTTCCCCCGGTCAAGATTCACTGCTCGGTCCTCGCCGAAGACGCGATCCGCGCAGCTATTGGCGACTGGAAGAAGAAGAACAACGTCGCTGAGACCGCCGGCGTTCAAGTAGCTGTAGCAGCCCACTAGACCACGCATGCGAGGGGCGTCCGGTGAGTTCCCATGGGACTGGCCGGGCGCCCTTTCGCCTGTAGATTTATGTGTCGTCCTACCACTGTGAGCGTAGAATTGGTCGTACACAAAGATCATCAACCCTTGCCCGCGACTCCCGCACCCAGCCGAAATGGGGTCGAGAGGCTGGCAACGAGCCGGGCGTCAGCCCCTGGGAATCGCTAAACCGGAACACGTAAGCCCGTATGTCGACAGCCTGCCTTTCGGAGGCTGTGCAACAAGCCGGACCCAGTTTCATGAGGAACAACATGGCAGCTATGGTCAGCCTGCAGACCGCCGCGGAACGCGACGCCCAGCACGCCGAAGGTATTGAAAAGAAAGATCCACTCGCTGGTTTGACGGTGCTCAGCCCGGAAAGCCACATTCCCGGCCAAAAGGGAATCCAGGTCACACTCAAGGCGCTCAAGCGCATCCGCAACGCGATGGCCAAGGAGAACGTCTCGCCCGACATGGGCGGACTCCGCGTCGGAATCACCGGAGGCGGATGCTCCGGACTCAGCTACAACATCCGCTTCGACTCCCAGGCCCGCGAGCGAGACCGCGTCTACTGCTTCAGCCAGTCGCCCCTCGGCGAGGAAAACGCCCCACCCATCCGCATCTTTGTCGATCCCAAGAGCTTCATCTACCTCCATGGCATGGTGCTGGACTTCGAAGAGACGATCATGCGCCAGGGCTTCAACTTCATCAACCCCAACTCCACCAAGAGCTGCGGCTGCGGATCCAGCTTCTCGTCGTAGA
>JAMFSC010000181.1 GCA_026225095.1 bacterium
ATCTCGGCTAGGCTTTGGACGCTGCTCCGAAGCCTGGGTTCTGGAGCGAGCAGCAGGCGTCGGTGCGTCCGCAGATGCACTTGGCATCGGCGGCGGCGGTCTGGCTGCGGTTGGCGTAGAGCTTCTGGGCGGCGACGAGACCAGCTCCGAAGGGGATGTTGAGCTGCGGAAGGCTCTTGACGACCACCTGTTCGAGCGCGCCGATAAGGGCGATCGTGTCCATGTAATCGAAGAAGCCGAGGTGGGCGATGCGGAAGATCTGACCCTTCATCTCGCCCTGGCCATTGGTGATGATGGCTCCGAAGCGGGACTTGAGCTCCTTGACGAAGAGACCGGAGTCAACGCCCGCGGGGGGCAGAACGGCGGTCGCGGCGGAGGAGGGGGCGTCGGGGGCGAAGAGCGTCATGCCCATCGCGAGAACGGCGGCGCGAGTCATGGCGGAGATGGTCTCGGCGTTTTCGACGAGCATCTTCCGTCCGGCGGCGAGGTCGCCTTCGGGCTTCTCAGTGGTGGCAGCCTGTCCGGCGATGTAGTTGAGCGCGGCACCCAGGGCTGCGATCAGGGCGACGGCGGGGGTGTAGGCGGATTCGCCGAGGCGGGCGTTCTTGCGCTCTTTCCTCAGGTCGAAGTAGTAGCGGGGGTTATAGCTGGCCTCCATCCGGTCCCAGGCCTTGTCCGAGACGGCGAGGTAGGAGAGACCGGGGGGGATCATGACAGACTTCTGCGAGCCGCCGATGAGGACATCGACGCCCCAGCCGTCCATGTCGAGGTGGCTGGTGCCGAGGCCGGTGATGGCGTCGACGACGAGCAGGGCCTCGGAGTTGGTGTCTTTAATCAGCTTAGCGACAGCGGGCGTGCAGTGCCGAACGCCGGTCGAGGTCTCGGTCGCCTGCATGAAGACAACCCGGGTCTCGAGCTTGAGCGCTGCCTTGACCTCGTCGATCGAGAAGGTCTGGCCGTAGGGCGCGCTGACGACGTCGACCGCGCAGCCGAAGGCCTTCGCGAGGGCTGACCAGCGTTCGCCGAACTTTCCGGCGGTCAGGACCAGCACGCGGTCGCCGGGCGAGGTAAGGTTCGAGACGGCGGCTTCCATGGCCCCGGTTCCGGAGCTCGAGAGGATGATGACGTCGTTCTTTGTTCCGACGAACTCCTTGAGCTGGGCGAGGACGCGGGTGTAGAGGGCGCGGAACTCGGCCGTCCGGTGGTGGATATCGGCGGCGGCCATGGCGAATTGAGCGGCGGGAAGAAGGGGCGTCGGCCCTGGCGTGAAGAGACGTGTCTTACGGATCATATGCGTCTTATTGTAGCGGGAGGGATGGGTTTGGGTGGCCGCGGGGACGGGAGATCGTCGGGGTTCCTATAATGGTTGGCTGAGGATGATGCGATGAGCGAGACGAGTATCGGGACCAGGATCCAGGCGGACATTATTACGGCGATGAAGGCGAAGGACGAACACCGGCTGACGACGCTGCGGATGGTAAAGTCGGCGTTGAAGAACAAGGAGATCGACAAGCGCGAGCCGCTGACGGATGCCGAGGAGACGCAGATTCTTTCGACCCTGCTGAAGCAGCGGAGGGAGTCGGTGGAGTCGTTTACCAAGGGCGACCGGCCGGAGCTGGCGGCGAAGGAGACCGCCGAGATCGCGATGATCGAGATCTACATTCCGCAGGCGGCGAGCGAGGACGAGGTGAGGGCGATCATTCACGGAGCGATCGCGCACCTGGCCGAGGGCGGAACAAAGCCCGGGCCGAAGGACATCGGTCCGGCGATGCGGGTGATCCAGCAGAGGATCCTGGCCAGCGGCCTGCGGGCTGATGGGAAGATGGTGAGCGAGATGGTGAAGGCGGAGCTCTCGAAATAATGGCGGCTACGGGGCAGACGATTCGGGTTGGGCTGATCGGCTACGGGTTCGCGGGGCGAAGCTTTCACGCTCCGCTGATCCGGTCGGTCGAGGGGCTGGAGCTGACGGTGATCGGGTCGAGCCGGGTGGAGGCGATCCGGTCCGAGGTTCCGGGGGTGACGATCTGCGATCCCGCCGGCGTCCCGACGCACCCGGATGTGGACCTGGTGGTGGTGGCGAGCCCGAACGACAGCCATCTGCCGCTGGCGCTGGCGGCGATGGCGGCGGGCAAGGACGTGGTCATCGACAAGCCGTTCACGGTGACGCTGGAGGAGGCCCGGACCCTGAAGGCGGCGGCGAAGCAGCACGGGCGGCTTCTCTCGGTCTTTCATAACCGGAGGTGGGAGAGCGAGACGCTGGGAGCGAAGTCGGCGATGCGGTCCGGCGCGCTGGGGCGGATCGTTCACTATGAATGTCATATGGATCGGTATCGCCCGGCGGTGAGGGATCGCTGGCGTGAGAATCCGGGGCCGGGGGCCGGTCTATGGTTCGACCTGGGGCCGCACCTGATCGATCTGTCGGTGCACCTCTTTGGGCTGCCGCAGACGGTCGGCGCGAGTTTTGGGATTCTGCGCGATGGCGGAAAGACGGATGACTGGGCGCATGTGACGCTGTTCTACGACCGGCTCCGGGTGATCCTGAATGCGACCCTGCTGGCTGCGGGGGGTGGGCCGCGGACGGTGCTGCATGGGACCAGGGGAAGCTGGATGAAGTATGGGATGGATGTGCAGGAGAAGCAGTTGATGGCGGGAATGATGCCGGGGAATCCGGAGTTCGGGGTGGATCCGGATGGAGGCTTCTTTATCGACGGCGGGACCGGCGTCAGGACCGAGGGCAAGCCGCAGCGGGGGCAGCAGCAGCAGTACTACGCGGGCATTCGGGATGCGATCTGGAACGGCTCGTCTCCGGAGATTGGGACGCGCGATGCGGTCGCGGTGATGGCGATTCTGGAGACGACGTTCGCGGCGGGGGCGACCGGGCAGGTACTGCCGCTGCCGTTGACGGCGCAGGAGCTGGCGGAGTGGGAGTGATGGGCCTTTAAGCTGAGCGACATCGCGGGTCGGTTGAATTCGGGTTCTGACCACCTTCGGTGACGTTACTCCCGCGACGCTGATTTATCGGCAGGGGTGCTTCAAAGGTTGAGCTTCACCGATGAAAAGGGCAGGAGTGATCCCCCCTGATGCGTCAGCGTGTCTTCGCCGTTCTTTGGATAAGCCTTTCCATGTTGTTTACTCTTGAGGCCTCTTCCCAGGCGGCTGAGAGCCTTCCGATCGCGACGGAACGACCGTCGGTGGGTACAGCGCCCGACGTAGTGCCGAGCGATAGCCTGCAAATGGAGAGCGGGGCGAATGTCAGCTACTCGAAGACGGACTATGTTGCTGACCTTCCCGAGGTGTTGACGAGGCTGGGGATCGGCCACAAGATGGAGTTGCGGCTCACCTCGAGCAATGCGGTATACCAGATGGCTGCCGACCCGGGGACGAAGCATCTGCAGTTCCAGGATATGGGGTTCGGGATGAAGGTCGGTCTCACGGGGCCGAATCACCGAATGGCGCAATCGGTAGTGTTGAACCTGAGCTGTCCGACGGGTGGTCCGTCCCAGAGTTCGGACACCTACGATCCGATGGCAATCCTCATCTGGCAACAGACGCTTCCGAAGGGCTATATCCTCACGGAAAATGTAGAGCTGTTGCGTACGACCGTGGATGGTGCCCGGCGAACGAACTGGCTCCCAAATGTGGCCGTCGGGCGGGCGATCTCGAAGCGATATCAGTGGTATGCGGAGTATGCGCCGACCTTCGCAAAAGACGCGAGTACGCTCCACGTTGTGGACGGAGGTCTGCTGTTCAGCCCGTTCCGCACAGCGCAGATTGATGTAAGAGTTGGGTATCAGAACGATGAGGCGGGCCGGCATAACCTGATCTCGCTGGGATACTCTCACAGGCTGGATGGTCTTCATCTCGGCAACCTCTTCGGTCGCGGATCGGCGTCAGTCGAATAGCTTCCGATCCCATATCCGAGGGCAGACGCGCGAAGGCCTGCGCGGTGTCGCGGCGTCACCCGAGGGGCAAGTCGGGTCAGTTTCAGCCTGCGGCCTAAGATCGGATCGGTCCGACGGACGAATCGCCAGAGCAGATTGCCTGTTGGTATTGCCTATTGGTATTGACTGTTGGTATCGACTGTTGGTATCGAGTTGGGTGCCCCACCTTCGCGACACGTCTCATCGTCGCTAAGGTGGGCCGGAGCGCCACGGCATCCAACGTACAACCCTACACCTTCAGCGAATCTGTTCTAATAGAGGTTAGCCCTTAAACAACCAAAAGCCGCGGAGGCCATCCCCTGAATTGCTCGGAATGGGGTCTGGCCTCCCCGGCTCTTCCTGCGACAGGAACCGGCTGCGATGCGATTCTGCTACGCGGCCCGTGCTGCCTTGAAGCGCCGGTAACAGCCTCCTGCTCCGCCGATGAGGCCAGTGGCCAGCAGGGCGAAGGAGCTGGGTTCGGGGGTTACGGCGGTGGCCACGATCTGGGCTCCGGGGTCGGCGAAGGGTGCGGCGATGTAGACGAAGGAGGTCAGGATGGGATCTCCGGCGCCGGTGCCGGAGGGAACGTTGCCGAGGAGTTGCGTGGGTGTCTCGGTGCTTTCGAAGTTGAAGCCGGAGAGGGACTGGCCGGGCTGGAGCAGGCTGGTCGTGGTCACCCAACGGATGCTGGACCCTGTGTTGGTCGCATTGTTGAAGATGTTATCGGTCCAGCCGGCGGGCAGGGTTACGTGGGTGGGAGTCGGTGAGAGGAAGTCTCCGCCCGGCACCCAGGCGAACCAGAAGGTTCCGATGGTCGTGGTGCCGGTGTTGTTGAGGGTGAGGCTGTAGTCGTAGACGCCGGCGGTGGTGGGATCCGGTACGTCCGTGTACGTGGCGGTGGCGGATAGTCCGGCGGCGAAGGACGGCACGGTCAGCAGGACGGTGATGCCTGCTAGGCGGAGGGCGTTTCTGCAGATGGAGGCGAGTGAGAGCATGGGCTTCTCCTTGGAGTTGGTTGAGCGGAGTTGGTTGAGCGAATCAGGTGGCGCCATCCCACCCTACGGGCTCGCGTTCCCGCGATTGTCTGCAAGATGTCATCGCTTTATCTCAACTTGCGCGGAGATTCGACGGCAGGGAGGAGTCTGCGGCGTGGCGATGCTGGTCGTTCCGTCCTGGTGGTGGATGGGGTCAGGCGAAGATGTTCTGGTTCAGGAAGGCGTTGCGGAACTTCCCCTGCGGATCGTAGTGGGTGGCGAGGGCCTTCCAGTCGGCCATCTTCCTGTAGTGCGAGCGGAGAACGGCGGGGGACATGGTGAAGAGCTTCGCCCAGTGGGGGCGGGCTTCGAAGGGCGCGAGCTTCGCTTCGATCTGCGGCAGGAGCTTCTGGACGGCGGCCCACTCTGGCTTCCAGGTAAAGTGGATGGCCATCGAGGAGCGCTGGTAGGCGGGGCTGATCCAGAGGTCGTCGGCGGCGATGGTGCGGAGCTCGGTGATGAAGAGGTGCGGGGTAACCTGGTCGCGGAGCTGCTCGACGGCGAGGATGGCTTCGTAGGCGCGGTCGAGGGAGACGAAGAACTCACTCTGGAGCTCGGCTCCGCTGCTTGGGGTGAAGTTCATGCGGAAGTGCGGGAGTCGCTCGTACCAGGGGCCGGGGACGCCCATCTGTTCGGTGCAGTTTTCGGCGGAGTGGCCGGCGAGCGGGTGTAGGTTGCGGGTGGCGAGGGTGGCTCCGTGGAAGGTGGGCTCGGGGTGCCGTGGGGTCTTGGCGTCGACGCGGCGCTTGATCCAGACCTGGGTGGCGCGATGCTTCTGCCAGTCGGTGAAGAGGCTGACGCTGTAGCCGCTCGCGAAGATTCCGGCGAGATTGTGTTCGAGCTCTTCGAAGGGGAGGTTTTCGTAGACGACCTGGGTCATCTGGAAGGTGGGCTGGACCTCGAGGGTGATGCGGGTGATGATGCCGAGGGCTCCGAGGCCGATGACGACGCCGGGGAACTGGTCGCCGAGCCTTTCGCGCGAGAGGGTGACGACGTCGCCGGCGGCGGTGACCATCTCGATGGAGCGGACGGCGGTTGATAGATTGCCGTTGCGGCTGCCGGAGCCGTGAGTCGCGGTGGCGCAGGCTCCGACGACCGAGATGTGGGGGAGCGAGGCGAGGTTGTGCACGGCGAATCCACGGCTGTCGATATACGGGGCGAGCTGGCCGTAGGTGACTCCGGCGCCGACCGTGACGGTCTTGGCGGAGGCGTTGAGCTCGATCTGGTCGAAGTGCTTGAGCGAGACCTGATCCTCGGTGCTGTCGGCGATGGAGTTGAAGGAGTGGCGGGCGCCGAGAGCCTTCAGATGCGTGTGGGCGTGGATGGTGTGGCGGATCTCTTCGACGGTGGTTGGGAGGTCGAGGTGATCGGTGCTGTAGGTGAGGTTCCCGGCCCAGTTCGTGCGGTTGCCTGCGGCTGTCTGGGCTGGCGTCAGCTTCGGCAGCAGTGCGCCTGCGACGATCGCTCCGGTGCCTTTGAGGAATTCGCGCTTATCCATGTCGTTCGAATCTTTCTCGTCACTGCCCATGCTCGGTTTGACGCGAGTTTGAGCTGGAACGGTGGGGCCGCTGGCGATCTTCGCCCGCAGGCGTGTGGGCCACGCTATCGGATGGGACATCCGGTCGTCAATGGTGCTTCGAGAAAGGGGCAGGCCGGGTGTGACATCATCATTCGATAAGAGGGAGCGTGTGATGAGCGTTTTGGGGCGGCGGATGCGGGCGATGCGGATCTTCGGGCTGGGATGTTTGCTGCCGATTGTGGCCGCGGGTGGGCTGATGGGACAGGTGCAGGGACCGGTCGCGATCACGGTGGATCTTGCGAAGCCGGTTGGTGCTTACAAGCCGATCTACAGATGGTTCGGCTATGACGAGGCCAACTATACGACGATGCGCCACGGGACCGAGCTGCTGAAGGAGTTGCACGATCTGAGCCCGGAGCCGGTGTACATCCGGGCTCATCATCTGCTGACCTCGGGAGACGGAGTGGCGGAGCTGAAGTTCAGTTCGACGAATGTCTACAGCGAGGATGCTGCGGGCAAGCCGGTGTACGACTTCAGGATCTTCGATGGCATCTTCGACGCGTACGAGGCGGCGGGCGTTCGGCCGATGGTGGAGCTTGGCTTCATGCCCAGGGATCTTGCGGCGGATCTTCCGAATCGGCATGAGCCGTACCAGGTTCACTATCCAAAGTCGACGGTGTCGGGGAAGTCGAACAATCCTCCAAAGGACTACGCGAAGTGGGGGGAGCTCGTGCGCGTGGTCACGGCGCACCTCGTGGAGCGGTACGGAAAGGATGAGGTGTCGCGGTGGTACTTCGAGGTGTGGAACGAGCCGGATATCGACTACTGGCATGGTGCCCCCGAGGACTACTGGAAGCTCTATGACTACGCGGTAGCTGGCGTGCGTGCGGCGCTGCCGGGTGCGTGGGTGGGCGGCCCGGCTTCGACCAGTCCGAGGAGTGAGAAGGCCAGGCTGTTTCTGAAAAACTTTCTCGACCATGTGAATACCGGCAAGAGCGCGGCGAACGGCAAGGCGGTGCCGCTGGACTTCATCTCGTTCCATGCCAAGGGATCGCCGAAGATCGTCGAAGGCAGGGTGACGATGGGGATCCAGACGGAGCTTGAGGACGTGGACAAAGGGTTTGCGTTGATTGCGCAGTACCCGCGCTTCAAGCGGCTTCCGATCATCCTGAGCGAGGCGGATCCGGAGGGCTGCGCGGCCTGCTCGTCGAAGGTGAATCCGGCGAATAACTATCGCAATGGGACGCTGTATCCGGCCTATACGGCGGCGGCGTTGAAGAGTCTGTTTGAGTTACAGGATCGTCACCAGGTGAACCTGCTCTCGATGCTGAGCTGGTCGTTCGAGTTCGAAGACAAGGACTACTTCGAGGGATTCCGCTCGCTGGCGACCAATGGGATCGACAAGCCGGTGCTGAACATCTTTCGGATGTATGGGTTGATGGCCGGGAATCGCGTGGCGACGACGAGCACAGGGCAGGTTCCTCTGGATGCGATGGTGGGCGGCGGCGTGCGGCAGGCTGCGGATATCGATGCGTTTGCAACGCGCGGGGATCGTGAGGCGGCGGTGATGGTCTGGAACTATCACGACTCCGATGCAGCGGCTGAGGCTACGCCGACTACGATCACGGTCGCGGGCGTTTCGGCGGGGGTGCGCCGGGTGTTGCTGGAGCACTACCGGATCGACGAGACGCATAGCAACGCGTACACGGTCTGGAAGGGGATGGGGTCGCCGCAGCATCCGACGGCGGAGCAGGTTGCGGAGTTGCAGGCGGCGGGGCAGCTTGGGCTGGTGAGCTCTCCGGAGTGGCTCGACGTGAAAGATGGCCAGGTGGCTGTGTCGACGAGGATGCCGCGCCAGGGGATCTCGCTGCTTCGGCTGAAGTGGTAGATTGCCCGTTCCGAGGATGGCCGGAGCGGTATCATCGGGCTATGTCATCCACAGAAACTACCGCGCCGCGCCAACATGCCTCCACCGGACCAGCCGGGCCAGTACTGGCTGAGCCGAGCCACGCGGAACGGGTTCGCACGCTGCTGGCGCTGGCCCAGGTTGCGACGCTCTCCACGCAGTCGCGCAAGCATCCGGGATATCCGTTCGGATCGCTGATGCCGTTTGCTACCGATGAGGCTGGCCGCGCGATCTTCCTGATCAGCAACATGGCGATGCATACGCAGAACCTGAAGGGCGACCCGCGATGCAGCCTCTTCGTGGGGCAGGCGGCGAGTGGGGAAGATGTGCTGGGTGCGGCGCGGGCGACGATCGTCGGCAACGCGGAACCGGTTCCCGCAGAGGAGGTGGCCTCGGTGCGGGCGATCTACCTGGCACGGCATCCGGGCAGCAGCTACTGGGTAGACTTCGCCGACTTCGGCTTCTTCCGGCTGGAACCGATCGACCTCTACTACGTTGGCGGCTTCGGAGTGATGGGCTGGGTGCAGGCGGAGGATTATCGGCGGTCTGGCCCCGATCCACTCTCCGAGGCGGCGCCTGGAATCCTCGCGCACATGAACGCGGATCATGTCGATTCGATGATCCTGCTGGCGCGTGTGCACAGCGGCCTTGATGCCTCCGAGGCGACGATGACCTCGGTCGACCGGCTCGGCTTTACGCTTCGGCTGAAGACCAGCGAGGGCATGAAGGGGACGCGGATCAACTTTCTCCGCGAGGTGACGGACGCACGGCAGACCCGCACGGTGCTGGTCGAGATGGTGCGGCAGGCGAAGTAGTTAGACGGCTACGCGGCCTTGGATCTCGGGCATGGCGTATCGGCCACCGAGGGCCATCAGCTCCTCGATGACGCCGACGGTCTCGATGCGGCCGCGGGCTCCGACGCAGGTGCAGTTGAGCGCGGCGGCGGCGCAGGCGAAGTCGAGCTGCCGGGCCAGATCCCAGCCCTGCAACAGGCCGTAGATGAAGCCGGCGTGGAAGATGTCTCCCGCGCCCGTGGTGTCGATCGCCGGCACGCGGTAGGCGGCGGTCGAGTGATATTCGCGGCCGTTCCAGGCCAGGACGCCGCGCTCGCCAAGGGTGGCCGCGGCCAGGCGGCAGCCGAAGCGCTCCTGCATGCCGCGCAGGGCCACGCCGAGGTCGGATTCGCCCATGAGCCGCAGGGGAAAGTCGCGGCTGACGATCAGGTAGTCGATCTTTTCGAGCAGCAGCTCCACGCCCGGATAGAGCTCGTCGAGGTCCGCGATGACGGGCACACCGGCGGCTCGGGCCCATCCGGCGGCGACGGTGGCCGCATCGGTATCGTAGCCATCGACGTGCAGCGCGCGGGCCTGCTCGATCCACTCGCGTTTCAGGTCCTGGGGCCGCAGCATCAGCCGCTCGTCGCGTCGGCAGAGCACAGTGCGCTCGCCTCCGCTGTCGACCAGGATCGTCGATTGCGCGCTGATTCCGCCGGGTACGGTCAGGATTTGTGTCTCGACCCCGGCGTCGGCGAAGGCCTGGTGATGAAGGCGGGCAGCATCGTCTTCTCCCAGACGGCCCACGTATCTCGTCGACAGACCCCAGTGCTGACATGCGATCACCGTCGTCGCCACCTGCCCGCCGGGTAGAACGCTTCCGCCGTAGTACTCGGTTTTAGAGCCCCGTTCCGGGAACTCAGCCACCGGAATCACCGTGTCGGTGGCATTGAGCCCCACTCCGACCAGGTCGACCATCCTTCGCTGCACCATCTATCTACTCTAAACTC
The DNA here is from genome assembly GCA_026225095.1 of bacterium. Taxonomy (GTDB): domain Bacteria; phylum Acidobacteriota; class Terriglobia; order Terriglobales; family Acidobacteriaceae; genus Edaphobacter. The sequence goes on from JAMFSC010000181.1 coordinate 10,166, forward strand.
GTCCGGGCGTTATGGACCGCTCCACACACCTGTTTCCTGCGGAATCGGGTAGCCTCCCGTTCGGGTCCGGGGAGCGCTGTAGAATCGCTGTCACGCCTCGAACATCCGACGCAGGGAGTTCCGAGACAAGCACGGAGGACCGTTGCCGGAATATATCGACTCGCCCGACTATCTGAATCCCAAGCGTGGGCGACGCGGCATCCTCATCGTCGCCGTCATCCTGTTTGCCCTCTTTGTCAGCCTTCGTTCGAGCCTCTCGGAGTGGGTCGATCTCCTGTGGTTTGAGTCGCTTGGCTATGGAAGTGTCTTTTGGAAGACGCTGTACCTGGAGTCGGCGGTCTTCGCCATCGCGGCCACGGCCACCTTCGGAATCCTTTACTTTGCTTTCTCCCTGATCCGCCGGTCGCATGTGGGGGATCTTCCCAGTGAACATGCCATTGTGATCGCCGGGCGGCAGATCAGCCTCTCGGTCGCTCCCGCGTTGCGCGTCATCTCGCTGATCGTCTCGGTTGCGATCGCCCTGTTCACCGGATTCGCCATGGCGGCGGAGTGGCCGACGCTGGCGCTCTTCTGGTATGCGCCGCACGCATCCGCAGGCGTGACCGACCCCATCTTCGGACGGCCCCTGGAGTTCTTCCTCTTCACCCTTCCGGCGTGGCGGCTGGTGGATACCTGGCTGCTCACCCTGGCATTGGCCACGTGCGCCGTCGCGGTGCTCTTCCTGGTGCTGACCAGCGGCTCCCGGACGCTGGGCGCGCGGCGGCTCCGGCTGGCGGAGTCGCCCTGGCGCGGACTCTCGGCCACCGCGGCGTTTCTGTTGTTAGTACTCGCCGTGACGGTCTATGTGGAACGCTTCGAGCTTTTGCTCGAGCATCACACGCTCTTCGACGGCATCAACTACACGGACGCGCACGTCACGGTGTACGGCCTTCTGCTGGTCTGCGCGGCACTCGTCCTCGGAGCCCTGATGGCCGCGGTCAATGCGGCGCGGGACTCTCGCGGGATCTGGATCGTTGGCGCTGCGCTGCCGTCCGTCTTCGCCTATGTTCTGGTGAACGTGATCGGCTGGTACGTCGGAAGCTTCGTCGTGAAGCCGAACCAGCTTGTGCGGGAAGAGCCGTACATCACGCACAACATCCAGATGACGCGGCAGGCCTATGGTCTGGACCGGTTCACGCAGAGCGAGTTTCCCGCCGAGACCACGATCGACGCCGCCGATCCCGCGCACAATCAGCCCACACTGCAGAACATCCGTCTGTGGGACTGGCACGCGCTGCAGGATACCCTCCGCCAGGTGCAGGAGATCCGCACCTACTACGACTTTCCCGACATCGATATCGATCGCTACAGCCTGAACGGAACGCAGCGTGAGGTCATGCTCGCCGTCCGCGAACTGAACGTCAACAAGCTTCCCGTCAGCAGCCGCAACTGGGTCAACGAAAAGCTCATCTACACCCACGGCTACGGCATCACCATGAATCCCGTGAACGGCTTCACGCCCGAGGGCCTGCCCAACCTGCTGCTCAGCAACATGCCGGTGCAGAGCACGGTTCCCGGCCTGAAGGTGACGCGGCCCGAGCTCTACTTTGGAGAACTGGCGGACACGGACGTCTATGTGAAGACGCGGCAGCAGGAGTTCGATTACCCGCAAGGCCAGGGCAATAACCTCACCTCCTACCAGGGCACGGGTGGCATCGCGATCGGTGGATTCCTGCGGAGGGTTGCGCTGGCGCTCGATCGTGGCGATCTCGGGACGCTGCCCTTCAGCGATGATGTGACGGGCGAGAGCCGCCTGCTGATGCATCGCAATATTCGCGACCGCGTCGCCCGGCTGGCTCCGTTCCTCACCTTCGATCAGGATCCCTACATGGTGGTCGGCGACGACGGTCGTCTGTCGTGGATCATCGACGCCTTCACCACCTCCGACGCCTACCCGGACTCCACGCACTACAACCTTGGCGACAGCGCCGTGAACTACATGCGCAACAGCGTCAAGGTTGTCATCGATGCCTACAACGGCACGACCACCTTCTATGTCTTCGACACGGCGGACCCGGTGATCGGAGCCTACCGCCGCATGTATCCGGCACTCTTCACCGACGCGGACAAGATGCCCGCCGATCTGCGTCGCCACGTCCGCTATCCGGAGGCCCTGTTCAGCCTGCAGTCGGAGGTCTACGGCCTGTACCACATGACGCGGCCCGAGGTTTTCTTCAACCGCGAGGACCTGTGGACCGTCGCGACCCAGACCAGCAACGATGCCAGCGGCCAGCAGACCGTCCAGCCCATGCTGCCGAACTATGTGCTGATGAAGATTCCCGGCGGAGCCTCCGAGGAGTTTGTCGAGATCCTGCCCTTCACTCCCGCCAACCGGAACAACCTGATCGGCTGGATCGCCGGGAGGTCCGACGGCGACGCCTATGGGACGGCGGCGGTCTATAACTTTCCAAAGACACGGCTGATCGATGGGCCGCAACAGATCGAAGCGCGCATCGACCAGAACGCCCAGCTCTCGGGCCAGCTGACCCTGTGGAACCAGCAGGGCTCGCATGTGCTGCGCGGCAGCCTGCTTGTGATCCCCTCGGGCCGTGCGTTGCTGTATGCCGAACCGATCTACCTTCAGGCTCAGCAGAGCCCCATGCCGGAGCTTCGGCTGGTGGTGCTCGCGCTGCAGGACAAGCTGGCCTATGGCACCACCTTTCAGGCCGCGCTCGCCTCCCTCTTCGGAGGAGAGACCTCGTCGCTGAACGCAGCCGCGCCTGCCCAGGCCGCGCCCGCCTCCGTCGCCTCAACGCCGAGCAATCCGCAGCCTGCGATCGGCACCGACGCGCTCATCGCGGAGGCCGCCAGGGACTTCGACGACTACCAACGCCTGACCGCCGCGGGCAGGCTGGGCGAGGCGGGACAGAAACTCGAAGCGCTCAAGGCCGTCCTGGGTAAGCTGAACACACGTCCAAGGTAGGCATTGGCTGGGGAGTTGGATACGCCGCGGAGGTCGGGGCTAAGGGCCGTGTTTCCAGGAAAGTTGAATCCTTTACATTCTGTTCGCACACACTTCTACAACTTACGTGTAGTGTTCCAGTTATGCCACGTATGCATCTGTCCGGTCGCCCTTCCCTCTTCTGCGTTCTTTTTTTGGTCGGACTTCTGCAATCCGCGGGCGTGGCGCAGGTGTCATCGTCTCCGCATGTGATCATCTCGCAGGTCTACGGAGGCGGGGGAAACTCGGGTTCGACCTATAAGAACGATTACATTGAGTTGTTTAACGCGACGTCTTCCGCTGTGACACTGACCAATTACAGCGTGCAGTACGCCAGCGCGGCAGGATCGTTCACGGGAAGCCAGGTGACTCCGCTTCCCGCGACGGTTACTCTGCAGGCGGGCCAGTATTACCTGATCCAGGAGTCTCAGGGTGCGGCCGGGACGACGCCGCTTCCGACCCCCGATGTGGCTGGTACGTTGGCGCTGAGCGCGACCGCCGGCAAGGTGGCTCTCGTAAGCAGCACGACGGCGCTGAGTGGATCATGCCCCACGGCGCAGCCGACGCTGGTAGACCTGGTGGGCTTTGGCACGACGGCGAGCTGCTCGCTTGGTTCGCCGGCTCCGGCTCCCTCGAACACGGTGGCCGATCTGCGGATCAACGTCTGCGCCAATACGAATAGCAACAGCGTCGACTTCCACACAGGGGCTCCCACGCCGCGCAACAGCGCCACGACGCTGGCTCCGTGCACCAACTTCGGATCGTTGCCGATTGTGGCCGCAGGGCTGGCTACACCCGCTACGGTGAACCTTGGAAGCGCAACGCTGCTGACGGTGCAGGTGACACCGGCGACGCAGCCCACGAGCACGGGACTGGCCGTCGCGGCCGATCTCAGTGCGATCGGCGGATCGAGCACGCAGCCCTTCTACGATGACGGATCTCACGGAGATGTGACGTCCGGGGATAACATCTTCTCGTACAGTGCGACGCCGGTCTCGTCGGGCAGCTACTCCCTGACGGCGACCGTGACGGATGCGCAGCTTCGTACCGCGCCGGCGACCATCGCGCTCACGGTGCAGACGCCCCCGCCAACGGTTCCGATTCGTACCATCCAGATGAACAAACCGTCGACCTATGCCACGCAGACAGTGACGACGAGTGGGATCGTGGTCGGGGTCAAGTCGAACGGGTTCTATCTCGAGGCCAGGGATGCGGACACGAACCCGGTGACGCCGGAGGGGATCCTCGTCTATACGGGATCGACGACGAAGCCGGCCTTCATCGCGCCGGGGGCCGAGGTGCAGGTGACGGGTACCGTGAACACCTATCCTCCAACGGCGTTGACTCCGGGGACGGAGATCGATGGGCCGCAGACGTTTACTTTGCTGAGCACCGGCAATGCGCTTCCGGCGCCGGTCACGATCACGTCGACGATGGATTCGCCGAGCGGCGGGGTCAGGCAGTTTGCGCGGTTCGAAGGGATGCGGGTCGCGATCGGCTCGTTCACGACGACCTCCGGCACGGATGCATCGCTGAATGAGGCATCCGAGATCAACACGTCAAACGGACTTTTCTATGGCGTGGTGACGGGAGTTCCGCGGCCATTCCGCGAGCCGGGAGTCTCGGTGACGGATACGCTCTACGGTCCGGTCCCCCCGTCGGTTCCGCTGTGGGACTCGAATCCTGAGCTGCTGGAGATCGATAGCCTGTCCTTCGGCGGGCCGGCGATCGATGTGACGAGCGATGCGACGTTGACCGGGCTGGTTGGGGTGATGGACTTCTCCTTCGGCTACCCGGAGATTCTGGTGGACCGGGCGACGCGACCCGTGGTGAGTGGTCTGATTACGGCTCAGCCAGTCCCGGCACAGGGCGTCAATGAGTTCACCGTGGCCAGCTTCAACATGGAGCGGTTCTACAACGACAAGGCCGATGCCGATAACCCGGGCAGCAGCGTGGTCGTCGTGACGACAGAAGCCTATCAACGCCGGCTGGCGAAGGCTTCACTGGCGATCCGCAATGTCCTGAATACGCCCGACATCATCGGGACGCAGGAGATTGAGAACTCCGCCGTGCTGACGGATCTGGCGAGCAAAGTCAGCGCGGATGCGGTGGCCGCAGGGCAGCCGGATCCGGCATACCAGCCGTTCACCTTCCTCGCCAACGACGGGACGGGGATCAACACGGGAATGCTGGTGAAGAGCACGCGCGTCAATACGATCAGCGCGCTGCAGGTTGGGCTGAACACGACCTTCACGAATGCTGCCGGTGCCCAGGCGATTCTGAACGATCGGACACCGCTGGTCCTGCATGCGGGCATCAAGCGGGCGGGCGGTGCGGATTACCCGGTGACGGTGATCTCGGTGCATCAGCGGTCGCTGATCAACGTCGATGACCCGACGAATACAGGCAAGACGGTAAGGCTCAAGCGCGAGGCGCAGGCGGAGTTCCTGGCGCAGTTGATCCAGAGCTACCAGGCTGGCGGGGAACATGTGGTGACGGTAGGCGACTTCAACGCGTTCGAGTTCTCCGATGGGTTCGTGGATAGCCTGGGAGTCACGACGGGCACACCGGTTCCGGCTGCACAGGTGATTACTCCGCCCGTCGCGGGGCTGGCCAATCCTCCGCTGGTGGACCTGGTGACGCTGCTTCCGCAGCCTCAGCGCCAGAGCTATGTGGAGACGGGCAGCGCACAGGTACTCGACCACGTCGTCGTCACGCAGGATCTGGTTCCGACGGAGACGCGCCTGGTGTATGCGCATATGGACTCGGACTTTCCACTGGTGTATCTGAACGACGCCACCCGGCCGGAGCGGGTGAGCGACCACGATCCGGCAGTGGCTTACTTCCAGATCCCTCCGATTGCGGGAACCGTGACCCTCGGCACAAAGTCGGTGCTGACCAAGCTGCCTGGCGGCGGATACCAGACCGTGCTGACGGTCACGAACAGCGGGACCGGAACAGCCGTGAACGTCCAGTTGACGGGCATCACGCTGGGGAGCGCGAGCGGCGCACCAGTTCCGCAGACGCTTGGCGATATCGCTCCGAACGGCGGTACGGCTTCCGTGACGGTCACCTTCCCGGCTACGGCGGGAGCATCCGGAACAGGCACGACAGAGCGCTACAGCGGCAGCTACACCGGCGGCACGTTCTCTGGCGGTATCCGAGTCTCACTGCCCTAGACCAGGCGATGGCGATATCATCAAGCCATCGTTCACCACGAAGTAGCGTTCGCTACGAACTATAACCAGAAAACAGGGACAATTCATGAAGCTTCACAAGACTCTCTCTTCCATCTCCGTACTGACTGTTGCATTGATCCTTCTGCTCCTGCCGCAGGTCGCGCATGCCGACTCGATCATCTTTCAACTCACTGACCCCGTACAGACTGTCGCTCCGGGGTCTACCATTCTCTTCTCAGGAACGGTCTACACGACGGGTAACGCAGCCACCATCTACTTCAATGGAGCAGATGACGGAGTGGCCTCGCCGCTCTCGATCGATGACACTGTCTTCTTCGCGACGTTCCCGTTCTCGCTCGATCCAGATATGAGCTACACGGGCCCACTCTTTTCCATCACCATACCAAGCAATGCCCTCGGCGCCTACGACGGGCACTTTACCATCCAGGGCGGAGCTGACGCTCAAGCCAACAACAATCTCGGCTCGGCCGCCTTCGAAGTCGATGTGACGAGCCCGGTCCCCGAACCCGGAACGATCCTGTTACTGCTTACCGGACTTGCCGCGATGCCCCTCCTGATGGGCCTGCGCGCGGTCCCATTCACGCGCGTTCGCTAGAGCGGATTGCCTGTTGGTATAGAGCTGGGTGCCCCACCTTCGCGACACGTCTCATCGTCGCTAAGGTGGGTCGGAGCGCCACGGTACCCGACCCAGAACCCTACACCTTCAGCGAATCTGCTCTAGTCTGTCCTGGCCTCTACCCGAGGCACGAAACGAGCTACGCGGGCCGCAAGACCCTTACCCCAAAAGGTTCGAGTTCCAGGGAACCCGCGTAGCTCGCGCCGGTCAGCGCATCCTTGCCCGCGCCCGGCAGCGAGACCGTCGCCGCCACTGCGTTGTGGTTCAGCAGATAGATCCAACGCTGACTCCCGCTCTGACGCACCGTCATCTCGACGCCCTGCGGCATCCTGGCGGCGCTCTTCACTCCGCTCTCCGCCAGCAGCACCGCCAGCACACGGGCCATCGCTGCTCCGTCCAGATGTGAGCCCACATAGATCGCCCTTCCCTTGCCGAAGCGGTTCTCTGTGATCGCCGCCGCTCCCGCATACGGAGCCGCGGTGTAGCGCGCCAGCACCGTCGCGCCCTTCGGCTCCAGTACGTCCGCCCACACGTGACACTCCGCCTCCGCGCCCTGCAACGCTCCTTCAAACCGCACACCCTGCTTCTCCGCGTAGATTGGCTGATACTCCCGCAGCGTCACGCCCATCACGTCACTCAAAAGCCCCGGCAGCGGTACATCGACCATCCCGTTGGCCTCGTTCTTGATGCCCAGACGGACGCCGGCGATGAAGGTTCCGCCGCCCTTCACAAAGCTCCGGATCCTGTCCGCCTGACCGCCGGTCACGATCGACATCACCGGAGCCAACAGCACCTTGTACCGGCCCAGATCGCTGCGAGCGTCCACCAGATCGAGCCCCGCGCCTGTGCTCGTCGCAGCCCCATACCAGGTCATCTGCTCCTCGGTGTACTTCAGCTTGGGATGACCGGGCTGAATGGTCAGTGACCAGTCCGACTCCGGATCGAAGCAGAGCGCAGTCTCCGCCGCATAGTCGGCATGGAGCGCCTCCCGGCCCAGTCCCTTCAGCTCACCGATCGTCCGCGCGATCTCGTCGAATCCGGCGCTCTTCTGCCGGTCGTGCCGTAGGAGTCCATGCCAGTACTCCTCCTGCCCGGTGGTTGCGGTATCCCAGCGGAAGTAGTTGATCCCCATGGCCCCATGCGCCACCGCCTGGTAGCTCCAAAGCCGTAGCCGGCCCGGCTGCGATTGCGGCGCGAAGGTCGTCTGGCCTGCCTTCCCGGACTGCTGCTCCATGATCAGGAACGGCTTTCCGTCTTTTGCGCCTCGAGTGGCGTCCAGTCCGAATCCGATGAAGGAAGCGATCGCGGAGGCTGGAGCCATCGTCCCGGAGTCCCCACCGCTCAGATGCAGGGCAAAGAAGCCCGGGTAGTTGTCCCCGGAGGCAAAATCCAGCTTGCGGAACAAGTCGCGCATATCGATCGTGTCGAGAAATCCAAACACGTTGTTGTGAGTCACAATGTGATTCGGGCATTCCTGCCGCAGGGTCGCCAACTGCTCCTCGAGAAAGCTCACGTTGGCCGCGCTCTGGTAGCGGTCGTAGTCCAGGGCCAGCGCCGGGTTGGGAGGAGCGCCAGAGGGAAGAGGCACCGGCACCTGGGCAAACTCCGTATACAAATTGCTCCAGAAGATGGATCCCCACGCGGAGTTCAGCGCATCGAGCGTCTTGTACCGGTCCTTCAGCCAGGTCTGAAAGCCCGCACGGCAGAACCGGCAATAGCATCGAGCAAAACTCCCCAGGGTCAACTCATTGTCGATCTGCCACCCGACCACTCCGGGCGTCTTGGCAAAATGACGCGCCATGGCGGAAGCAATCGTCCCGGAAAGGCGGCGATAGGTCGCATTCGTCGGACACGTAAAGCGGCGCGTTCCAGGTGAGAGCGTCACTCCCTGATCGTTCACCAGCAGGATCTCTGGATACTTCGTCGAAAGCCAGGGCGGTGGCGCGGCCGAGGGTGTCCCCAGGATGACCTCGATCCCCTTCCCATGCAACACCGCGATCGACCGCTCCAGCCAGCCGAACTCGAATGCACCCTCCTTCGGCTCCATTAACGACCACGCAAACTCCGCGATGCGCACGTTGGTGACCCCCGCCGCCGCCATCATGGCCGCGTCCTCCGCCCATAGTCGCTCGGGCGTCTGGTCCGGGTAATAGTCGACGCCAAAGAGGATTGGCACCTCTCGTGATGAATCCCGGGATACGTTTTCCCGAACGCCCTGACCCCAGCCCCGGGGCAATCCGAACGCGGCAATCCCAGCCGCCACCGATCCACTCCCAACGACAAACCTTCTACGATCCATCCGCACCCTCTCCTCGACGCCACCCCTTATACCAAGATGCGTATGCTTTGGCTACCGAAACGCATTCAGCCGCCTCCAGCGGAGGAAATCTCGATACGCCGAAGGTTCCCAGACATCCCTGGAGCATTTCTCTGGTTGCTGGAGTTCCCCGACGGACTTCATCTGCGCGATAAACGCACAGTAGCAGACCACTTTCAAATTAACGCCCGCTGTCCGGTTTTTCCATGCAACGGCCCACATTCTGCGCACAAAAAGCTTCTGGTGAAACATTGGGAAATTTCGATCGTTGCCCGCTAACCCTTTTAGAACACCATGGATGCAGCAAACTCGCAAAAAACGGCGATTTCATACCACTTTATTAGAAGTTGAGACCCCTGTGGTCTGACCACTTGGCCGGAAAACAAGGAGGCGAACCACCCTTCAGGAGAACGGATCTAGACCTGGGAACAGGGCAGTGGGCGGAGGATCTGGTTGTCGACGTTCGAGACGATCGATTCAAAGGCGTAGCGCGGGTTGCTGGAGAGCTTCTTCCAGGCAGGGTCTACGCGGAAGTTGTCCCAGCCTTTTTCCAGGGCTGCCGTGTCCGGGAAGGTCAGCATGTATGTGAGGTTGGGGAGGCGGGGTCCGACGAGGGTGTCCCCGTAGAAGACCTGCCCACAGCCCGATTTCGCGAAGATATCGAACTCGCCGGAGTGGAACATCTCGACCTTGCGGATGTGGTCGGCGGGGGTGGGAGACTGGTAGGTGCGGAGCTGGAAGATGCGCCTGGCCTGGGGACCTCCGGCGGGTGGCGTGATGCGGGGCCAGCCCTCGAAGGCGCGGAGGAGCGAGCTTTCGACTCGGTCGAAGGGCGGCGCGGCGGCGGGAGCGCTCCAGAAGGGCGCTGCGGCCTTGAGGAAGGCGTCGTCCTTGGCGAGCTGGAGCTCTGCGGTGACGAGGGTTTCGAGCGACGGGCTGGGAAGCAGAAGATAGAAGGCGGGGGTTCCGGGGCCAAGATCGAGCGAGAAGGCTCCCACGGGAGTGATGCCGAGCCGATTGAGCGCGGGGATGAGGGCTTCTGCGAAATAGGTGGAGGTGAGCTTCGTCTGGGGGCCGGAGGCGAGTTGGTAGCGGCGCAGCTCGTAGAACTCGGGGGAGGCCTTTCCGGAGGTCTGACCGGCGGCAGCGGGCTCGGCGCTCGCGGACCCGGTGAGCGAGAGGGCGGAGGCGGCGAGCGTGGACGAGAGGAAGGAACGACGATTCATGACGGTCTCCGGGGCGGTCAAACCAATGGAGCATTCTAGCCTGAAGGGCCTGTGGGCTGGCTACTCGCGAATGATTTTGACGAAGATGCCGTCGGGAAGTGGGGTGCTGCCGAGGATGTGGACGACGCCGTCACGGGTGAAGCCGCGGAGCATGGTCTCGGGCGGCGGGGCCGACGCGGATCGAGCCGTTGAAGGTTGCGGCGGGGCTTCGGCGCGGGTTGGATAAGGAGTCGCCCTGGGCTGGGGTGCGGGCTGTCCGGGGGTGTGCGGTCGCTTCATGCCGCGGTCCATGGCCTCGTTGGCCAGGCGGTCGGCTTCCTTGTTCTTGTGGCGGAGGGCGTGCGAGATCTCGAAGCCTTCGAGCTTGGCGATGCGGCGTTTGGCTTCGTCGTAGAGGGGCTTGAGATCGGGGCTCTTGACCTGGTATTTGCCCTGGATCTGCTTGACCATCAGCTCGGAGTCGGAGACGACGCGCAGGCGCGGGTGCTGGTGCTCGATGGCGTAGGCGAGGCAGCCGAGGAGGCCGGAGTACTCGGCATAGTTATTGGTGCGGAGGCCGAGGAACTCGGAGAGTTCGGCGATCACATCGCCGGCATCGTCCTGGAGGACGGCTCCATAGCCGGATGGGCCGGGATTTCCGCGGGCTCCGCCGTCGCAGTGGGCGTTGATCCAGGCACCTTTCGACGAAGTGGCTTTGGACGAGGGTCGGGCAGGGGCGTCTCCGAAGAGGCTGGAGGAGTTCGAGGCGGGCATACGGTGAGTTTATCCGAGTGGGCGCGGTGGAGAGGCGTGCGCCGGGCGGGGGTGCTCACCTTTCTCCGCGGCGACTGTCTATCGAGGGACAGCCCTGCGGTTGAGAGCTGCGCGAGTTCGATCCGGTCGCTGTTTTTTTGCAGATTTCCTGATTTGGTGTGTGGTTTGCGATCCCTGGGATGTTGGAGCTTTCGACACGATGAATGCTGAGGCGATGGGTATGAACCTTGGTGGGGAGATGGGAGCGATGCCGCTGGTGGGCGTCGGACGGTCGCAATTGTTCGCCGGCGCGCTGTCGGTTCTCGGGGCCGGGGTTCCGGAAGTCGCTGTGGGACAGGTAGAATCGTCCCCACTGATGGCGAAGCCCATGGCGCAACCCGGAGTGAGAGGCGGCAAGCTGACGCAGGCGCAGTTGGACGCGCGGGCGCAGCAGCGCTCCGAGGACGACGACCTGATCCGGGAGGCGCAGGCGGGCCATCGAACGGCGTTCGACGCCCTGGTGCGGAGGTACGACCAGTCGGTGCTGCGGCTTGCACTGCACATGCTGGGCAACGAGCAGGATGCACAGGATGTCCACCAGGAGGCCTTCATCAAGGCGTATCGGCACCTGGGGAACTTCCGCTTCGAATGCAGCTTTTATACGTGGCTTTACCGGATCGTGACGAACCTTTGCCTGGACCAGCTGCGGCGGAGGAAGAGTCGGCGGGAAGACCCCGCGACAGTGCTCGATGCCAGCGGCGACGAGATGGATCTGCTTTCGAATGTGTCCGATGACAGGGCGATGGCGAACCCGGCCCGGGAACTGGACCGGAAGGTCATGGGTCAGTGCATCAACGACGCGCTCGACAAGCTGACGCCGCGGGAGCGCACGGTCTTCGAGCTGAAGCACTACCAGGGTTTGAAGCTCCGGACGATCGGAGAGATGTTGAATACGACCGAGGAGACGGCAAAGAATACGCTGTTTCGCGCGACGCGCAAGTTGAGGGCGAATCTGGCAACCCTGCGCGGCTGATGCCGGCGGGAGTGGTGAAGGTGTGATCGGGACTGTGAAGCGATGGAACTCTGGGAGTTGGGCGGCGAGCACCTGGCGGCGGATTCAAGGCCAGCCAAGGCGACTCGATGAGACCCAGCACCGGTGGCAGTTTGGCAGCAAAAATTTGAGGCTGGCTCGAGGTAGAAGAAAATGAAGTGCGACAAGGCGCAGGAGAGCATGGTTCTCGCCTCGTACGGTGAGTTGCCGGACGAGCAAGCGATGATGTTAGAGCAGCATCTTTCAGGGTGTGGAAGCTGTCAGCAGGAGTTGGTGGGGGTTCGGGCGATGTTCGCATCGCTGGAACTGGCCCCGCTGGTGGAGGTCTCACCGAATCTGCTGGCGCAGTCGCGGATGCGGCTGGACGAGGCGCTGGACCAGATTCCGGCGCACGGTTTTACGACCCGGCTGAGAATGAATTTTTTTCGCTGGGTGGGCTATGTTCAGAGCGCGCCGGCGCTCGCGACCCTGCTGCTCGGGGTCGGCTTTCTGGGTGGAGACTATACGTACAGGTATCAGGTGGCGCACGCGTCCAAGCCGACTCCGACGCTGTGGGTGACGGACGGAACCAATGGCGCGATTGCGAATGTGAGCGGAATTGTGAGGACGGCGAATCCGGACGTGGTCCAGGTTCTATATAACCGGATCGTTCCGGAGTCGGCGGAGGGATCGTTGAGCGATCCACAGATCCGCCAGCTGCTTCTGCTGGGGACGCGGGCGGCGGCGACCAATGGGGTACGGAATGACTCGGTGGCCTATCTGGCGACGGAGTGCAGGTCGGGCCATGGGTGCACGGCGGAGACGGACGACAAGGGGATTCGCGGGGCGCTGATGGTCTCGTTGCGCTACGACAAGAACTCCGAGGTGCGGCTGAAGGCGCTCGAAGGGCTGCAGCCGTATGTGGGGCAGGATCGCCGTGTCCGCGACGCGGTGCTCGAGGCCCTGCTGCATGACGGTAACCCGAAGGTGCGGACGACGGCGATCGACCTGCTGCAGCCGGTACAGGCGGATGCGAGTGTGCGGCAGGTGATGCGAACGGTCTCGACGAGCGACGACAATCCGTACATCCGGACGGTCTCGTTCCAGGCGCTGCAGGGTGCGGACTCGCTTCAGTAGGCTGTCCGTACGGGTTTTCATTGCCTGCCGCCGCGATCTTTGGTAATACATTATTTCCCACCCATGAAGCGCTACCGGGCGCGAGCGCACCGAGTCGAAGCAACAGGGTGCGCTGGTCCGCAGCAGGCCTGATCGTCAGCAGATCGGTCGACTGGGCTTCGAGTGGGGCGAAGTTTTAGCGGTACGTGATTCGGATGTCATTCGGAGATGAGGGGCCATGAAGGGCGCAACGTGGTGGATAGTCCGGTCGGTGAGACAGAGGTGGGCGCCCGGGCTGATCGCGGGGGTTCTCGCTGTCGGGACGATGCACAGCGCCGTGGCCGCGGGGCAGCGCATGTTCCTTCTGCGAGTCATGCACGCCGGAGCACGCGGTGGGTCAGGAGGTTCGGGGCGCACGTCGCAGGGCTATCTTGGGGTGGACATCCGAGATGTCAATGAAGCCAGCGCGCGGGAGCCGCGCGGGGCGGAGATTTTGCATGTGGACCACGATGGTCCGGCGGGGAAGGCGGGTTTGCGGGAGCACGATGTGGTCCTCTCCATGAATGGTCAGACCATCGAGGGCGGCGAACAGCTGCGGCGCTTGTTGCGGGACCTGGCCCCCGGCCGGTCGGTGACGATGAATATCAGCCGGGAGGGACGGGAGCAGACGATTTCGGCCCAGATGGCGAATCGCGAGGATGTGGAACGGCAGGCGTGGGAGCAGCACATTACGGTTCCTGATCCGCAGACGCCGCCATCCCCCCCACCTGCGGCGGTTGAGGAGCGCAAGGGCTTCTTCTCGGCTCCGGGTCGCGCCAGCAGGAGCTTTCTGGGGGCGATCACGTTGAGCCCGGCTTATACCGGGGCGATGCTTGAGACCATGGCTCCGCAGCTGGCGGAGTTCTTTGGCGCGCAGGGCAAGACCGGGTTGCTGGTCCGGAGCGTGGATGCGAACAGCCCGGCGGCGGTGGCGGGGATGCACGCGGGCGACGTTGTGCTTCGGGTGAACTCAACCGGCATTGCGACCAGTGGCGATTGGCTGCGGGCGGTGCGCGAGAACAAGGGGAAGGCGATCGGCGTGGTTGTGCTACGGGACCGCCGCGAGCAGACGCTGACGATGATCCCGAATGCGAAGCATCATTCCAGCCTGCTGCCGGAGATGTGGCCGCATCTTGGGTCTGCCTTCGGATCTGGCTCGGGATCTGGCTCCGGATCGGCCGAGGGTGGGAGAGTGAAACAGGTGCCGGTGACGGCTCCTGCTGAGGTTGCTTCGGAAGTTCCGGAGTTCACGCTGCTTTGATTGGTGTCCGCGCCCGGTGGTTGAATGGGGCGGTGTATGGTTCAATAAAGAGAGCATGACGTCCACTACCGCGACACCCGAGCCCGTCACCAGGAAGATTGACCCGATTCCGACTTCAAAGGGCTCCCGCCGCTGGAAGGCTGTGACGCGGAAGGTGCGGGAGCTGGGTTCGATCGGGTCGGCGCTGGCGTCGACCGGGCACCCCTACATGGCGCACATTGTGCCAATGCGCCGATGCAACCTGGCGTGCACCTACTGCAACGAGTTCGACGATCACTCGGACGCTGTGCCGATCGACGAGATGATCCGCCGGATCGACCATCTCGGGCGGTTGGGAACGTCGGTGATCACGATCTCGGGCGGCGAGCCGTTGCTGCACCCTGACCTCGACCAGGTGATTGCGCGGATCCGCAAGACGGGCGCGATCGCCGGAATGATCACGAACGGGTATCTGCTGATGCCGGACCGGATCGAGCGGCTGAACAAGGCCGGGCTCGACCACATGCAGATCTCGATCGACAACGTGATGCCGGATGCGGTCTCGAAGAAGAGCCTGAAGGTGCTGGACAAGAAGCTGCAGATGCTGGCGGAGTATGCGGACTTTCACGTGAATATCAACTCCGTGGTGGGCGGAGGAATCGCCAACCCGGAGGATGCGTATACGGTCTCGCAGCGGGCGCTGGGGCTTGGTTTCAGCTCGACCATCGGGATCATCCACGATGGCAGCGGGCAGCTGAGGCCCCTGGGAGCGGCGGAGCGGGATGTGTGGGACCGGGTGAGGAATCTGACGCGCCGGAGCTACTCGCGCTTCAACCACTTCCAGGAGGCGATCGCCAATGGGAAGACGAACGACTGGCGCTGCCGGGCGGGCGGGCGGTACCTCTACATCTGCGAGTTCGGGCTGGTGCACTACTGCTCGCAGCAGCGTGGGTACCCTGGGATACCGTTGGCAGAGTACAAGACGGCCGATGTGAAGCGGGAGTTCCTGACCGAGAAGTCGTGCGCTCCCAACTGCACGATCAGCTGCGTCCACCAGGTGAGCTACATCGATCACTGGCGGTCTCCGCAGGAGACGATTACGACTCCCGGATCGGGGCATGGCTCGGAGCAGGCGCAGCCGGAGCTGGTCCAGATTCGATAGAGCAATTCTCCCGGAGGTGTGGTTGCGCTCCTTCTATGTCGGGCCTTCAGCCCTGAAGACCACAGCGGTTGGAGGATAGCTCTAGCTTGTGGACGGGGCTAGAGGTCGGACCACTGGGTAGAATTCTTCTCATCAAGTGGTCTGTTTTGCACCATTTTTGGTGCATTGCTGTAATCGTGGCTTTCTAAAGGGGTTATGGGTGGCAGTCGCCGAATTGCCAATGTTTCACCAGAGACTTTTCTATGATCGAACGTGGGCCGTTGGCTGGAAAAACCGGACAGAAACCGGATGTACGAAAGTGGTATGTTTGGGCTTCGATTATCGGACAGTCTGGCGACTGCGGGGGTCCTTCACTTCGTTGAGGATGACGACGTAGAACAGACAACGGCGTCGGGCACCAGATGTCCGGAAGTCAACATGGCCGACTTGATCGGAGATTCCCCAGGTTGGGATACTCAACGCACTTGCTGGAAGACGATCGTGTAGCCGTCAGGATCTCTTACACTGAACAGCGACAGGCCGTATGGCGCCACCTTCGGACGCTGGGCACTCAGACCCCGGTCTGTGAGTTCCTTATAGGCAAGCTCCACGTCGGCGTATCCGATCCTTACGTCGTGCTGGCTGCCGCTGTACGCAGCCACTGCTCCATCTGCCGGTGGTCGACCAGGCCGGCCTGTTGGAGGACGGTCTTGCCGTGGTGGAGGACGAGGAAGTTGGGGATACCGCGAACCTGGTAGCGGGCGGCGAGTTGCGGATTGGCCTCCGTGTCAACTTTGAGGACAAGCGCCTGTCCAGCCATGTCGGTGGCCGTCCGCGCGACCTCCGGGGCGGCGGAGCGGCAAGGACCGCACCAGGCGGCCCAGAAATCGACCAGCACGGGAACCTTGGAGTTGGCGAGGACCTCGTCGAAGAGCGCGGTATCGGCGGCGAGCGGCTCGGCGACCGGGGGGAGCGGAGATTTGCAGGCGCCGCAGCGTCCGGTGTCGGAGAGATGCTGGGCGGCGATACGGTTCTTCTGGCCGCACTGGGTGCAGGCGCGGATGAGTGGCATGAAGGGACCTCCGTCCGCCGCAGGGAGATGCCACGGCGGAACGTCATCCATCAGATGCGTCGCGAGCGCGTTCGGTTCGGCTGCTAGTTGGCCCTGGGCGTCGAGACGGCCTTGGCCTTGGCTCCCGTGACCTTCGCAGCCGAGGCCTTGGCTCCACCGGTCTCGGCGAGTGCGGTGTCGATGGTCTGATAGAGCACGGTCGGATCGGTGACCTGCACCCACTTGGTGGGGGTGACGACCCAGATCGTGGGGGTCTGGGTGAGACCGACGCGCTCGCCCAGGGCGTAGTCCGCCTGGACCTCCCTGGCGAAGGTTCCCTGGGGATCGATTACGAAGGGCATCACCGAGCCGTGGGCCTGGAAGAAGCGCTGGGTGAAGTTGTTGAGGTCGTCCTTGCTGGCGATGGAGGTCTGGGCGGCGAAGACGGCGCGGCGATACTCCTCGGCGATGCCGGGATTGACCTTATCTTGCAGGTACCGGGCGATGACCGCCCCGTCCATGCTCCAGATGTGCATCTTGAGCGGAAAATCGTGGCGAATCAGCGGAATCTTGTAGTGGTCGACGGCGGCGTGGACCATGGGAAAGGCGCGCGAACAGGCCGGGCACTCGAGGTCTTCGAACTCGACGATGGCGACCCTGGAGCCGGCGGGCGGCTTCAGGATGGAGGTGTCCTTGAAGCTGTTCCCCGTATTCGGCGGCGCGGAGAGCTGCGCGTTTGCCGAGACCGGCAGGGTGGCCACGAGCGCGGCGGCGAAGGCGGAGGCGAGCAGGCGGGAGGTGCGACGGGTCTTAAGGGTCATAGGGGTCAGAGGGGTCAGAGGGGTCAGACGCATAGGTTGTTGTTTCGTATTTTACGACGAGGTTTGCGCGGAAATCGGGTTTGGGCGAAGTGTCTCAATTTCGGCCCCTCATTTCGCAACCGCCAGGGCCTCGTGGCACTCTAATGAGAGTGAACTTTATCGGAAAGACCATCTTTCAACCTCTGGACCCGGCAGCCGGTGTGACCTCCATGCGTGTTTCAACCCCGCGTGGCGAAAAATGTCTCAGGTCTCCGCTTGCGGCGGGGATTGCGGTCGTGTGCGCGTTGAGCGTCCCCGGCTCGACGGCGCTGGCCCAGGGATTGATCGCCGCGAACGATGTCGCGTCCGTCCTCTCTTTACCGGCGGCGCCTTCCGTTACAGTAAATATGGCGGCTGGACGTGCACAAACGGATGCGCTTCCCCAGGCTCCGAGCGCGGTGACCGCGACGGTTGGAACCGGGACGCTCCGGACGCCGGGCGGAACCCTCGTTCCCCGCGCCACCCCTGGCCCGCTTCCCCTGAGCCTCGACGACGCGATCGCCTTCGGCATCAAGAGCAACGCGCAGCTGGAACAGCTCCGCATCCAGGACCGACAGGTGCGCGGCGAGATCCTGACCGTCGAAAACGCCCTTTTGCCGAGCGTGACCGCAAAGGCGCAGACCAGCACCCAGGAGATCAACCTGGCCGCGATGGGTTTCAAACCGGCGTCCCTGGCCGCGTTCGGCTTTCCGCCGGGTACGGTCAAATCCATCGTGAAGGTGGATACGACGAGCGCGCAGCTGAACGTCGACCAGGCGCTGTTCGACCTGCCGGCGTACTACCTCTGGCGCGCCGCCCAGAAAGCCGCTGACGCTTCCAGCCTGCAGGTTCTGAACGGCCGCGGCGCGATCACGCTGGCCATCGGCACAGGCTACCTGCGTGCGCTGGCCGATGCGGCCCAGATCACGGATGCCCAGGCTCTGCTGCGGTCCGATGAGGCGGTGCTGAGGCAGGCGACTCTCTCGCACGACGCGGGCGTGGCCCCAAATATCGACGTGCTGCGCGCACGGGTTCAGTTTCAACAGCAGCAGCAGGCTGTGATCCAGGCCGAGAATAACTTCGCCAAGGACAAGATCTCGCTGAACCGGCTGATGGGTCTTCCGGCCGAGCAGGAGTTGACCCTGACCGACACGGTTCCGTACGCGGAGCTGGCCACGATGCCGCGTGCTTCGGCGCTCGATCTGGCCTACACGCGACGGAAGGACCTGCTGGCGCTCGAGGCCGAGCTGAAGGTGGCCGAAGGTGAGCGGAAGGCGGCCCGGGCGGAGCGATACCCGACGCTTGGCTTCAACGGCTACTACGGCGTACTCGGCGAGACGCGCGGCCTGTACCACGGGGTCTTCACCGCGCAGGGCAGCCTGAAGATTCCCATCTTCAAAGAGGCCCAGTTTCGTGGGGAGCGCGAGGTGGCCGATGCGCAGCAAATGAACCTGCGGCAGCAGATCGACTCGCTGAAGGTGACGATCGATGAGCAGATCAGGTCCGCAATGCTGGACGTGGGCTCGACTGCGGAGCTTGTGAAGGTAGCGACCAGCAACGTTGCCCTGGCGACTGAGGAGCTCGACCAGACGACGCAGCGTTTCACCGCAGGCGTCGATGACAGCCTGCCCGTTGTCCAGGCGCAGGCGACTCTTGCCGACGCTCAGACCCGTTTGATCTCGGCAACCTTCCAGAACAACCAGGCCAAGCTGAACCTCGCCCGGAACACCGGTGTCGTGGAGACGCAGTACCGCACATTTCTGGGACGCTAGCCGGACGTTCCATCCCGGCCTTCGCAGCCAGCAGCCGCGAAAGTATGAAACCATAGGGACATGGCGGACGGCGAGAGACGGAAGAGATCGACGGCGGCAAGCGCCTTCCGCTCGAACGATTTTGTGCTCTACCAGGTGGCGCGGCTCCTGGTGATCCTGGGAGCTGAGGCGCAGTCGGTCGCGGTGGCGTGGCACGTCTACCAGATCACACACTCTGCGCTCGACCTGGGATATACCGGTCTCGCACTGTTCATGCCGGGAATCTTCTTTGTGCTGCCGGCCGGCCATGTGGCGGATCGCTACGACCGAAAACGAGTCATCCTCTGTTGCTACACGCTGCAGGCGGTCTGCTCTACCATGCTGCTCTGGCTTGGCCTGCATCAGGGCGAACATATCTGGCCCATCTACGCCGTGCTCTTCGGCATTGGAACAGGACGGGCGTTCAGTGGTCCCGCGGCCAGTGCGCTTCTTCCCAGCCTGGTTCCGAAAGAACACTTCGTCAACGCGATCACCTGGGGCGCGACCGTCTTCCAGACCGCCAATATCGTCGGACCGGCGGTCGGCGGCCTGATCTTCACCCTGCGCCTTCCGGATGCGATGGCGAGATGGAACGGCGCACCGGCCGTCTACGCGTTCACCCTGGCGATGCTGCTTGGTTTTATCGTCCTGATCAGCCTGATCCGGCCGCGCGTTGAGTACTCGGTGAAGAAGGCGTTCACGCTGCGAACGATGCTTGCCGGGCTCGAGTATGTGTGGAGCGCGAAGCTTCTGCTGGGATCGATCTCGCTCGACCTGTTCGCGGTGCTGCTGGGTGGAGCGGTGGCGCTTCTTCCCATCTTTTCGGAAGAGATCCTTCATGCGGGGCCGCGTGGCCTCGGGCTGCTGAGGGCGATGCCTTCGGTTGGAGCCCTGACGGTCTCGCTCATCATGACGGTGCGCCCCATTCGCCGCCGGGCCGGGCTCCGGATGCTGACCTGCGTCGCCATCTTCGGCGCGGCGACGGTGGTCTTCGGCCTGTCGAAGAACCTGTGGATCAGCCTCGTGGCGCTGGTCGCGATCGGCGCAAGTGACATGGTCTCTGTGGTCATCCGGTCGAGCATCCTGCAACTGGCAACGCCGCCCGAGATGCGCGGCCGTGTGAGCGCGGTGAACTGGCTGTTCGTCGGCGCGTCCAATGAGTTTGGCGAGTTTGAGAGTGGCCTGACCGCGCACTGGTGGGGGCCGGTCCGGGCGGTGGTGCTGGGCGGAATCGGGTCGCTGCTGGTCACGGCGGCTTCCTCCGTGGTGTTCCCGAGGTTGCGCCACGCGGACCAGCTGACCGCAGAGTCGTTGATGGAAGCGGATCTCGAGCAGGCGGTCGCCGAACCGGCGGATTGAGTCAGGTCAGAGGGGGATAGGCCCGCGCTGCTAAAATCGCTCTCGCATGGGCGATCAAGCGACCGGAACGACACTCCGTACGAAACAGATGCTGGAACTTGCGGCCCGGCACGCCATCGCCGAAGAGGGCGGAGGCTCCGAACGGCGGGAGCGGCAGCGCGAGGCCGGAAAGATGGCCGCCCGGGAGCGCGTCGATTTCCTGCTCGACGAGGGCAGCTTCGAGGAGTTCGACAAGTTCGTCACGCATCGTGCCACTGACTTCGGGATGGCCGAGCAGCGCGTCCTGGGCGACGGCTTGATCACCGGCTACGGCCACATCCATGGGCGAGTGGTGTTCGTCTTCGCTCAGGACTTCACCGTGCTCGGCGGGTCGCTCTCCGAGGCCAACGCGGCCAAGATCGTCAAGATGATGGATCTCGCGATGAAGGTCGGCGCGCCCATCGTGGGGCTGAACGACTCCGGCGGTGCGCGCATCCAGGAGGGGGTCGTCTCGCTCGCCGGATACACCGACATCTTCCTGCGCAACACCCTGGCCAGCGGCGTGGTGCCGCAGATCTCCGCGATCCTCGGCCCCTGCGCGGGCGGAGCCGTGTACTCGCCTGCCATCACCGACTTCACCTTCATGACCGCGAAGACGAGCTACATGTTCGTGACCGGCCCCGACGTCATCCGAACCGTGACCCACGAAGAGGTGACGATGGACGAGCTTGGCGGCGCGGCGACGCACAATGAGGTCTCCGGCGTCGCCCACTTCATGGCGGCGGACGACCGGGAGTGCCTTGCGATGGTCCGCGAGCTGCTCAGCTTTCTGCCCTCGAACAATCTCGACGATCCGCCGCGAAGGCCCACCACCGACGACCGCGACCGAGCAGACCTGGAACTCGACAACATCATCCCCACCGAGAGCATGCAGCCCTACGACATGAAGGACGTCTTCACGAAGATCGTCGACGATGGCTTCTTCTTCGAGGTGCAGGAGGCCTTCGCGCGCAATCTCGTCGTGGGCTTCGCGCGCATGGATGGCCGTCCGGTCGGCATCGTCGCCAACCAGCCGGCCTATCTGGCTGGAGTCCTGGACATCAACGCCAGTGTGAAAGGCGCGCGGTTCGTGCGGTTCTGCGACGCGTTCAACATCCCGCTGATCACCTTTGAGGATGTTCCCGGCTTCATGCCAGGCGTGGCGCAGGAGCATGGCGGCATCATCCGGCATGGCGCGAAACTGCTCTACGCCTTCGCCGAGGCCACGGTTCCGAAGATGACGGTGATCACCCGCAAGGCCTACGGCGGGGCGTACTGCGTGATGAGTTCGAAGCACCTCAGAACGGACCTCAACCTCGCCTGGCCCACAGCGGAGATCGCCGTCATGGGGCCGGAGGGCGCGGTCAACATCGTCTACAAGAGTGAGCTGGCGCGAGTCGTTAAGACGGCGGAGGCGATGTGGCCACAGGGCCGTCCTTTTACGGAGGAGGAGAAGCTCGCTGTTCTGGCCGAGGCGCGGAAGGAGAAGGTGGACGAGTTCCGCGAGCGCTTCGCCAATCCCTACGTCGCCGCCGAGCGCGGATATGTGGACGCCGTGATTCGCCCAAGCGAGACGCGGAGACGGCTCAACGCCGCGCTCGACATGCTGGCCACCAAGCGCGAGAAGAATCCCGCGAAGAAGCATGGAAATATCCCGCTGTGAGAGAGATCCCGCTGCGCGCGAGGCAGAAAATAGCCTCCGCGGCCAACGGAATCACCAAGCGAAGCCCTATAGCAGATTCGCTGAAGGTGTAGGGTTCTGGGTCGGGTACCGTGGCGCTCCGGCCCACCTTAGCGACGATGAGACGTGTCGCGAAGGTGGGGCACCCAA
>JAMFSC010000182.1 GCA_026225095.1 bacterium
CGTGAGTCCTTCGACCGGTACGCCTTCCTTGCTCTTGACAACGGCGGAGATGGCCACCAAATGGGTAGACAAGTGTAGCGTCTCGAGCGCGGTTGGATTGGTTCTACTCTCGGAATCTGAGCCAGAGGGTGAGGCTTGTGCAGACGTTGTCATCCACGGGGCCAGAAGCCAAAGAGCCAAGAGGAGTTTTTTCAAGCGGTTCCTTTCCCTGTCCGAGATGATAACCGACGGTACATGGCTTGGTGGGGTTATGCCAATCAGGACGCGACTCTCAATTGGGGTGTGGAGAATGAAGCTGGGACTGATCGAAATCACGGGATGAGGCAATCCGGCAGGCCTATAGCTCCATGGTCGCGTGAGAGGGCGGCGGGGGCTGTTTGCGTGCTAAAATCGCAAGGTTGTGATGCCGTGTGCGTCACTGTTTTCACAGACTTTCACGGTTGCGGGGTAAATATGTCCGGGCATTCTAAATGGGCAACAATTAAGCATAAGAAGGGCGCGCTGGATGCCAAGCGCGGCAAGATTTTCACGCGGTTGATCAAGGAAATCACCATCGCGGCCAAGCAGGGTGGGGGAGATCCGGATGGAAATCCGCGGCTGCGTGGGGCGATTGCGGCGGCCAAGGCGGAGAATATGCCGCAGGACAACATCAAGCGGGCGATTCAGCGGGGTACGGGGGAGTTGGAAGGCGTCTCGTACGAAGAGATTACGTATGAAGGGTATGGGCCGGGTGGCGTGGCGGTGATCATCGACGTGCTGACGGACAACAAGAACCGGGCGGTGAGCGAGATTCGTCATGCGTTTACGAAGAACGGCGGGAACCTGGGGGAGTCGAACTCGGTTTCGTGGATGTTCTCGAAGAAGGGCGTGATCGTGGTTGACAAGGCCGCTGCCGGGGAAGATCGGTTGACGGAGATCGTGCTGGACGCAGGGGCGGAGGATCTTTCGGACCAGGGCGATACGTGGGAGATCCTGTGCGATCCCAAGGACTTCGAGGCAGTGACCCATGCGCTGGCGGCGGCAAAGATCAAGCCGGAGCATGCGGAGGTGACGAAGATATCGTCCACTTATACGAAGCTGGAGGGTACGCAGGCGACTGCGATGATGCGTTTGCTGGAGGTGATCGAAGACCTGGACGATACGCAGAATGTGTATTCGAACTTCGACTTCGATGAGGCTCCGGTGGCGAGCTAGTATTCTGGATAGCAGGGTCGAGGAGCCGCCGATCGCCGGCGGCTTTCCTTTGTGCCCGAATGGATCGCTATCGAACCTGAACCCGTGACCTGAGGTACGCGCCGCGTTGCGCGGGGTCTGATCTGGAGTTGATTTTGTCAATTTTGAACGCGTGGTGTGGCGGTTGTGTCCGAATGGCAGGGGTGGTGGTGGTGTTCCTCGCGGCCTCTGCGGTGGGTTGGGGGCAGGGTGATGTCTCCTCGAGCGTGAGTGGGGAGGCCGGTGCGGGTACCTCCCAGGCGGCGGGGGCGGGGGGGACGCCGTTCAGCGATGCGCGGGGCAAACTTCCCTTCGAGATGGGTGTGCTGGTGCAGGGGGGGAAGGGGCTGACGGACAACCGGGATGGCTTCAAGTTCCTGATGGCTGGGGTTCATGCAGGGAAGGTGCTGACGCCGGATTTTGGACTGGGGATTTTGAAGGGGAACTTTGAGTATGCGGTGGAGGTCTTTCCGTTCTGGCAGTCGTATACTCCGACCTTTCAGCGGGCCAACTGCGTGGCGGTGGTGACGGGGGTGATCAGTTGCTCTCCTCTGTATACGACGGGCGGGACCTATACAGGGGCTTCGGTGACTCCGATTATCCTGCGCTGGAACTTCAAGGGCAGGGGCCGGCTGGTGCCGTGGACGCAGGCTGCCGGTGGGCTGCTTTGGACGAACCATAAGTATCCCGCGTTTGGGCAGGGTCCGCTGAACCTGGGCAACGACGGGCCCAATACAGAGGCGAGTGTATTCAACTTTACTCCGCAGGGCGGGGTTGGGGTGCATTGGTTTGTGAGACCGAACCGGTCGATCGATTTTGGCGCAAATGGGGTGCATATCTCGAGTGCGAGCCTGGGGGACAAGAATCCGGGGGTGAACGCGAGTGTGCAGTTCAATCTTGGATACACGTTTTGGAAGTAGGATGGGTGGCGTAACGGCTTTGGGACCGGATCGAAGAAGATGAATCCAGATTGCATTATTGAGTGCGTTCCGAACTTCTCGGAAGGAAACGATGTGGGAGTGGTGCGCCAAATCGTCGCTGCGATGCAGGTGGACGAGGTGAAGCTGCTGGACTGGTCTCTCGATACGGCGCATAACCGTTCTGTGGTGACGATTGCCGGCCCGGCGCAGAGGGTGGTGGAGTCGGCGGTGCGCGGGGTGGGGATGGCGGCGCGGCGGATCGACCTGACGCGGCAGAATGGGGTGCATCCGCGGATTGGGGCGGCGGACGTGGTTCCATTTGTGCCGGTGAGCGGGGTGTCGCTGGCTGAGACGGCGATGCTGGCACGGCAGGCAGGGCTGGATATCTGGCGGAGGTATGGAGTTCCCGTTTATTTTTACGAGGCGGCTTCGATGCGTCCGGACCGGGTTAATCTGGAGGATGTGCGGCGGGGCCAATTTGAAGGTTTACGGGATTCTGTCATGCGGGATTCGGCTCGACGTCCGGATGTGGGTGGTCCGGAGTTGCATGGGACGGCGGGAGCGAGCGCGGTGGGGGCACGGAGCTTTCTGATCGCGTACAACGTTTACCTGGAGCAGCGGGAGGCGATTCCGTTGGCGGAGAAGAGGGTTGGGGTGGGTCGGGTGGATGGGCTGGGGCAGCCGGATATCTCGGCGGCGCGAGCGATCGCGCGGGATATTCGGGCATCGAGCGGCGGCCTTTTTGGGGTCAAGGCGATCGGTGTTCTAGCGAATGGGAGAGCGCAGGTGAGTATGAACATCACCAACTACAAGGTGACTCCCATGAAGCAGGTGTATGCGACGGTGGCGGACCTTGCCAGAAAGCACGGGGCGGTGGCGACCGGGGCGGAGCTGATCGGGCTGATTCCAGCCGAGGTGTATGAGCCGGATGCGGAATGGATTCGTCAAATCAGTGGTTTCGATCCAGAGGAGAAGGTTCTGGAGCGCAAGCTGCTCCATCCGATGGCTTGGCCGGAGGTTCTGGACGGCGGCGCTGGGAGGGCTTGAGGTCAATCGGCACGGACTGAGCGGAGGTGTTATTGCCCGAGATGGATGCTTGATTTAGGTTGACAGCAGGGAAAGGTTAGAAGTGTCTGGCGAAGAACGGATTTTGCAGCGCGAGTTTGGCTATACAAGTGCACTGTAATCCGATGGCAATGACTTAGGATTGGCGAGCGTAGAAGGTTCAGGAGAAGGGAAGACGATGATTAGTTTTTGGAAACATCTGTTGGGCGGGGCGGTGGCGGTTGCGATGTTGCCTGCGGTGGGCAGGGCGGCACAGTTGAGCGGGGATGCGAAGTCGGCGATTCCTCGGGATGTGGTGCAGCTGATTGTTGTGGACTACCGGGCGATGCAGAACTCATCGGCAGCGATGAGTTTGAAGGACCGGGTGCTTCCGCCGGAGTTGAAGAAGCTGGAGACGGCGCTGAAGTCGTCCGGGCTGAAGGTGGACCAGGATGCGGACACGCTGGCGTTCGCCTCGTTCAGCGGTGCGGGGTCCGGGCAGGCGAAGGATTCCACGAAGATCGTCGGAATTGCGCAGGGCCAGTTTCATACGCGGGAGATCATGGCGAACTTCGTGAAGACGAAGACGAAGCCGGTTGTGTTGCGGAATAACAGCATCTACCCGATGGGCAGCTCGGGAATGAGCGTGGTGTTTTTGAACCAGACGACGATGGTTTTTGGCGAGAAGTCGGCGGTGCAGGCGGCGCTGGATGCACGGGACGGTCTGACCGCGGGCCTGCTGCAGAACGGCGACATGGTGAACGAGATGAGCGTGGTCGACACCAAGGCTGTCTGGAGCCTGCTGGACCAGAAGGGCACGCAGACGATGATGAAGAGCGTGCTGGGCGACGCTTCTCAGTTGGCCGACTATGAGACGGTGCGGAACCGGATGAAGAGCTCGCGATACACGATGGACTTTTCGAATGGGGTACGGTTCGACCTGGCGGTGGTGATGTCGGACACGCTGACCGGCGCGACGATTGCAACGCTGATGAAGGGTGTTGCGATTATGAAGAAGACGCAGGGCAGCCCGCTCGAGAAGACGGCGCTGGATGCGACGACGATCGAATCGAACTCGGGGACGGTGACGGTGGCTTATGCGTCGTCGGATAGCCAGTTTGCCAATTTGCTGACGTCTCCGCTGTTCCAGCAGGTGGTCAGGTAGTCGATTCTTAAGTGGATCGAGCAGGCGGTCCGGAGGTTGCGGGCCGCCTGCCTTGTTTTGCGCTAGGGCAGATTCGCTGAAGGTGGAGGGGTGTACGTTGGATGCCGTGGCGGTCCGTCCCACCTTAGCGACGATGAGACGTGTCGCGAAGGTGGGGCACCCAACTCTATACCAATGGGCAATCGCTCTAGCCGCCGAAGCCATGATTCCAGTGCTGGATGACGCGTGTGGTGCGTTCGTACCCGAGGACGCTGACGCTCCCGGTTCCAAGGCCGAGGTGTTCTCCGCCGCGGGCGGGCAGATCGATCCAGCGAGCGGCGAGGATGCGGAGGATGTGGCCGTGGGCGAAGAGGGCTACATTGCCGCCTCCGACCTGCCCGGCGGCTTCGAGGGCTCGGGCGATGACACCGTCGGCGCGCTCTCCGACCTGTTCGAGGGTCTCGCCGTCGACGATCTTTGACTCCCAGATGGAGAACGTGGGATCGGTCTCACGGATCTCCGGTGTGCTCTTGCCCTCGAAGATGCCGTAGTCCCACTCGCGGAGGCCTTCTTCGACGTGGGCGTTGTCGATGAGGCCGGCGATGCGGCAGGTCTCCTTGGCGCGGGACATGGGGCTGGTGAGGACGACGGAGAAGGGGGAGGAGTTGAGATACTCGCCGAGGACCTTGGCTTTCTCGCGGCCGTTGTCGGTCAACGGGATGTCCGTGCGGCTGGTATGGGCGCCGGAGAGACTCCATTCGGTCTCACCGTGGCGGATAAGCCAAAGTTGGGTTGCTGAGCTCACGTAGGAAAACCTCCGTTCCTAAACTATCCTATAAAGATGGACTTTCAGCTGACGACGACGTACAAACCACAGGGCGACCAGCCGAGGGCAATTGGGGAACTGGTGGCGGGATTGAATGCGGGGGAGAAGGACCAGGTGCTGCTGGGGGTGACCGGCTCAGGCAAGACGTTCACGATGGCGAAGGTGATCGAGGAGTCGAACCGGCCGGCGTTGATCCTGGCACATAACAAGACGCTGGCGGCACAGCTTTACCATGAGTTCAAGACATTTTTTCCGCACAATGCCGTGGAATATTTTGTCTCTTATTACGATTATTATCAGCCCGAAGCTTATATTCCTTCGGGCGATCTATTTATCGAAAAGGAAGCGACGATCAATGAGGAGCTGGATAAGTTGCGGCTATCGGCTACGCGTAGTTTATTCGAGCGACGAGACGCGATTATTGTCAGTTCGGTGAGTTGTATCTATGGTCTAGGGTCACCGGAGGCTTACTACGGGATGCTGCTTCTGTTGGAGCGGGGGCAGAAGATTCGGCGGGAGGATATTACCCGGAGGCTGGTAGAGATTCTTTACGAGCGGAACGATGTGGACTTTCGGCGTGGGACGTTTCGGGTGCGAGGGGACATCATCGAGGTCTATCC
>JAMFSC010000183.1 GCA_026225095.1 bacterium
TAGAGCACGGGCTCATACGCACCAAGGAAACAACGACCTCTGCGCCGATGACGCAAGACTAATCTAAATTAGCCAAGACACCCGTTTCATCCCCCGTGGGTCGGCAACGCCGGTGGGAGACTAGAGCGGATTGCCTGTTGGTATAGAGTTGGGTGCCCCACCTTCGCGACACGTCTCATCGTCGCTAAGGTGGGTCGGAGCGCCACGGTACCCGATCCAGAACCCTGCACCTTCAGCGAATCTGCTCTAGCTCGGCCTACGCTACACGAAAGTCAGCATCGGAACCCGCAGCGAAGCGCGATATCGATCCCCACGGTAGCGGGAGACCGCAAACTCCACCGGCGTGTCATCCGCCGCCATCAGCGTCCGACTGATGCACAACAGGCTCGCGTTCCGAGAGATCGACAGCAGGGCGGCCTCGTCCCGCGTCGCGGGCAGTGCTTCAATGACTTCATCCGCCCACGCCGGCTGCAGGCCATACTTGTGGCGAATCGTCTCATACAGCGACTTCGTCGAAAAATCGATCTGCTCCAGGCCAGGAAAGCGCTTCAGCGGCACATGCGAGTCCTCGATGGCGAGTGCAAGATCATCAGCCAGGCGAACTCGTCGCAGGTGCAGCACATCCGCGGTCGGTTGAACGCGCAACCTCTCCGCCAACTCCGGTGTAGGCCGCATCACCCTTTGCTCCAGCAGCCGGGAAGACGGCGTGATGCCCTTCCTGCGAATCTCTTCCGTGAAGCTCTCGAGCATCAGGATGCTCTTCACCAGCTTGGGCCTGGTCACGAATGTGCCCTTGCCGCGCTCGCTCATTGCATACCCCTGCAGCTTCAATCCATGCAGAGCCTGCCGAGCCGTCATGCGGCTCACCTTGTACTGTCTCGAAAGCTCCTCCTCACCCTCAAACAGGTCGCCTTCTTTCAGGTCACCCCGTTGGATCCGCGCCAGAAGACTTTGCTGGATCTGGTAGTAGAGAGGAATGAACCCCTGCTTATCGAGCGCTTCCACGTCCTTTGGATTCTCCAAGCAATCTCCTCAGCTGACAACGCACTGTAAAAGAGCCCAGACTGTCGGGGGCGAAAGAGCGCGATCGGACATCCGATCCATGCCGGACCAGAACGTTGATGCCCCTGCCGATAGAGCGTCGTATTTCGAAAAGTGACAGCTTCGCACCCATCCCAAAAGGAAGAGAACTCTGCCGACATAAAATGCCCGCCCCGCAAACAAAGCAGGCACCGATCCGGAGCCGTTGCCCTTCCGCCTCTGGCTCCCTGACTCGGGCCGCCGACACAAGCCCTTGCGGAAGATCATCGCATGAATGGTCTCCAGCACGCGAAGCAATCCTGATAGACCGCCTTCATCGGGGGCACTGTCGGCAGGAGATGGAAGCGTGTCGACCACACGTGCAGAATCGGTATACCAATCCTCAGAATCTCAAAGCAATGCGGGGGTTTTGAGACTAGAGCATTTCTTTGGTTGCTGTGGTTTCCGGTCACTGTGGCTTCAAGGCCGAAGGCCCGCCACGTAAGAGCCTCGGCCTCGGCCCCCAGACCCCGCGTGCCGGACGGCGAACCGGCTCGGGGTTTCCCCAACGGACTTCATCCGCGCGATAAACGCACCCGAGCAGACCACTTTCAAATCAGCGCCCGCTGTCCGGTTTTTCCATGCAACGGCCCACATTCTGCGCACAAAAAGCTTCTGGTGAAACATTGAGAAATTTCGATCGTTGCCCGCTAACCCTTTTAGAACACCATGGATGCAGGAAACTAGCAAAAAACGGCGATTTCATACCACTTTATTAGAAGTTGAGACCCCAGTGGTCTGACCACGCGATCGCCACGTGGTAGCTATTATGCGTGCCCATCACCTGGATCTCGTTCAACTTAGCGACATCATCAGGCTACTGTGAAGACCAAAGAATGCGATGACGGAAATCGTCAGAGCAAGCGTTGCAGCAAGCGCGACAGTGCGGATCGAGAAACCCAAGATGATGACCTTGTGGTAAGTCGTCGACCAGAGTGCAAGCATCCTTCGAGGCCCGTTCGGCCTCGATCAGATCGACTTGTAAGGCTTGCTATAGTGGGTGGACCAGTCGACCAGGCTCGCGTTCATAAATCGCCACGTAGCCTTCCGGATGTCAACTTCCATCAGCATGTAAGCGTTCGGATCGTACCGTGTCGCCGCCATCACATAGTGCTGCGGACCATAGGTGTGGGCGAAGTCGATCCACTTGTGCATGTGTCCGGAGACCACCAGGAGAATCGTATCCTGGTATTTCTTCAGTAGAGGCAGCAGTCCATAGTCCCCAAACTCCGCCGCCACATCCTGGATCAGTGGATAGTGGATGAACACAAACGTCGGCTTATGCTCACGCAGCTGTGCCTCAAACCAGTGCAACTGCTCTTCTCCGCACGACCCGATGTTGGGTGCGAAGTCGGAGGAGTTGCGATCTTGTGTGCTGCCCAGAAAATTATTCAGGTGAATGAACTTGAATCCCTTGTAGTCCAGGCTGGAATAGGGCTCCGCGTTGAACTTCGCCTTGAACAGGCGGTGGCTCATCTCCCGCGGCACATGCTTCACGTCATAGTCGTGGTTCCCGAAGCCGAGATGTACTGGCATCTTGAACCCATCCGTGATCGTCTTCGCATGATCCAGCCGCGTTGTGTTCTTAAAGTAGAAGTCGTAGTCCGTCGAAGGATAGTTGTGGAAGTAATCCCCAATCAGGAAGACCTGTTCGATCGCCGGATTCAGCGAATTGATCAGGTCCCGCGCCGAGGTCAGCCGAGGCGTCGTAAGCAGAATACTGGTGTTGTCCTCAACACCATTCTCCGAACCCTTGACATAGAAGTCGTCGATGATGTGGCAGTCGGCGACCAGCGCAAAGTAGAACTTGTCGCTACCTGCCGCCACTCGCGCCTGCTCAGCCCATAACTTCCGGGTGAGCAGGCTGCCGAGCGACGCGGTGCCGAGTGCAGTGAAATCCCTGCGATTCAACATTTCAAACAACTCCCAGTTCAGTGCGTTTAGAAAATGATCTTACCGGCCAGTTGCAGCACACGGGCCGGAAGGGTGGATGCCGAAGTCACTGCGCCGAAGCTGGTTGAGTTCGGAGAGAAGGTTTCCGACGCGGGGAAGGCATAGTTCGTCTGGTTCAGCACATTGAAGGCCTCCGCCCGGAAGTCGAACGTCGTCCCCTCCGGATATAGCGCGAAGCTCTTGTGCAGACCCATATCGAGATTGTAGTAGGGATCAAACCGGATCGAGTTACGTCCAGCATTACCATACGGCTGGTTAGGCGAAGGCAGGCTGAACGCCGCCAGGTTTAGCGACAGCAACGATGTATTCCCGCCGATCTTCGTTCTCTGCGACTTCGGCAGAACAGCGTTATTGCTGATCTGGTTCGGCCGCGCATTCAACAACGTGCTGACCTGCTGTGCGCTGGTCGGCGAATAAATTATATTCACCGACTGTCCACTACTCGCACTGTTGATCGCCGTCACCTGCCATCCACCCAGCGCCTCCTGTACCAGGAACGGTGCCTTGCTCCCGAACATTCTACCTTTGCCATACGGCAGGTCATATACCACGGTCAGAATATCGTTCAGCGGCTGGTTGTAAGCCGAAGGTCCGCGCTCCCCAAGGTAGTTCGCCAGGTTGATGCGCGAGTTATCTCCCGCCGGTGTATCCAGATGCCCGGAAGCATTGTCCTCCGCCCGCGAGTATGTAAACGAGTTCAGCAGATAAAGCCCATGCCCGCTGCGATGTTCAAGCTTCGTCTGCAGCGCGTTGTAGGCCAGGAAGCCCTGGGGCAGCGTCTCCTCAATCGTCGTAAACGTCTGGATCGGCCGGCGCTGCGCCAAGGTCTGACACCCCGAAGTTACCGTCGCATTGCAAGTGGCTGTCACCGCGTTCGCCGAAGCCTGGTTCAGATCCCCAAGTACCTGGATCTTCACTCCATGCTCGCCCACATACGCTACCTCGAACGTCGTCGTCGGCCCAAGCTGCCGCTGCACCGTCAGATGCCAACTCTGCACATAGCCCGTCGGAAGATTGGCGGGAATATACCGTGCCTGCGTCGACAGGTTGCTCGCCGCCGTCACATTCGCGGGGCTAGTCATGCCCGTCGGATAGCCCTGCGACGAGGTCCGGAAGCAGGGCGTCGGGTTCGCCGCACTAAATGTTGCCGTCACCTGTGCTGCGGTGCAAACCGGCAGCAGCGCCGCCGCCCCCGTGATCACCTTGTTCGCATTCACCGGGGCCTGCACGATATTCGTGTTGACAATATTGGGCAGGTTATAGACCAGCAGATTCTCGCCGCCCTCGCGGTTGAACTGCGCGTAGTTGATTCCGTAACCCGCGCGCACCACCGTCTTGTCGTCCATCTGGTAAGCGAGCCCCAGGCGTGGCGCAAAGTCCAGCTTCGGCATATTCACCTGCGCCCGGTTGTAGATCGACCCCGGC
Organism: bacterium; assembly: GCA_026225095.1. Classification (GTDB taxonomy): domain Bacteria; phylum Acidobacteriota; class Terriglobia; order Terriglobales; family Acidobacteriaceae; genus Edaphobacter. The sequence goes on from JAMFSC010000183.1 coordinate 4,459, forward strand.
GTGGCCTGCACCAGCGATTGCGTCGTCGGGTTGTAGTTCGCCAGCAGGTTGTTGGACTCCCACTGCGGCGTGACCAGCTCATACCGAAGCCCCGCATTGATCGTCAGCCTGGAGTTCACCCGCACATCATCCTGCAGATAAAGATAGTGCATCCGCTGATTCAGATTTACAACAACGAAGTTGTTCAACTGGTAGGTATCCCGCGCCCCGAAAAGGAAATCTGACAGCGCGACTGCCTCCTTCGTCCCCGTATCCGAACCGCTCAACGCGGCCGAGGTGTTGACGGTCGAGATCGTGGTTGTTCCATTGGTGGTGATTGCGACTGAGGCCCCGTTGAAGCTGAAGTTGCCGTTATACGTATCCTGACCAAAGGTCGGGTTGAAGTCGTCGATCGTTGTAAAGATCGCCTGGTACTCGTATCCGGCCTTGTACGTGCTCCGGCCCTTGATCCACGTGTAGTTGATCTTCGGGTTGAAGATATAGGGATTCTGAAACTGCGGATTGCTCGTCTGGTTACCGAACGCCGAGAAGCCGCTGACAGCTTGCCCATTCAGGCTTCGCACCACCCGGGGGTCGGTCGGCAATCCCGGGATTCCCGCTTCCAGGCTCGTCAGCGAAGCGCCATAGGGGCTCTTCCCACCATCGGTTCGCGTGAAGCCAAACCGAGCGTCCAGAATCGAGTTCTGTGTAAATGCATGCGTCACGCCACCAGCAATCTGCTGGTTGAAGATCGCGACCGTCCCGTTGCTGTTTCCGCCCGCTGGTCCCTGGATCACCGGCGGCGAAGCGATAATCCCCTGGTGCTCGCTATACCGCGCAAACATCGTAGTCTTCGGGCTCACCGTGTAGTCGACGCGTACATCGCCCTTGTCGTCGTTGATTGTGTCCGCTGGCAGAGAGACGTAGTTGTTCGTCAGCACGCCGCCCGGAGCATTGGGCTGCGGCAACGCTCCCAGCACGCCCTTGGCAAAAGACGAAACCGAAGCATCGCCAAACGGAATAACCCCGTTATAAGTCTGTCCGGTCAGCGGGTTTCGCAGCTGCACCGGATGCGTAGGAATCGTAGCCGTCGCCACGCTGTTGAACGTGTAACCGCCATTTGCAAGCGCCAGCGCGCTAGTCCCGTTCATGTCGCTCGTCGGCACCGTCGCCTGGTTCACCGCGTGCACAATCTGCCGCGATCCTTCATAGTCCGCGAAGAAGAAGAGATGGTCCTTCCAGATCGGTCCGCCAAATGTACCGCCGAACTGGTTACGGATCAAGATCGGCTTCTGCGGCTTCCCCGTCAACGTGTTCGTCGGCGGCGTAAAGGGTCCGATCGCGTTGAAGACCGTGTTGCGGATATAGTCGTAGGCCGTGCCATGAAACTGGTTCGTGCCGCTGCGGATGCTAACGTTCACCACCGCCCCCGCCGACCGTCCATACTCCGCGCTGTAGTTATCCGTCTCCACCCGGAATTCCGAAATCGCATCCGGAGACGCTGGTATCGCCTGATTGGAAAATCCCTGGTTCGAGGTACCGTACGCGTTGTTGTCCAAACCATCCAGCAGGAAGTTGTTGAACTCGCTCCTCTGCCCATTCACGTTGAACGACGCGTCACGACTGCTGTCGGTCCCGTTCTCTAGCACGTTCCGCCGCACACCGGGAATCAACGCCGCCAGGTCGGCATACGCGCGGCCATTCAGTGGCAGGTTCTCCACCTCTTTCCTCCCGATCACGGTACCGCGGTCGCTGTTGTCGGTCTCCAGGATCGCGGCTGCGGCGCTCACCGTCACAACTTCATTGTTCGATCCGAATTTCAGCGCCACATCGACGCGCTGTCGCGCATTCACGGTCACGGTGAAAGGTGAGGTGTTGCTCACGTCGAACCCGGCCGCCTGCGCCGAAACCACATACTGTCCGATCTTCACATCGGTAAACTCATACGAACCTTGAGCATTCGTCTGCGCACTCACCTGAGTCTTGGTCGCCTGGTTCGTCAGCGTCACCGTCGCACTCGGAACGAACGCACCGGAACTATCACGTACATATCCAAGAACCGAGGCGGTCTCGAACTGGGCCAGCAGCACAGCGGGCTTGGCGGCAAAAAAACACAGCGCAAGCAGGAACAACAAAATGCGTCTCATGCAGTCTCCTGGGAAAGGTATATCCAACGTTCTTTTGAGGATGTGGCTCTTCGTATTAGGAGCCGTGATCAAAGTTAGCGCTGCCGTGTTACAGCTCGATGAGCACACGGTTACGGATCCGTGAGCGAGAGGTGAAGTCACGATGCTCCGGCTGTCATTCTTCTCGCCGTAGTTCCTGAAATCTCTGGTGTCATGATGCAGCGTGGACTACTCTGCGCAGACCTCTGCTTGGCAGCTGAGCCCGTTCCATGCCCGCGACTCCGCCCTGAAGCCCAGATTCAGCTCTGCCCTTCGCTTTGGAGTGCGCCAACTATATTCCCGGCATTGCAGCTTGTAAAGTCAGATTCGCGCACCATCCTGCGAGTTCGCAAATCGAGACCTACGCCAGGAGGTGGTCGTCTCTCTCGATGTAGCCCACGGAACGAGCGATGTCTCCCCAGCGATCATCAGGTCTCTTGCAGGAAGCGGAGGAGGGTTGACTCGGCCCAATATCCGTCGTCGCCCAGTTCCGGGCGTGGAGTGGCGAGGAAGGCGCAGTGGCCACCGTGTGCTGGCTCGATCATCCGGATTGTGACGTTGGCGGCGATCCTTGCGCAGGTTGCTGGCGTGATCCGTACGAACGGATCGTCGGTCGCGTGCAGGATCAGCGTCGGAATTGCCACTCGGTCGATTACCCGCGCTGCGCCTGCGCGCTCGTAGTAGTCTTCGGCGCCGGAAAAGCCCGAGTACAACGCGGTGATTTGGTCGTCGAACTCCCAGAGAGAACTGATTCCGTCCGCCTTTGCGGCGTCGAAGACCCTTGGAAAGAGCATGGCCTTCTTCCGGAACCTGCGCAGGAGCGCTCTCAGGAACTTCCTCTCATACACTCGATTCCAGGGTCGATGAAGCTCCGCTGCCGAGGCCGATAGATCGACCGCGGGCGAAACGCCAACGGCTGAGCAAAGCTCCTTCGGAGCATCGCTGCCGAGATCTCCCACAAGCTTCAGCACCAGGTTTCCGCCCATCGAGTAACCGACCAGCGCAACGCGCTTCAGCCCAAACTCCGCGACGAAGTGCTGCATCACCGCGAAAACATCCCCCGAAAGTCCAGAGTGATAGAGAGTCGCCGAAAGCCTTTCGGTTCCTCCGCAGTTGCGCATGTTCATCCGCACCACGTTCATTCCCGCAGACCAGAGCTTGTTGGCGTTTCCGACTATATACTGCGAGTTCGACGAGCCTTCAAGACCATGCAGCAGAATCACTGTCAAACGCTCCGCTCGAACGGCGAGAGGCTGCCAATGACACTGACAAAGCACCTGGTTTCCGGGCGAAACCTCCACCAATTGCGCTTCGGCAGCGGGAAGTCGATCGGTTCGAGGCAGGAAGTTGCCGACGATCGTCTGCAGATGGCCGTTGCTGAGGAACCGTCTGGGAACGAAATCGGTCATCGCTTCCCGACCTTGAGCAGAGCAGTGGCGTTCAACGCTCCAGTTGGTTCGTCCTCGTGCTTGAAATACGCATAGACCTCGCGGGTTTTGGCGAGGCGCCTGAAGCGCTCGGCGAACGCGGCAATCTCGGAGGGTTGATAACCTCCATTTCGGCGCAGTCGAAAGCAGGCGAGATGAGAGGAAGGATGAACTTCGGGCGTTGCGAGATCGTCGCTTTCGGCTACGCAGAGCGATGCGTTGCTGGCCGAAAGGCGATCGTAGATGGTTTGGGTAAACCACGAATCGTGGCGGAACTCGAAGGCAATGTTGTGGGTTTGGATCTGAGGAAGTAAGAGGAAGGTGTTGAGGCGATCGAGATCGGCCTTGAAGTTGGGTGGAAGCTGAAAGAGGATCAGAGCCATTTTGCCCTGATTGCGAGCGGGTTCAATCGAGGCGAGGAACTGCTCGAGAATCGACTCCGAATCGCGCAGACGATTGAAGTGGGTGATTCTTTGGGGGGCTTTGAAGCTGAAACGGAATCCGGGCGGAGTACTGGCGAGCCAGGTCTGGAGGATCTTTTGGGTCGGGAGGGTGCGGAAGGTGTAGTTCACCTCCACGGTGTTCATGCGGGAGGCGTAGAAAGGAAGGAATTGTTTCTGCGGGAGAGTCGCGGGATAGAAGCCTGGCTTCCAGGTGGGGTAGGCCCAGCCAGAGGTTCCGGAGTACAGATTCGGTAGGGCGGGGGCCAAGGGCGGGTCTATAGGCAGTCCCAAGGGGACTTCTGCGGGCAGCTTGCCCGGCTTCGCCTGCCTTGTTGTCGTCACCTTCGTCGCCGAAGCCATTGACTCCTGGTCGGACTGGAGGGAAATTTGGGGCGGCTAGTGGGTTTCGAACCCACGACATCCGCTGCCACAGAGCGGCGTTCTGCCACTGAACTATAGCCGCCGTATTCCGTGATTATAGCACCGGACGGCGGAAGTGCATCGTATGGTGTAGCGAATCACGACGGAGGCCACAGTGGCTGTCACCAGGCTCAACGCGCAACCCGAGATATTGTCTCCGCGATCCAAAAGAGCGGCCGACTTGGCCAGCGATCAGAACCTCGATTTTCTTTCGCATCTGCTCGACGACTACTTTCGGGTTCCGGGGACGCCGATCCGGTTTGGCCTGGATGGGATCGTCGGGTTCATCCCTGGAATCGGCGATGTGATGGGCGGCGTGGCATCCTGCATCATCATCGTGGCGGCGTGGCTGCGGGGCGTTTCGTACGTCACGATCACGCGGATGGTGGTGAATGTCGGCATCGAGACGCTGGTCGGGTCGGTTCCGGTGCTTGGGAACCTGTTCGACATCGGCTGGAAGGCCAATCGCAGGAACTATGCGCTCTTGACCCAAAGTCTTGGCCGACCGAAGGTGGAGAAGAAGAAGAGCTGGCTCTTTCTCGCGGCGATCTGCCTTGTGCTGGCCGCGCTGGTTGCGATCCCGACGCTTCTGCTGGGCTGGCTGCTGTTTCATACCATGGGCGCATTCAGCCATCGGTAAGTCGCTGGCTTTTCGGCGGCTTAGGATAAAATCAATCCAGTCGGGGCGTAGCGCAGCCTGGTAGCGCATCTGCTTTGGGAGCAGAGGGCCGGGGGTTCGAATCCCTCCGCCCCGACCATTTCGCTTGAGGATCGCGGTAGTTACCTCCGCGAGAGGCCCCCCTTTCCCATTGCCCGACCGTAAACGTCTTATTTTCATGGAGATGAAGGTACCCTCTCGCTGTAAATATTTGACAACAAATGACTTACATCTAAGCATCAGCAAACAAATGACTTAATGTCGCCGACGTGACGCGATCACCGCAGCTCCGATGCTGACTTTGCTCCGTGCGCGGTGAGACGTTACGCCGAAGGTGATGCACCCTGTCTGGTGGCGATTGACGGTCTGCGTTAGCGTTCGAGGGCTACGATTCCCCAGGGGCCTTTGCCGGCGGGGACTTTCTTGACGACGGTGTTGGTGGAGAGGTTGATGAACGAGACGTCGTGCGAAGGGCCGTTGGCGGAGTAGAGGGTCTGGGCGTCGGGCGAGAGGGCGATTCCCCAGGGGCGCTGGCCTGCTTCGACCTGGCCGGTGACGTTATCGGTGGTGGTGTCGATGGTGACGACCTGGTGGCCGCGGCCGGTGCTGACGTAGAGATGTCTGGCGTCGGGCGAGAGGAGGACGGCCATCGGCTTGATGACTCCCGGCTTGCCGATGGGGATGGCTTTGATCATCTTGTGCTTCGCGGTGTCGACGACGACCACGGTTCCGTCGTTTTCGGCGTTGATGTAGGCGCGGGAGCCGTCGGGGAGGAAGGCGATGGAGCGGGGACGATGGCCTACGGGGATGGTGGCGACGATCTTGCCGGCAGCGGGGTCGAGGACGGCGATGGTTCCGGTCTCCTCGGAGGTGACGTAGACGAGTTTGCCGTCGGGGGTGGCCTTAACGCCTTCGGGTTGCGCTCCGATCTTGAGCGATTTGACGATCTGGCCGGTCGCGACGTCGAGAACGCTGACGGCGGAGATGTCTTCGTTGGAGATATAGAGCTGCTTGCCGTCTTTGCTGACGTCGAAGTTTTCGGGGTCGGAGCCTCCGGGGATGACGCGAAGGAGCGTGTTCTGGGTGACGTCGAAGATGCCGATGCCGTCGGCGGAGTGATCGGCGGGGGGGAGGGTGCTCTCGTCGACGTCGGGGCCGGCGATGGGGGTTCCGCTGAGGGCGATGTAGAGGGTTTTGTGGTCGGGGCTGGGGTGGATGCCGCGGGGGCGTTTGCCGAGGTGGATGTTGCCGAGGAGGGTTCCGGCGGTGGCGTCGATGATGGAGAGGTCTCCGGAGATCTCGTCGGTGACGTAGAGGCGGGGGCCGGTGGAGGCGGGGATGCTCACCTCGATACGCATGAGGGCGGGGGCAGGAGGAGGGGTGGATTTGCAGCCCTGGGCGAGGAGGGTGAGGGCGGCGAGGGCGGCGGCGGCGGGGATCTTCTTCATGCGGGGATTCCTTTGGGTGGGTTCAGGGCGGGTGTTGAGAACAACGGCGTGGCAGGGATGATCAGGGCCGAGACGGGGACATCGTGGCGGCATGAGGCGAATGCATGGATCGGGCTTACAGCCCCTGGATGTTGGGTGGGTGGGGAACCTGGGGCTGCGCCCCAGGCTGGTATGGGACGGGCCTTCAGCCCTTGAAGGGCAGGTGCCGCGATGGGATCGTAGCACATCACTTGGGCTTGAAGGTGAAGTCGACGGTGGCGGGGGTGTGGGGGGCGATGGTGACCTGTTGCTGCTGGGTTCCGAGGGTCTCGTGCCAGACGGCGATGGTGTAGGTTCCGGGGGGCAGGTTCGGGATCTCGAAGGAGCCGTCTTTTTTCGATACGGCGTAGAAGGGGTTGTCGACTACTCCGATGTAGGCGTGCATCCAGCTATGGATGTTGCATTTGACGGGGATCATGACCTCGGGTTTGGAGAAGTGGCGGCTCAACGGGGCGTCGCCGGGGCCCTGGCTGTGATTCCACTCGCGGTTGACCTGGGCCATGGGGTGGATGTTGTGGGTGACAGGGTCGGAGTTGATGATCTGGAGGATCTGGTCGACCTGGATGCCGAGGACGCGGGGGTGGAACCAGCAACCGGCCTGATCGATGGTGACCGGGGTGGTCGGGACTTCGAAGGTCTTGCCCTCGAGGCCGGATTGGACGTAGATGAAGGCGTTTTCGAGGGTTCCGTGGGTGGTGAGGAGAGACTCGTCGTGGGCCTTGCCTTTGTGGGCTGCGACGCAGGCGGGGTCTTCGCTCATGTCGATGGGTTTCGGCTGGGGGGCCTTGCCGGAGAGGCGGATGGCGCCTCTGAGGGTGGAGGCGGTGGCTGGGTCGGGACGGAAGTAAGTTGGGGTGGGTTTGGTTTCGGGGGTTGGTTGGGGGGCAGGCCCGGGGGAGCAGCCGGCGAGGAGGAGGACTGCGAGGGAGACGAGGGGGAGAGTTTTCATTTTGCGCGTGATCCTGGTGCGTTTCAATTCTTCTCCGGGGGGCCGAGGTTGGGGGGCAAGGGGCCGGAGAGAGCTTTGAGGAACTCGACGAGGTCGGCGCGATCCTCTCCGGATAGTCTTATCACGCGCATGGCCGGATCGAGGTTGGGGTTGGAGTTTCCCTGTCCGGCGTAGAAGTCGACGACCTCCTTGAGGGTCTTGAGGATGCCGTCGTGCATGTACGGGGCGGTGTTGGCGACGTCGCGGAGGGTGGGGGTCTTGAAGGCTCCGAGGTCGGCCTTGACGTGGGTCTTGAGGAAGCGGCCTTCGTCTTTGAATTTGCCATCGTCGTCGACGCCTTCGCCGGTGTTGTGGAAGTTGCCGTCGGTGAAGAGGGCAGAGGTGGGCTCGATGGTGTGGCAGGCGGTACAGTTGCCGCGGGTGGGATCGCGGAAGACGGCGAGGCCGCGGATCTGGGCGGGGGTGAGGGCCTGTTTGTCGCCGCCGTACTCGTAGCGGTCGAAGGGGGAGTCGCCGGAGAGGATGGTGCGCTCGAAGCTGGCGAGGGCTTTTTCGACGCGGGAGAGGGAGACGCCTTTGGACCCGAAGGCCTGACGGAACATGGCCTGGTAGGTGGGGTCGGAGGCGAGCTTGGAGACGGAGACGTCGTGGGGCTGGTTCATCTCGACGGGGTCGGCGATGGGGCTGGCGGCCTGCTCTTCGAGGGAGGAGGCGCGGCCATCCCAGAACTGGAGTGGGGCGTAGGCGGCGTTGGCGAGGGTCGGGGCGTTGCGAATGCCGGTGAGACCACCGACGCCGAGCGAGAGGCGGAGTCCGTCGGTGAAGCCGAGGCGGGGGTCGTGGCAGTGGGCGCAGGCGACGGTGTTGTCTCGGGAGAGGCGGGGGTCGTAGAAGAGCCGTCGGCCGAGCGCGATGCTGGCGGCGGTGGGGGGATTGTCGGCGGGGATGGGAACAGGAGGGAGGCCGAGGGGCGGGGTGATGCGGATGGGCGGGCCGACGGGCGTGTCCGATACTGCGGACCGGCATCCGGAGGAGAACGGGAGGGTGAGAGCGACGATGACCATGGCGAGGCGGAAGGCGGGTTGGGTTCGCGGATTGCTGCTCAAGACGGCTTCCATGGATTCCTGGACGAGTGGGGGATGCGTGCGATGGCATTCGGACCCGTTGAATCCAATCTACAGGGTGTGCCTGCGCAGGGCATCCGCGGTCGCTGAGGGTATGACGCAGGTAGTGGCGGAGAGGGATCTGGTTGGGGTGGGTGAGGGGTGCGGAAATTTGGGGAGATAAAGATTTCTTGACATCATTCCTGGTGCGTGGATAGTATGCTCGCGAAATGAGACGTCTCATGTGGGGGTTTGCATCCCCGGTCAAGAGCGCTCTGAGTGGCAATGTTTTTGAGTGGGATGAGGTATTGCATGGCGATGGCGGCAGGTGTGTTGGACGGGGTGGGGAGCATCATGACGAGGCGACGGGTGTTTGGTTGGGTGGGCGTGCTGGCGTATGGGTTGGCGATGCCTTTGGGTTTGGCGCACGCGCAGACGGCACCGGAGTGGACGACGAGCAGCTACGACCAGCAGCGGGATGCGTGGCAGCGCGATGAGACGCAGATCTCGCCGGCCAGCGCGAAGAATCTGCATCTGCTTTGGACGGCGAAGCTGCAGGTGAAGACGATGGGCATGCAGTCGTTCCGGGAACCGCTGATCCTCTCCGGGGTTTCGACGGCGGATGGAACGAAGGATGTGACGGTGCTGGTGGGGAGCTCGAACGAGGTGTATGTGCTCGATGCGGCGACTGGCAAGGTGGTGTGGGAGAAGAAGCTGGCTTGGGCCTCGAGTACGCCGCAGCAGCCGGGTGAGGGACGCGGGTTTATCTGTACGAATGCGTTGAGCGCTACGCCGACCGTGTCTCCGGCCGGGGCGGGTGAGCGGATGCTTTATGTGCTGACGAGCGATGGGTATCTGCATACGCTGGGCGTCGGCAAGGGCGAGGAGAAGGGCGCGCCGATCCAGGTGATGCCGGCTCCGTATGGGAAGGCTTATGGGCTGAACCTGGTCAACGGTGTCGTCTATACGATCACGGGACAGGGTTGCGGCGGGAATCCGAATGCGCTGTATGCGGTGGATCTGAAGACGAAGAAGGTGGCGGTCTCGGAGCCTCCGCAGGCGGGGCTTTGGGGTGTGGCGGGGCCGACGATCGGCAAGGATGGGACGATTTATTTTGAGTCGGGCGATGGGCCCTACGATGCGAAGACGGGACGGCTCTCGACCAGTGTCGAGGGCTTCACGTTCGCCAACGATGCGCTGACGTTGAAGGACTACTACACGCCTTCGAACCATGAGTGGCTGACCAAGCGCGACCTGGATATGAATGGGACCGCGGTCATCTTCGACTACAAGGACAAGGAGTTGATGGTGGCCTCGGGCAAGGAAGGGCGATTCATCCTGCTCGATACGGCGTCGATGGGTGGGGCGGATCACCAGACACCGCTCTATCGGACTCCGCTGATCACGAATACGAATGCGAACTTCCAGACCGAGGGGACGTGGGGAAGCCACGCTTCGTGGGTCGGCAAGGATGGGACGCGGTGGGTACTGGCGCCGACGGGGTCTGAAGCAGCGGTGAAGATTCCGGTGACCAACGGAAAGGCTCCGAATGGCGGGATCATCGCCATGAAGATCGTGGATGAGGGGGGCAAGCCGACGATCGCACCGGCGTGGCAGTCGCAGGATATGGTGACGGCTGAGCCTCCGGTGATCGCGAATGGCGTGGTGTTTACGCTGGCTGGCGGCGAGTTCACGGGACAGGCGAACGACCAGGAGGGCGGCCTGTACAGCTCGGAGGAGCGGATCAAGCGGTCGGTTCCCGCGAGGCTGTTCGCGCTGGATGCGGAGACGGGCAAGGAGCTGTACTCGAGCGGCGACCAGATCAAATCGTTCCTGCACCAGGCGGGTCTATCGGTGGCGGGCGGACGGGTTATCTTCGGGACCTTCGATGGAACGGTTTACTGCTACGGCGTGAAGTAGAAGATCCGGAATCAACCAGAGCGATGTACATCAATCGAGGAAGCTACGTGATGAGAAGAATTCGTTATCCCTTCGCCGCAATGAGCCTGAGTGGGGCGATGCTGTGCTCCGGTGTTGCGCTCGCCCAGGGCGGAGCGGTGGGCAATTGGACCTCGGTGGGCAACGATCCCGGCCATAGCGGATGGCAGAAGGCGGAGACCAGCATCTCGAAGGAGACGGCGGGGACCACGTTCAAGTATCTGTGGAAGATTCAGCTTGGGGCTGGGGGCAACAATGCGCGGAACTTCAGCGAACCGCTGCTTGCTCTGCGGCTGATCAACGCCCAGGGCTTCAAGGACCTGGCGCTATGGGCGAGCACCGATACGCTCTATGCAGTGGACTCGGAGCTTGGGAAGCTGCTCTGGAAGAAGAGCTATGCACCGGTGAAGGGGACCTGCGGGCCGCGGAATCTGGGCATCGTGATGGAACCTCCGGTGGTGATCAACTTTGGTGCGCGCCGGGCCCCGGGCGCTCCGATGCCGCCACCGCCGCCGCCTCCACCGATTGCATCGCAGCGACGGGTGGGCGTCTCGACGACGGGCGGGTTTGGGCTGAAGGGGATCTATGTGCTGGCCGGCGATGGCATGATCCATGAGCAGGTGCTGACGACGGGGGCGGACTGGGCGCCTTCGGCCCCGGCGGTGAAGTTCCTGCCGGCAGGCGTGCCGTTCGATGGTGTCGACATGGTGGGGAAGACCATCTTCACCTCGTCGGGAGAGTGCGCGAGCGGGAAGAAGGGCATCTGGAGCATCGATCTGGCGAGCCCGGACTACAAGGTGAGCAGCTATGAGACGAAGACGGTCAGCCCGCATGGTCTTGCGGCGGCGACGGGCGGCGACACGGTGATCTATGCTGTGACGGGTGGCGGCACCGCCGACGGCGTCCACGCGAACAGTGTGACGGCGCTCGATGCGAAGAGCCTCTCGGTGAGCGACTGGTATACACCGGCGGGCGAGGGCGTGATCGCGAATGTGATGCCGGTTGCGTTCACGTACAAGAGCAAGCGACTGGTCGCCGCGCCCGCGAAGAATGGGAGCTATGTGTTGCTGGATGGGGCATCGTTGGGTGGTGCGGATCACAAGACGGCTCTGGCCGAGACGGCGAAGATCGCGAAGCCCAGGGCCGGAACCATGGGTAGCCTGGCGACGTGGCAGGATGCCGATGGCACGGCGTGGGTGCTGGCCTCTTTCTCTGGACCGGTGAGTGCGGATGCAAAGTTTGGCACGATCAACGGCAAGCCAACGCACGGTGGAATCGTGGCCTTCAAGGTGAGTGATGAGGGAGGCTCGATGACCCTGACGCCGGCGTGGCTGTCGGGCGATATGGTCAACCCTGCCCCTCCCGTGATTGCGAACGGCACGGTCGTCGCGCTGTCGCAGGGAGACGCGTCCACTCACGCGCGGCTGTATGTGCTGGACGCGACCAGCGGCAAGGAGCTGTATAACAGCGGCGAATCCATTTCCTCCTATGCCCATGGCGCAGGCGTCTCGGTGGGCGATGGACATGCCTTCTTCACAACGCGCGACAATGTCCTGTATTCGTTTGGAATCGGGATCGAACACTAATGCTCCGCGTTGGAGCCGCACACGCTATCTTGTAACCAACGTTGATCCATTCAGGACTTGTTGTGGCGACCGATGCCACGGGACAGTGAAGCTAACGAAGAGAAGGAAGAGCAGACATGGTCAATCGAGTTGAAATTGAAGAGGCAATCGGCGCCGGGTCTGGCGTTTTGCGGTTGCAGCCTTGCTGGGTCCCACGCTCGTTCATGATTCCGGGCCGGAGACTGAAGCTCCATCCGAACGATCTCTATGCGTTTGGCGGACATCGTGGCGGGATCAACGAGCGCTGGTTCTCGTCGACCACCAAGGCATCGAACGGGCCGCATACAACTCCGGACGAAGGCCTGAGCTATGTGCGCACAGCCAAGGGCGGGAAGTTCCTCTTGCTGGAGGCCGTGGAGACCGCGGGAGACCTGCTGCTTGGCGCGGATGTCATGGAGCGCGAGGGTGGATGGAATCTGCTGTGCAAGTTCTTTGACAACATGGGCCCGATTCCGCACCACATGCACCAGAGCGATGAGTTCGCGAGGCTGGTCGGGTTCAAAGGCAAGCCCGAGGCCTACTACTTTCCGCCGCAGTACAACCAGATTCTGAACAACTTTCCACACACCTACATGGGCCTGGAACCGGGCACGACAAAGGATCAGATCCGCGTGTGCCTGGAACGCTGGAACGAAGGCGATAACGGCATCCTCGCGTATGCGCGGGCTTATCGGCTGGTACCGGGCGAAGGCTGGCAGATCAACCCCGGTATCCTGCATGCTCCTGGGTCGCTTGTGACCTATGAGCCCCAGGTAAACAGCGACGTCTTTGCGATGTTCCAGTCCGAGGTTGAAGGGCGTATCGTCGATCGCTTCCTGTTGACCAAGGATGTGCTGCCCGAGTACGCGGACGATGCCGACTACCTGATCAGCATGTTGGATTGGGAGGCGAACGTGAATCCACGATTCGCCGAATCGAATAAGACCTTCCCAAGAGCAGTGAAGGATGCGACGGAGATGGAGGCCGAAGGATACCGCGAGGTGTGGGTCACCTATGGCACGAAATATTACTCGGCCAAGGAACTGACGGTGCAGCCGGGTAAGAGCGTGACGATCAGGGATGCGGCGGCGTATGGTGTGATCCTGACGCAGGGACATGGGACAGTGGCAGGCCTGACGGTGAGCACCCCATCGATGATCCGGTTCGGCGAGATGACCGAGGATGAGTTCTTTGTGACGGCTGCGGCCGCGGCAAAGGGCGTCGTGATCGAGAACAAGAGCTCGTCCGATCCGCTGGTGCTGCTGAAGCACTTTGGACCTGGGAATCCTGATGCGGCAGCGCTGATCAAGAACTAACGAAGAGGCCATGTGAGTACAACGCACAACAAACCGGCTTTACATAATGCGATGTGGCCCGGTCTGGTCGGCAAGGGACCGGACTCGGAGCCACCGATCGCGCTTGAGGCGATGCTCGACCTGACGGCTGCGGCGGAGGTGAATGGGGTCAAGTTCGATGGAGTCGATCTCTTCCCGTCGCTGCCGCATGTCGATATCGATTCGACGAAGGATGATCTTCACAAGCTGGCCGAGGACATCGGTCAGCGCAAACTGGTGGTGGGATCGATGGTGGCTCCGGTGTGGCCCCCTACCGGTGGCGGATCGGCGATGGGCTCGGAGGAGGAGCGCAAGTCCTTCCTGACGCAAGTTCGCAAGTCGTGCGAGATCGGCAAGACGCTGCGACAGATCGGCATTCGGAAGTATGGGGTGATTCGGATCGACTCTGCAGCGAGCCCGGCGGAGTGGGCGAAGGATCCTGAAGCGAATACGAAACGGATTGCGGAGACCTTTCGTGAGGCTTGCGATATCGCCGATGGCTACGGCGAACGTCTGGCTGCGGAGGGCGAGATCTGCTGGGCTGCGATGCATAGCTGGCGGAGGATGGTGGAGCTGTTGGAGATGGTCGACCGTCCGAAGATCATTGGGTTCCAGGCGGATATGGCGCACTCGATGCTGTACACGCTGGGGTACAACGCGCCGGAAGACCGGCTGCTTCCGGAGGACTTCGACTGGAAGGATCAGGATGTGCTGATGGCCGCTCTTACCAAGTTGACCGATGCGTTGCGGCCTTGGACGATTGACTTTCATGTAGCGCAGAACGATGGCACGGTACATGGCACCGGATCGCATGACAAGACGGGACGACACTGCCTCGTCGCCGATCCGAACGGCAAGATGGATATCGTGAAGGTCGCGGGGCTCTGGATGAAGGATGCGACGGGCGAGCCGACGAAGGCATTCGAGCATATCTGCTGGGATGGCTGCATGTTCTCGAATACGACAATGACCTCCGCGAAGACGTGGCAGGATGTGCTGGGTGCGTTGATTGCCGTGCGCGATGCGCATGGGTGGAACTAGAGAGAGACATGGCGAAGAAACCTCTGAATATCGGGCTGGTGGGATACGGTTTCATGGGCCGCACGCACTCGAATGCGTTCCTGCAGGCTCCGCGATTTTTCGATCTGCCGTATCAGCCGGTGTTGAAGGCGGTGTGTGCTCGCAATCCGGAGAGAGCGAGGACGTTCGCGGCGAACTGGGGCTATGAGTCGATCGAGACGGACTGGCGTGCGTTGATTGCGCGAGAGGATATCGATCTGATCGATATCGCGAGCCCAAACGATACGCATGCGGAGATTGCCATTGCTGCGGCGAAGGCCGGCAAGACGGTGATGTGCGAGAAGCCTCTTGGCCGGACTGCGGCGGAGGGCAAAGGCATGCTCGATGCGATCGAGGCGGCGGGTGTGCCGAACATGGTCTGGTACAACTATCGACGGGTTCCGGCGCTTGTGTTGTTGAAGCAGTTGCTGGATGAGGGTCGGTTTGGAAGGATCTTCCACTATCGCTCGCAGTTCCTGCAGGACTGGACCATCTCGAGCGATCTTCCGCAGGGCGGTGAGGGGCTTTGGCGCCTGGATGCTTCGGTCGCGGGGAGTGGTGTGACCGGCGATCTGCTGGCGCATAACATCGACATGGCGCTGTGGCTGAACGGGAAGATCACCGAAGTTTCGGCGATGACGGAGACGTTCATCAAAGAACGCAAACATACCCTGACGGGGAAGGTCGAAGCAGTAAGTATCGACGACGCCAGCTCGTTCATCGGACGCTTCGAGAATGGATCGACAGCGCTGTTCGAGGCGACGCGATATGCTCGGGGTCACAAGGCGCTGTTTACGCTCGAGATCAATGGGGAGACGGCTTCGGCGCGTTGGGATCTGCATGATCTGCATCGGCTGGAGTTCTTCGACTATCGCGATGAGGGCCGACTGCGCGGTTGGAAGAGTATCCACATCACGGATGGGGATCACCCGTACATGAAGAACTGGTGGGTCCCAGGGTTGCAGATTGGGTATGAGCATACGTTTGTCCACCAGGTCGCGGACTTCCTGATTGCAGTGGGCGAGGGCAAGGCTGCGGCTCCTACGTTTGCGGATGGGTTGGCTTGCGACTATGTCACGGATGCGGTGCTGCACTCTGCCAGGACGCGGCAGTGGACCTCGGCTTTGGGTGCTTGAGATTCAGTACGTAAGGAGAAGGTATGTCCTCTCGGTTGGTTGGTCTGGTAACAATGTCCGCTTTGGCGGTTGTGCTCGTTGGGACTGGTTCGCTGGTAGCTCAGGCTCCGGCGCGGCCTGCGGGTGGTGGTGGATTCCGGTTCACACAGCCGGAGCCCATCGACTGGGAGAATCATGATGGCTGGACGTCGCTGTTCGATGGCAAGACGCTCGCGAATTGGGATGGTCCGACCGACGTGTGGCATGTGGAGGATGGGGCGATCGTAGGCGGGTCGACCGATGAACATCCTTCGGGGACGACCAACATCATCTACAAGGGGGGTGAGTTCGCCAACTTCCGCTTGCGGCTGGAGATGAAGCTCGAAGGTACGGGTGCGAACGGTGGGATTCAGTATCGGAGCAGGCTGGTTGCTCCGGTTGAGCGGACTCTGCCGCCGGATGCTTCCCCCGATATGAAGGCTCGGTTCGCCAAGGAGCAGGAGATAGCGAAGATGCGCGCCAAATGGAACATGGCCGGGTACCAGGCCGACTATGACTACGCCAATCGCTATACGGGACAGTTGTATGAACAGAGTTCAGACCGTGGAATCATCACCTATCGCGGGCAGGTGGTCGAGACCGAGGGCAATGGGCAGAAGAAGCGGTTGATGGGAGCCGTGGGGAACATCGATGAGCTGAAGCAGTTTATCCATCAGGATGGCTGGAACCAGGTGGAGATCATCGCCGATGGTAATACGTTGACGCACATCATCAATGGGCATGTGATGTCGATCACGCTCGATACGGATGCGGCGAAGATGGCTTCTTCCGGGCTGATCGCGCTCGAGATCGAGGGCGGTGGCACATTGAAGATCTCGCATCGCAATATCTACCTCAAGAAGCTTCCGTGATGATGGAGAAGAAACATCTTCTGGATCGCATTGGAAGGCTTTCGCAGGTCGGCGGAATCACGCCTTTTACTCATGCCGAGGGGAAGGCCAAGGGGGTCTCGACACTGCGGGTGCGGACGGCGGCAGGGCTGGAGCTGTGGGTGGTTCCGGATCGTGGGATGGATGTGTTCGAAGCCAGCTTTCGGGGCCAATCACTGTGCTGGCATTCGCCGACGGGAATGGTGCATCCGGCGTTTTTTTCGAGTCGCGGCCTGGAGTGGCTGAAAGCGTTTGCGGGTGGGATGTTGACCACCTGCGGGATCTCGACCGTCGGGTCGCCTTCGGTGGATCAGGGCGAGAGCCTCGGGCTGCATGGGCCGATCGCGAATACTCCGGCGGAGCAGGTTGCGTGGTCGGAGAAGTGGGTCGGCGACGATTGCCTGTTCACGGTCTCGGGTTCAGTGCGGGAGGCTTGGGTGCATGGGCCGAACCTGGTGCTTGAGCGGACGATCTCGACCTCGCTCCACAGTGCTTCGTTTGCCTTGCATGATGTGGTCGTGAACCATGGATCGAAGGATTCTCCACTGATGATTCTATACCACTTCAACTTCGGATTTCCGCTTCTGACGGAACGGAGCAAGATCTTTGCCCGCTCGGCTTCACAGGAGGCGGCGACGCCATTTGCGGCGGCGACCGGTGCGGACTGGGATCGGTTCGGCGCTCCCGAACGAGGGATCGAGGAACGGGTTTACTTTCATCGGATGGAGACGGATGAGTCCGGCTGGGTGAGCGTGGTGCTGGTGAGTGATGTGGAGAGGTCGAACTACGGGGTTCGGTTGCGCTATGAGGCTTCGACTCTGCCCGAGTTTGTGGAGTGGAAGATGAATGCTCCGAACCACTTCGTGCTGGGGCTGGAGCCGGGGAACTGCCGGTCGCTGGGCAGGGCAGCGGAGCGGGCTCGGGGAACTCTTCAGACGCTGGCGCCGGGGGAGCAGCGTGAGTTTCGGGTGGAGGTGACGGTGCTCGATGGGGCGGATCAGGTTCGCGAGGCCCTTCAGGGATTGGGCGGATTGGATGTTGGTCAATAGAGCTGCGTCACATGTTGCTGTGGTTTCCCGACGGACTTTGTCCGCGCGATAAACGCACCACATCAGACCACTTTCGAATCAGCGCCCGCTGTCCAGTTTTTCCATGCAACAGCCCACATTCTGCGCACGAGAAGCTTCTGGTGAAACATTGGGAAATTTCGATCATCACCCCCTAACCCTTTTAGAACACCATGGGTGCAGGAGACTCGCAGAAAACGGCTATTTCATACCAACTTATTAGAGATGTCGGGCCAAGTGGTCTGACCACTTGGCCGGCAAGTAAGGAGGCGAACCACACCTTCAGGAGAATGCCTCTAGTCCTGCTCTTCTCCGCAGAGGATGACGAAGCCGTCGGGGGGGACGGTGATCCTGTTGTCGACGGGGCCCATCCCGTCGATGGAGGCGAGGATCATTCGGTAGTCTTCCGGGACGTCGAACTCCGCGTTCGCTTCACCGAGGTTGCAGAGGACCGTGACCGTGCCGCGATCCATCGCGAGCCAGCGGAGCTTTTCGTCGAAGCGAACCTTGGTGTGGCCCATGTCTCCGTCGTTGAGCGAGATGGAGTTGCGGCGAAAGCTGATGAGTCTGGTGTACCAGTCGAGCATGTGGGCGTGGTAGCCGGTGTGAATCTCGGGCCAGTTGAGCTTGCAACGGAGGAACGTCTCCTCCTTTTCGGGATCGGAGATGGGGGAGTCGGCGAAGCCGAAGGCGGCGAACTCTTTTTTACGGCCCTCCGAGACGAGGCGAGCCATCTCTTCGTCTTCGTGGTCGGCGAAGTAGAGGAAGGGTGTGGTGGCGGCGTATTCTTCGCCCATAAAAAGCATGGGGATGAAGGGGGCGGTCATGAGGAGGCCGGCGGCCATGCGGGTGCGGAGTGGTCCGACCAGTTCGTTGATGCGGTCGCCCTCGGCGCGGTTTCCGGTCTGGTCGTGATTCTGGATGAAGCTGATGAAGTGGTGCGCGGAGAGGCCGTCGACGGGGCGGCCGTGCTTGCGGTTGCGGTAGCGGGAGTACTCGCCGTCGAAGACGAATACTTTGGTGAGGGCCTTGACCAATTTCTCGAAGGAACCGAAGTCGGAGTCGTAGCCATCGTCGGATTTTGAGGCGTACATGAGGGTGAAGAGGGCGTGGTGGAAGTCATCCGACCACTGGGCGTCGGTGCCGTAGCCCCCGGCCTCGCGGGGTTTGACGATCTTTGGGTCGTTAAGGTCGGATTCGGCGATGAGGATGAACTTGCGGCGGAGGGTGGCTCCGAGGGTTTCGACCTCGGAGGAGAGCTGTTCGAGGAAGTGGACGGCGGAGCGGTCCATGAGCTCGTGGATGGCGTCGAGGCGGAGGCCGTCGATGTGGTAGCTCTTCATCCACATGAGGGCGTTGTCGCAGAAGAAGCGGCGGACCTCGTCGGAGCCGGCGTCTTCGAAGTTGACGGCGGCTCCCCAGGGGGTGTGGTGGCGGTCGGTGGTGTAGGGGCCGAAGACTCCGGTGTAGTTTCCCGTGGGTCCGAAGTGGTTGTAAACGACGTCAAGGATGACGGCGAGGCCGTGTGCGTGGCAGGCGTCGACGAAGCGCTTGAGACCGTCGGGACCGCCGTAGTCGTGCTGGACGGCGTAGAGCTGGACCCCGTCGTATCCCCATCCCTGTTTTCCGGGGAAGGCGTTGACGGGCATGATCTCGATGTGGGTGATGCCGAGCTGGTGGAGGTAGTCGAGGCGGCCGATGGCTCCGTCGAAGGTTCCCTCGGGGGAGAAGGTTCCGATGTGGAGCTCGTAGAGGATGGATCCGGAGAAGGGCGGCCCCTGCCAGTGTTCGTCGGTCCAGCCGAAGGCGTGCTGGTCGTAGACGCGGGAGAGTCCGTGGACTCCGTGGGGCTGCCATAGGGACCGAGGGTCGGGGTAGACGGTGGGATCGTCGTTGACGAGGAAGCCGTAGTCGGTGCCGTCGCAGGCGTCTTCCACGCTAACCTTCCACCAGCCTTTGTGGTCGGGACCGTGCATGGGGATGGCTTCTTCGTTGATCTTGACGGCGATCTTCTTGACCTTCGGGGCCCAGATTTTGAACTCGTACATGCGGCGGTCCTCCGGGAGTTTGAGCGGATTGGGTGATGGTGTAGAGGAAAACAAACGCAGATTCCCTACGGGAATGACAGACAAAAAGGCAAAGACTCCTACGGCAAGAGTTAGTCCAGGGTGAGGAGGGCTACCGGGAAGCGTTCGAGGAAGGACTGGATCGGGAGGGGTTGGCCCGAGGTGGTGTCGATGGTCTCCTGGGTGACGCGATTCTTCCAGGCGCCGCGGGGGAGGGTGATGGTGGTGTCGCCCCAGGATTCGAGCGAAAGGGTGAGCCTTGGGGCGAGGGTGACGACGTTGGCCCCGCGCTGACAGGCGATCAGATGGTCGGCTTTTGGCCCGACAGGAATGATTGGGATGTAGCCGGCCCGGGGTCCGAACCAGTCGGGCTGCTCGCGGCGCAGGACGAGGGCGGCGTGGATGAGGGCGAGCTTGGGGAGACCATCTTCCATGCGGGCCATGATCTGCTCGGGCGAGAGATGGCAGAGTTCGGCAAGGAAACGGCGGCGCTGGTCGTAGTCGACGGGGCGGCGGTTGTCGGGGTCCACAAGGGAGTGATCCCAGAGTTCTGAGCCCTGATACAGGTCAGGAATTCCGGGGGAGGTGTACTTGAGCAATGTCTGGGTGAGGGAGTTGACGCGGCCCGCCGGGTTGATGCGGGCGACGAGTGTTTCGAGGCTGGCGATGAAGTTCTGGTCCTCGAGGATGCACTGCATGAAGTGATTGAGAGCGGACTCGAACTCCTGGTTATTCGAGACCCAGGAGGTCTTCTGCTTGGCCTCGCGCATGGCCTTCTGCATGTATTGTTGGAGGCGTTCGAGCGAGATGGGCCAGGCTCCGAGGAGGGTCTGGTAGAGGAAGTACTCGGAGTTGCGATCGGGGAAGGAGTTCGTGCGGTATTGGGCGTTGTCGTTGGTCCAGCGGTCGATTGCGGCGCCGAACTCTTCGGGGATCTCGGAGAGAACGGCAAGGCGGGCGCGGACGTCGTCGGCACGCTTGGTGTCGTGGGTGGAGAGGGCGACCATGGTGCAGGGGTGGGTGGCCTGCATGGTGGTGTTGTACTGATGGAACTCCTGGATGCTGTAGCCGTCGCGGCCGGGATCTCCTCCGACCTCGGAGATGGCGGTGAGGCGGTTGTAGCAGTAGAAGGCGGTGTCTTCGACGCCCTTGGCCATGACTGGAGAGGTGAACTGCTGAAAGCGGGAGACAAACTCACTTTCAAGCTTGCCGGTGACCTTGAGGGTGAGGACATCGTGCAGGAAGTCGAAGAGGCCACCGCCGATCTCGGGTTTGTTTTCAGCGGCGCACCGGATGGCGCGGCGAATGACCTCTCGGTCTTCGTCGGTGATCTCGGATCGCTCGGGCAGGACGTAGGTTCGGTAGACGGAGAAGCAGGATGCGACTTCGCGGATGGCGCGGCGGATCTCGGTGCGGGTGGAGTCGCGATGGTCGCGGTTCTGCTCGCAGATGTCGACGAAGAGGGTGGTGAGGCGATTGACGTCGGAGCCGAGGGCCTCCTGGGTGACGGCGAGCTTCTTGTCGTGGGCGATGGTGGGAAAGCTGGTGGGTTCGCTGGTGAAGGCTCCGTAGATCTCGTTGAGCTGGGCCATGCCCCGGGGCGCGAGGAGAACGCCGGCGGCGACGTTGAGGAAGTCGTACCCGCTGGTGCCTTCGATGGGCCAGCTTTCGCGGAGGAACTCGCCGGGTTCGAGGATCTTTTCTCCGATGATCCAGGCGTGGGGGGCGGCGGCGCGGAGGCGCTGGAAGTACTCGTAGGGATCGCGAAGTCCGTCGGGATGGTCGACGCGGATGCCGTCGAGGACGCCCTTCTGGAGCCAGTTGATCAGCAGCGCGTGGGTCTCTTCGAAGACGTAGTCGCGTTCGACGCGCAGGCCGATCAGCGTGTTGACGTCGAAGAAGCGGCGGTAGCCGAGTTGCTGGTCGGCGGTCTTCCAGTAGGCGAGGCGGAAGTTCTGCTGGTTGAGGAAGTCGTCGAGGGCGTCGTGATTCTGGTTAAGCTCCTGGACGGCGCGGTCGATGGAGGGGCAGAGGCCGCCTTCTTCCTCGCAGAGACGGAAGAGGAGGGCGTTGAGGACGGTCTTGTCGCGGTTGCGGTCGAGGATGCGGCGACGGTCTCCGAAGGCGGGGACGGGCAGGCGTCCGAAGGAGGCGGAGATGAAGTTGAGTGTGTCGGACTTGGCGTACTCGGCGGCGCGGGAGAGGATGGCGGGGAGGGTATTTGGATTGACGGGGAGGCGTTGTCCCGCGGCCTCGACGACGAAGTTGTTTCCTGAGCGGACGACCTTGATGTCTCCGGCAGAGAGGACGACTCCGTACTGGTCGGCGAGGATGGGGACGAGGACCTTGTCGCGGAGGCGCTCTTCCTGGGGCTGCCAGTCGATGTCGAAGAAAGAGGCGTAGCGGCTGGCGGAGCCGTTCTCGATGACGTCCCACCAGAGGCGGTTCTCCTGGCCGAGGGACATGTGGTTGGGGACGATGTCGAGGACCTGGCCGAGGCCGTTTTCGCCGAGGCTGTGGCAGAAGCGCTCGTGGGCGCGGGCTCCGCCGAGCTCCTGGTTGACGTGCTGGTGGTCGACGACATCGTAGCCGTGCATGCTGCCGGGTGCGGCCTGGAGATACGGGGAACAGTAGGCGTGGGAGACGCCGAGGGCGGAGAGGTACTCGGCGATGGCGGCGGCGTCATCGAAGGTGAAGCCCTTGTGGAGCTGGAGGCGGTAGGTGGAGAAGGGCACGCGTCGGATTGGGCTCGCTTCGGATTGAGGCATAGGTTCGATGGGTCCCCATGTGGCGCTGGTGTGACGGGGCCTCGTGGAAACGTCACGCGGGGCCCGCAATCTGGCGGTTCTGGGGTTAGAGGCGCGGGGGGGCCTGTCGGTTGTACTCGGGGAGGTTTCGGGTGAGATGGGCTTTGGATGTACGGGGTCGAATGGTCGGATTGGTTGGACCAATCTGAAAACTGAAACCAGACCACTTTGCTGAAATTGCACTATCTTCGGGTTTTGTGGGGTTTTGTGGTGAGTTATGGTGGTTTCTTCGCAGATAATTGATTCGGAACGGGTTGCTGGGTTTGGTTGGGCGTGGTCGGACGCGAATTCTGGTGCAAAAGTGTGGATAGCTTGTGGGCCGTTGTAAGGAAAAACTGGACAGGATTCTGTTCCACACCGGGGGCGCGGCGTGGCGGGGATGTCTGGCTCCGACTCAGAAAGATTTGGGCTGGCGTCGAGGAACGCAAACGCAGATTCCCTTCGGGAATGACAGATAGAAGGGCAAGGGCCACTCCATCAGGCTTCGACGAGGCCGTAGCGGCGTTGCCACTGGTCCTTGAGGCGGGTCCAGACGGCTTCGAGCTCGGCGGGGGGGATGGCGGGGTCGGGGGTGTCGGCGAAGCGGGTGGCTTCGAGCTTGGCGAGCTCGAGGAGGTCGCGGTCGCGGATGA
>JAMFSC010000184.1 GCA_026225095.1 bacterium
CCAGACGACGGATGAATGCGGTCGAACGCGGGCCGGGTCAGTAGTGAGCAGTTAGAACGTTCAAAGCGGAGCCGGGCCATGGCAGAAAAGAATGTCGTTGAATTCACCAGAGGTAGATTGCATTCGTCCGCACAGGAATCGTATGGGCTTGTCTTCGAACCAGGCCGTAGAAAGCCACCCCAACGGGTGACCGTCGCGCCCGAGGACAAGGTACTGGTGAGCCGTGAAGAGGCCGCCCAACTTCTATCCATCAGCCAGCGTGGACTTGACTACCATGTGTCCTCCAAGCGCTTGCCGACCAGGAGAATCGGCGGACGTGTCCTGATCCTCGTCGCAGAACTGCGCAAATATGCCCGTTGCGATCATCCCGAACGAATTGTGAGCCGACGCGTGAGGCAACAAGGCGGCTGCGATTGGCTGTTAGAATCTCTGCGAGGTTTCTATCATGCAGGTATGTGTCCGCGACGAGTCGGCTTCGGGCCAGAGTCTGTACGAAATATCGCTCGAGTTTCTGAGCGAGCGCATTACGGTACGCGAACTGCTTCGGGAACGCGTCCATCACGAAGTGCGCGAGTTCAATCGGCAACAGGACAAGCTGATCTTCCAAGGGCTCGTTCAGCCCACAGACGCCGAACGCACGTTAAACGGAAGCAAGCTTCGTACGCACCGGCCGCTCGACTGGGAAGCACAGTTTGCGCTGGCGCTCGAAGGCTTTACGGGTAACGCCTTCTTCGTGCTCATCGATAATCGCCAGGCCGAAGAACTCGATGAAGAGTTCGTGGTTGGACCAACGATGATGGTGAGCTTCGTGAAGCTGACGCCGCTGGTGGGCGGCTGAGGATGTCGATCGACGCACGGGCCTTGTCTATTGCTGATACACATCCTCTTGCCGCCGAACATCGGCTTTTGTCGGAGTGGTTGCACGAATCCATGGCGCTTCGTCCTGGCCAGCGCTATTACCAGAGCGTCGAACTAAAAGAGACTCCGACCGGACAGACGATCCTGGCAAGTTCGCCAGAAGTTTGCCGGCTGATAATACTCGCGGCAATCGAGCAGGCAGAGCATTGGAACGCGGAAACGCTTCGGATTCGCGACCAGGCCGCTCCGAAACAAGGAAATTGGAATTTGGGAAGCGAACCCGCATGGGTTGTCGCGCAGGGGAGTCGTCTGCGGATTCAGGAAGTTATGGGGGCGTTACTGAGGCGCAATCTTCCGATGAAACGCGACGATGTCCTGAAACTGCTCGCGCTACTAGTGCGCACCGGTTATTCCTACAGCCTACCGATTGGCTACTCGTCAAAGACGGTCGAGCGTTATCTTGCGCAGCACGAGTTGGATGAGGAGTTGGCAGCGGCAATTCGCAAGTTCGCCGTTATGCTGCGCCAGTCGGGCGACAACGATGCAAAGCGCACTGCTACGCGCCTCGAACAGCTGTCCTCACCGTCTCAAGAGGAGCCCGCGAGTGGGGCGCCTCTGCCGCTGAAGCCGACTCCTACGCCCGCAACAGCTGGTGATCCGCACGTTTTGTCTCCACTGAAGCATCTGTTGGGAATGCTGTCGGCGGACATCACCATCGACACAGTCACCACCGGACCGGATCGCTATGCGATGTCGCGTGAATCGCCTCTGGCAGACGAGCACGCGAAGCTTGCCAGCCTTCTGGAAGAGAAGATTCAGGCGGCGAAGTGGAACACGGATTTGGAAACGTTCAAAGTTGGCAAGGAAATAATGGGACGCGATGACGTTGCACGGGGACGACTTCTGGTCGCGGCGGTGGAACGCCACATGGCTTCGCTGCTAGGACCGGCGATCGACTATAGCGAACCAACGTACTGGAAAGCGCACAGCGGCTTGGATGGCATTGTGCGCGGGCTTGGAAGAGATTCGGTTGTACTCGACCGATCGATGCTGTTCGACGTCATTCTTTATCTTGCAATGAGGCCATCTTATGCGTCGCCACGCGGCGGCAAGCTGTCGGAATCGTCGGATACTTCTCTGTTCAGTTTGGTGGGCAAGCTAACATCAGATGGTGAGGATCTGAGGGAGGGGGAGCGCTACGTCCTGTCTTTGTGGCGGTCTGCACGTGTGCTGGGGCCGTGCATGGGTGCCATGCCGGAGGACGTGAAGCGGCTGACGCGTTGGATCGCCGACGGTGCAAGTTACTTCCTCGTGCCCGGCGAGAGTTGGAGCGACCGACTCAATGCGGATCTGGCTGCATTGCCGGCAAACCAAAGGGAGAATTGGATGGCGGTTGTGCACCATGCGCTGACCGCAACATCGGCAAGGCCTTCGGCCAAGTGGCAGAAGAGCGTGCTTGCGCTAGTGAGTCTGCTTGGTGAGCCTGAATTTCGTGAGAAAATTGAGCGCTGGCTGCCGCAGGTGACCAAAGGGCGGTCGGTCAAGCTTGCGCGTGACCCGCGAGGCGTGGGCGACAGCATCCACGACGAAAACGCGACAGCATTGCGGGGCTTCCTATGGCTGCTTCCAATGCTTGCGCGTCGCGATGGCGATGCACGATTGGTCGCGTCCGTCGCGCTCTCGGCGTTCAGAAAAACACCTGGCGTGGGACCTCGCGCCGTTAAGGTGGGTAACGCGGCTATCTATGCGCTTTCGGAAATGCTTGGCCCTGAGGCGATGTCACAGCTCGCGATGCTCAAGGTGCGTGTACGTTTTGGCACAGCGCAGAAAGAGATTGAGAAAGCCTTCGATGCTGCCGCCCGAGCTCTCAATTTGCCGCGCAACGAGGTCGAAGAGATCAGCGTGCCGGACTGCGGACTTCAGAGTGTTGGATTGCGCGAAGAGACCTTCGGCGACTATCGAGTTCGTGTCGAGGTAAATAGCAGCGACGTTGTTACCACGTGGTTCGATGGCAAAGGCAAAATGCTGAAGGCTGTGCCCGCCGCCGTAAAGCGCGACCATGCGGAAGACTGGAAAGAACTCCAGGGAGATCTCAAGGATCTCGCGATGACCATCTCGGCACAGAAGGAACGCATCGACAACCTCCTAATTGAGCAGCGTACTTGGCCGGTTCAGGTGTGGCGTGAGCGCTATCTGGATCATCCGCTGGTCGGAACGATTACGCGCCGGCTGATCTGGAAGGTCAACGGCAACGCCGCGACGTTTGTTAATGGTGAAGCGCAGGATGTTGCCGGCAACAAAGTTTCCATCGACGCGAACTCGATGATTTCTCTTTGGCACCCGGTCGGCCACACCGCCGATCAGGTGGTCGCCTGGCGTCGGCAAATCGAAGCCCTGGCTATAGTCCAACCCTTCAAACAAGCTCACCGTGAGGTGTACCTCGTCACCGATGCCGAAGTACGCACTGAACGATACTCCAATCGCTTCGCCGCTCACATACTCAGGCAACATCAATTCAATGCGTTATGCGGAGCGCGTCACTGGAAGAATAAGTTACGCCTGATGGTCGACGACGAGTATCCTCCCGCTGCTCGGGAACTGCTTTCGTGGGGCTTCCGTGCGGAGTTTTGGATCGAAGGCATTGGAGACAGCTTTGGACAAGACACGAATGAAGCCGGAAGCTACCTTCGCCTGGCCTCAGACCAAGTTCGCTTCTATCGCGTCGGAGCCACGCAGAACTCGGCCCACGCTGGCGGAGGCGGCTACAGAACGCGCGCCTTCGGCGCTGGGGAGGGCGGAATCAATGAGCCGTTGCGGATGACGGACGTACCCGCGCTAGTCTTTTCGGAAATTATGCGAGATGTTGATCTCTTCGTAGGAGTCGCATCGATTGGAAATGATCCGGCATGGCAGGATGGCGGCGGCGAGAACCGATATGGCACTTACTGGCAGAACTACTCCTTCGGAGATCTCTCGACGACAGCCGTCGCCAGGCGAGAGATCCTTGAGCGTCTGATTCCTCGGTTGAAGATTGCGAGCAAGTGCGTCATTAGCGATCGGTTCCTACTCGTACAGGGAACACATCGCAGGTACAAGATCCACCTCGGCTCAGGTAACATCCTCATGGAGCCGAATGATCAATACCTATGCATCGTTCCTGATGCGAAGGCTCGGGCTGGGACACCTCAGGTGTATTTGCCGTTTGAAGGCGACTCGACGCTGTCGATCATTTTGAGTAAGGCTTTCCTACTCGCCGAAGATGGCACCATCAAGGATCCAGTGGTTTTGCGACAGCTACATAGTTGATGCTCAGAAGACATCGAACGCCTAGGGCGCTCCGACTCCTTGAATTTTAGAATGGAGAGCCTGGCGGTTTTCGATGTGAACGCAGGCAATGTCGAACCCGTTGCTCATGCCAGACTAAACGTACAAAAGACGCGGTGGTTTCGCGTGCAATTGCGTTCCCACCGAAGGCGTAGCATCGCACAGGTTTGCCGCACATCAGTGGTTGGATGGCCGAATTGATTGCACCCAGCATGTCCCAAATGGTGATGTCAATAATTTGGCGATTGAGTAGGTTCGCCCAATTCTTGCATCCTCCTGTGCTCGGCAAGTCGATCAACAGCCGCGAGCTTGTGGGAGGGAGCAAGGTGAGCGTAACGGGTCGTCATTTTGATGTCTTTATGGCCCGCCAACTCTTGTACAGTCCGCAGATCAACTCCTGCCATCACCAAGCGAGAGATGTATGTGTGCCGGAAAATGTGCCAGGTAACATCGTGCAGGGCCGGATTCTTAGTGATGGCTTCTTCCATCACGAGTTCAAACCACGCTCGTGGAGAGACCATTGGCTCTCCGTATCGGGTGAGGCAAACCTGCTTCGAGTCAGGATTGCGCCTTGTCCGCAACTCCTCAAGAGCTTTCACAGCAGAGGCTGTGAGGATCACCACCCGAGCAGTCCCGTTCTTTGTCCTAAGAAGGAGCAACTGGCGGCGCTCCAAGTCCACACGGTCCCACTCCAAAGAATACTGCTCGCCCCGACGCATTCCGGTTTCAAGAGCCAGTGTGAGTTCAGCCTCGTGAATTGGGCACCGCTCGCGAACGATCCGCCGGATCAAAGCCTCTTCTTCGTACGTGACGAAGCGTACTCGACCGTTATCTTCGCGGTGCAGGCGAACGAGGCGAGCAGGATTTTGCTCCACCTTCCCATTGCGGATCGCCTCTTGAAAGATCATCGACAGCGTACCGCGATATCGGTTGATTGTTGTCTTGGTCAGGTCGTCCCGCGTATCGAGATAGGCTTTGATCGACTGTGGGGTGATTTCCGTTACGGGTGTCTTCCCGAAGACGGGAAGCAACTTTCCGATGGTGGAGCGGTCGCCAGGGTATGACGCCTTGTGCTCTTTGGAGTAGACGAGAGCGTCTTCGGCAATTTCCTCAAAGAGGACGGCCCGTCGTGACCGTATCTCTGGCACCTTGACTCCCATGCGGGCATCGGTTTTCCGCTTCTGATACAGCGTGACCGCATCGGAGCGGCGACCAACTTTTTCGCGGTGTCTTCGACCTTCCACGTAATAGTTGATCCACCAAATTCCGCTATCGACGGGATGCTCGTATACTCCCTTAATCGGCTTCGGTTTCTTGCTCGATGCGTTTGCCACGGGGCCCTCTCCCTTCAACATCCTGATCCTTAATAATGACACCGAAGGTGGGTAGTGGTGGCTGTTTTGATGGCTGTTCAAATTGAGAATCTTTGCGATTCACTGCAACACTCTGCGGTCGGATGTCATACAAGTCATTTGTAATCAACAAACGTGCAACGCATTGCAAGGCGCTGCAAACTCCAAAATGCCCCTGTTAACCGAAGGGTTGTAGGTTCGAGTCCTACCTCAGGAGCCATAAAAACAAATAGTTCAGAGATTCGCAAAAGCCGCCTAAGAAGTGGCTTTCTTCGTTTTGCTTTCGCGGAGATCGAATCGGATTTGCCGGGACGTTCACCGTCACCGCATTCTCCCGAAACGAAGAAACCCCGAAGCCATCACATGCTTCGGGGCTACAACCCGGAATCCAGAGGCAATCGGCCCTAGCTCTCCCGCCGAGGCACGGGTCCATCCTTCACCACATACGGACCAGGCTTCGATCCGAACGGCCCGGTCGGCGGCTTATGCATCTTTGCTTCCACGATCGAACCGATGTTGATCCCCATCGCCTTTGCGCGGTCCAGGACCGTATCGATCACATGTTTGGTCTGCGTCACCAGAGCCGCGATCTTGCGCGCCGGAACCCGAATCCCCTCGTTGACGGTCGCTCCCAGTTCCGCCGTTGCCGCGAGTGTGCTCGTCACCATCGAATCCACGCGGGCCACCTGCCTCTGTGTACGCAGGTTTGCATCCTCGAACGTCACCGCCGCCTTGTCAGCGCTCTGCCGGATCGTCACATCCAGCTTCTCGACCGTCTGGCGCACGGAATGGCTGGTCTCGACCGCATTCTCGCTCAACACCTTGATCTTCGGTGCCAGATCCTTAAGGATCGTCTGCGTGGAATGCGTAATCTCGGTGACATTGGCGATCATTGGCAGCGCCTTCGCCTTGGTCTCATCGAAGGAGGCCTTTACGTCCTTCAACAAGGCAAAGCCCTTCATCGCCATGACTGCCGTCGCGATCCCTTGAAACAGCAGCGCGACCGCGATGATTCCAACGAAAATCGTTAGCAATTTGATCGAGTCTCCTGAGGCCTCGGTCGTCTGCAGCCACATCCCAAGCACATCCATCGATCCCCTCCCCGAAATACTCTACAGAACGCGATGAAGGGGCGGCCGTCGACGCGGCACGCCCCTCCGTCCAAGCCGACCCAAACCTTAGGCAGGCGTTTCGGAAGTCTTGTTCACATACGCTTCCGTTCCTGCATCGACCGCCGCCACAACGCCTTCCTTCTGCGCGTTGATGAGTTCCTTGCTCTTGTCGACATACTGCGACCACTGGGTGCGCCCCTTGTCGTAGTAGTCCTTACCCTTGTCGACGTAATCCGAGGCGACCTGCTTGCCCTGTGCCACCAGATCGTTCGCCTTCTGCGCTCCCTGCTCGTAGAGATCGTTGGCCTTCTGGACGCCCTGCTGAGCATAGGCCGTGGCCTTGTCCTTCGCATCGAGCGCACCCGCGACGATGTCCTCGCGCGTCTCCTTGCCGGCCTTGGGTGCGTACAGGACACCAATCAATGCTCCGATGCCGAGCCCTGCCAGAAACCAGCCAAATCCGCCCACCACTCCGCTCTCATTTTCAGCCATCGTGATTCTCCTCGTCCTTAGGTTTCTCGTTCAGACTTCATATCTCGTCGCATCGGCATCGAACCGCTGCGTCATCTTCCCAGCTGCTTCAACCCGCAGGCGCCGCGAGCGGCGCGTCACATGGAGATCATCCATGCTGCAGCTTCACATCGAAAACGTTTTAACCGTTCCGAAGCAGCCCTCGAAACGTTCTCACGTTCAGCGCCAAAGGTCCAGACAAAACATCTGCTGTCACAGGAAGATGCCCCCCACCCGGTTTAGGTTGCGCGATCCGATTTCGATCGTTCCCCGCGCCGGGCCGATTTCGCCGTCTGTCCCCGCCCGCTCTCCCTGCTTTCCACGCAGAAATAACCGCATCAAGCGCCGTCATATCGCGTCTAACTCGACAGAGTGTCTTGAACTTACGGGAGCTTTTACCCTGTAGACTGCATCCTGTGGATCTCGGCATCTTCCCCGCCCCCGGAATGCTCCATGTGGGCGTTGAGGTGGATGTCCTGGCCGACGCGTCAAGTTCAAACCGATACGAAAGGATTTCTTATGTCAATCGGATCATCCCGCCGCTCTCCCTACCTGGCCGCCGTGGCGGCTTTCACCATCGTCCTCGCCGCTGCGGGATGCAAGAGCTCCTCGCCCGCCCCGGCTGCCGACGACGCCAGCCTGAACACCGCCATCCAAAGCCGCCTCGCCGCCGACCCCGGCCTGGCTGGCCAGAAGATCCAGACCACCGTCCAGGCCGGAGTCGCCACCCTGACCGGCTCCGCCGATAGCGCTGCCGCCCGCTCCCTCGCCGCGAACGATGCCGCGGAGGTCGCCGGCATCCATACCGTGGTCAACGACGTGGCGCTGGTGACCATCAGCGCGTCGGCCCCACCCGCCCCAACGCCGGCCCCCCCGCCCGCTCCAACTGCGGCTCCGCGCAAGACGGTGGCAGCCAAGGCTCCCGCGCCATACCGGCAGCCGGCCCCCATTGACCGCCGCGCCCCGGAGTACGCCCAGAACCGGCCGCAAGATCAGCCCCCACCGCAGTATCAGCCCGTTCAGGCTCCACCTCCTCCCGCCGCTCCGCCCGCACCGACCTTCCGCAACGTAACGGTGCCTGCGGGAACCCGTCTGCCCGTGCGCATCACCCAGACCCTCGATAGCGCCACCACCCAGTCCGGAACTGCCTTCTCCGGAGTCCTCGCCAGCGACGTCATCATCGACGGCGTCGTCGCCTTCCCCACCGGAACCCGCGTCACCGGACGCGTCGACGATGCCAAGGAAGCCGGCCACTACAGCGGTCACTCCCTGCTCGCCGTCTCGCTCACCAGCATCAGCCGCCGTGGCGAGAGCATCTCCATCGCCACCGAGACCTTCTCCAAGGAAGGCGATAACCGTGGCAAGAACTCCGCTGAAAAGATCGGTGGAGGCGCCGCCGTTGGAGCGATCCTGGGCGGAATCTTCGGCGGAGGCAAGGGAGCGGCCATCGGCGCGGGCGCAGGCGGTGGTCTCGGAGCCGGCGCACAGGGCGTCACACGCGGCCAGCAGGTCCAGATCCCCTCCGAGTCGCTCGTCAGCTTCCGCCTCACCTCACCCGTCACCGTCCGAGCCTCAACCGGTGGCGATCACGACAACGATCGCGACCGTCTGCACCACGACGAATAGCTTCCCGGCTCCGGCTATACCCAGCTCCCGCGGCAGGCCACCCGGCCCGCCGCGTGCTGTTGGTCCCTCGCCGATGTAAACTGGGGTCGCTTTGTTCGAGGTACGGATTGTGACTCACGCAACACCACCCGCTCCGGCAGGCTTCCTCACCTTTACCCTCCACGCCCACCTGCCCTGGGTCATCCACCACGGAACCTGGCCTCACGGCATGGAGTGGCTCCTCGAGGCCGTCGCCGAGACCTATCTTCCGCTCCTCCGCGTCCTCGCCAACCTCGAGCGCGACCACATCCCCGCCCAGTTCAACCTCGACCTCTCCCCCATCCTCCTCGAGCAACTCGGCCACCCCACCTTCCTCGCCGAGTTCCCCAAATACCTCACCCGCAAAATCGTCGCCGCCAAAGAGGACGAGGCCACCTTCCTCCTCGCCGGCGAAGCCCACCACGCCGAGACCGCACGCTTCTGGCAGCGTTTCTACACCGCCGCCCTGGATCACTTCAACGCCCTCGATCAGGACCTCATCCGCGCCTTCCGCCACTTCCGCGAGACCGGCCTCATCGACATCATCACCTGCCCCGCCACCCACAGCTATCTGCCCCTGCTCGGGACCGACGAGAGCGTTCGCGCCCAGATCCGCACCGCCGTCCAGACCCACATCCGTCACCTCGGCCACGCCCCCACCGGCGTCTGGATCCCCGAGTGCGGCTACCGCCCCGCCGGTTTCTGGAACTATCCCGTCCACAACTCCGGCGGTGTCTCCACTCCCGGCTTCGACCGCATCGGCGTCGAGCAGGCCCTCGCAGAATCCAACCTCGACTTCTTCTTCGTCGACACCCATCTCGTCGAACAGTCCAACCGCTTCCCTTCCCCCTACAGTCTGCTCGACGGCGACGAATCTCACCCGGAACAGACCGCCGTTCCCCACGAAGCCAGTCGTTCGCTCTACCACCCCTACCTTGTCGACTGCCCGGCCGACCGCCGCTTCCCCACCGCCGTCTTCCCCCGCGACCCCCTCACCGGCCTCCAGGTCTGGTCCGCCGACTCCGGCTACCCCGGCGATGGAAACTACCTCGACTTCCACAAAAAGCGCTACCCCGGCGGTCTCCGCTACTGGAAGGTCACCGGCTCCCGCGTCGATATCGGCGAAAAGCTCGCCTACTGGCCCCAGCAGGCCGCCGAGCGGGTCAAGACGCACGCGCAGCACTTCGTCAACCTAGTCCGCGAAGCCCTCCGCTCCGCCGCCACACCCAACCAGCCCCCGCCCATCCTCTGCGCACCCTACGACGCGGAACTCTTCGGCCACTGGTGGTTCGAGGGCGCCGCCTGGCTCGAGGCCGTCTGCCGCGCCCTCCACGCCGGCCAGTCCGACCCCACCGCCTTCCCCATCCAGCTCACCACCTGCCACAGCTTCCTGCAAAACCATCCCGCGACCGCCTTCATCTCCATGCACGAGGGCTCCTGGGGAGCCGAAGGCAACCACCACGTCTGGCTCAATCCCGAGACCAGCTGGACCTACGCCATCCTCTATCCAGCCGAGCTCTACGTCCGTCAGGTCTGCTCCGCAACCACCTGGCGCGCGTCCGAACCAGCCACCCGCATCGTCAAACAGCTCTGTCGCGAACTGCTCCTCCTCGAAGCCTCCGACTGGCAGTTCCTCATCACCACCCTCTCCGCACGCGACTACGCCGAGATCCGCTTCAACACCCACAAGGACCAGTTCCAGGCTCTCCGCGAGATCCTCGAAGCCTTCCTGGTCAACCCCACCCTCACCCCGGAGCAGGAATCCCGCCTCGCCGCCATCGAACTCCGCGACAATATCTTCCCCGACATCGAGCCGCTCTTCTGGGCCGAAGGGGCCCACTCCCTGCCCCGCAAGATCTCTCCCAACCCTCCCGCGGCGAAGTAAAGACCTCAGCCGCATTTGCGCAAACCCAACAACTCGGCGATACTTAGTTGTTGGGTTCCGTACCGCTCCGCCGCAGATTTGGATTCAGGTTGCTGTTCAAATCGGATCCAGGCTCCCGGCCCCCCGGCCATCGACCCCGCCCAGGCAGCCCTCACCGGCCTGCTTCTATTCTCGTTCTGAAAGGTTCTGCCAAGTGTTGATGATCCGTCTGGCGCGCGTTGGAGCGCGCAAGCAGCCCCACTACCGCGTAGTCGTCATTGAAAAGGACCGCGCCCGCAACGGCCGTTCCATCGAAGTCGTCGGAACCTATAACCCACGCACCAACCCGGCCACCGTCCTGCTCAAGCGCGACCGGATCGACTACTGGACCGGCAACGGCGCCCAGCTCTCCGACCGTGTCGGGAAGCTCCTCGCCAAGGCTCCGGCAGCCGAAATTGAGACTCCGGCAACCGCATAGTACGGAAGTAACCATACGGTCAAAACTGTCGGATTGAAATCGATACCAATTTGGAATTTTCAGAGAATCGACACCGGTCATTTGGCGTAGAATCCGCCTAGGCCCATGAACTGACCAGCATGGGCCTAGCATTCATCTGACCATTTTCAGATGGATGCGCCTGCCGAAGAATTTACAGCCACTCGCCCAAGTCGAAGACCTCGCATAAGACGAGGCTAAACCGGACGTGTGCTCTTCGGCCTTCTACTCCCATGAGGTGTCGAATGACCCAGCAGTTCCCGCCCAGGCTTGAGCCGGACGTCGTCCAGGATATGAAGGCCCTTATCTTCGAGATCGCACGCGCGCTCGTCGACGACCCCGATTCCATCACCGTCGAAGCCATCGAGGATCAGGGATCCACGGTGCTTCGTCTTCGCGTCTCTCAGAAAGATGTCGGAAAAGTGATCGGAAAACAGGGCCGGACAGCTCGTTCCCTCCGCACCATCCTCGGGGCCGCCAGCATGAAGATGCATCATCGCTTCTCGCTCGATATCCTCGAGCACGGAGAACGCCCAAAATCCTCCGCAGCCCTCGCCGCCGCCGCCAAGGACGACCAGGAGTCTTCGTCGCAGGTGATCAGCAGCGAATCTTGAGCCAAACCCATCGCGTTCCATCCCCACCCGCGACGCCGGACCGCAACCTTGGTCCGGCGCCCGCGGCAGGTTTGGCCCCAGAGCCAGCCGCCTCGATCTCGCCTGACGAGTCCACCGGCCCCAACGCGCCGCAGGCCCCGTCATGGCTCTTACTCGCCCGCATCCTGCGCCCCCAGGGACGCAAGGGCGAGGTCCTCGCCGACCTCTTCACCGACTTTCCCGAGCGTTTCGACGGCGAGCCCCGCGTCTTCCTCGCGAAACCCGGCTTCGACGGTCCCACCGAGCAGGCCCGCCCCGCCCAGGTCACCAGCTTCTTCCTCCCCGTGGGCAAAAATCAGGGACGCATCGTGCTCCACCTCGCCGGAGTTCAGTCGATCAACGACGCCGAACTCCTCTCCGGCCTCGAGGTCATCGTCCCCATCGAAGAACGCCTCGAACCCGAAGACGACGCCGAGTACATCAGCGATCTCCTCGGCTGCTCGGTCTTCGACGCCCCCACCCTCGACGCCCCGCAGACCCTCATCGGAACCATCGACGACGTCCACATCCCCACCACCCCCGACGGCACCCGTCCTCTCACCGATGCCGCCCCCCTCCTGTCGGTCCTCTCCCCCACCGGCGAGGAGATCCTGATCCCCTTCGTGAAGGCGTACCTCCTCCTCCTCGACCCAGCCGCGAAACGCATCGTAATGCATCTCCCCGAAGGCCTCGTCGAAGTAAACTCCCCCACAAAATAACGTTTGCGACCATCGGGAGCACCCAGCGAAGCGGTATACAAGTCACGAAGGTCTTGCCGCAGGCCCCGTGACCGCCCCACGCGCAGTGGGCCCGTCCGGCAGGACAAGCCGTACCATAACAATCAGTCCCAAATATGCGCATCGACATCCTAACCATCT
Organism: bacterium; assembly: GCA_026225095.1. Taxonomy (GTDB): domain Bacteria; phylum Acidobacteriota; class Terriglobia; order Terriglobales; family Acidobacteriaceae; genus Edaphobacter. The sequence goes on from JAMFSC010000184.1 coordinate 12,671, forward strand.
TCCCCGACTTCTTCACCGGGCCTTTCGACTTCGGAATCCTCCGCCGCGCCCGCCTCACCGGAGCCGTGGACATCCACACCCACGACCTCCGCGCCTTCACCCACGACCGCCACCGCACCGTCGACGATCGCCCCTTCGGAGGAGGCGAGGGCATGCTCCTCAAACCCGAGCCCATCTTCGAAGCCGCCGACTCCATCGCGATCACCCCCCGGCCCACCCGCGACCTCACCCGCGAGACGGTGATCCTCCTCTCCCCCCAGGGCCGCGTCTTCGACCAGGCCGTAGCCCACGACCTCGCGAAGCTGGATCGCATCACCCTCCTCTGCGGCCGCTACGAGGGCGTCGACGAGCGCGTCAACACCCTCCTCTGCGACCGCGAGCTGTCGATCGGCGACTATGTCCTCTCCGGAGGAGAGCTAGCCGCCGCCGTCATCGTCGACACCATCGTCCGTCTCCTCCCCGGCTCTGTCGGCAACCCCGACTCTACCCGCCACGAGAGCTTCGGAGTCGCCGACGCCCCCGCCCCGCCCCACATCCCCGGCGACCTCCCCCGCTCCACCCACGGCGCCGGGGGCCTCCTCGACTACCCCCAGTACACCCGCCCCGCCGAGTTCCGTGGGGCCCTCGTCCCCGAAGTCCTCACCGAAGGCAACCACGACCAGATCCGCCGCTGGCGCCGCCGCACCGCGTTAGAGAAAACCCTCCGCAACCGCCCCGACCTCCTCGCCCGCGCCCCCCTCACCCCCACCGACCACAAGATCCTCAACGAACTCCAGCCCCGGCAGCCCCCCGAAGACGAATCCTAGTTGTCCCTACAAATGCCCCCACAAACTCGGGTGCCCCACCTTCGCGACACGCCTCACCGTCGCTAAGGTGGGTCGGACCAGCACGCGATCCCCGCAAGGTCGAGTTCCTTCAGCAATCTTCCGCCATGCGATATCCTTTCCGGGAAGACGCCAAAGGCATCCACCCCTATGTCATCCACTGGCCTCCAACTCGCCCTCCTTCTGTCCATCGCAGCCCCCGCCCTCGTCCAATCCGCCCCACCGCAACAGTTCGAAGTAGCCTCCATCAAGCAGAACATCTCCCCCAGCGGCCACTCCCACATCTACTTCTCCACGGAAGACGGGAAGTTCCAGGCCATCAACGTCCCTCTCAAGCAGCTCCTCCAGTTCGCCTTCGACATTCCCGACACCCGCATCGAGAACTCCCCCGCCTGGGCCTCGACCGACAAGTTTGACATCGACGCCAAGTCCGACCCCGCCCTCGACGCCCACCTCAAGAGTCTCCCCCGAGACCAGTCCCGCGCCGAGAAGCTCCAGATGCTCCAGGCCCTCTTCGCCGACCGCCTCCACCTCACCACCCACCGCGAGACCCGGAACCTCCCCGTCTACGCCCTCGTCCCAGCCAAGACCGGGCCCATCCTCCAACCCGCGAAAGCCGGCTCCCAGTTCTCGGCCAGCAGAGACCACATCACCGACCAGGGAGCATCCATGGGAATTCTCGCCGAGCAACTCGCCCGCGAGACCGGCCGCCCCGTCCTCGACAAGACCGCCATCGAAGGCCGCTTCGACCTCACCCTCCGCTGGACCTCCGACGTCACCGCCAACCCCGACCCCACCGCCCCCTCCCTTTTCACCGCCCTCCAGGAACAACTCGGCCTGAAGCTCGAATCCCAAAAGGCTCCCGTCGAAGTCCTCGTCATCGACCACCTCGACGCCCCAACCCCGAACTAGCGAACGTCCCCTGTTGCTATGTTGGGTGCCCCACCTTCGGCGCAACGTTTCACCGCGCCTAAGGTGGGCCCGCCGCCACAGCACCGGGCCATGGACTCTACCGAGCGTCCCGCGTCCAGGATTGCCTTACAACGGCCCAGTAAGTGCCCAGCGGAAATCCCCGCACAAACCAACCGATTCCTTCCAGAGTGTTGTACACTGGAGGTCGACTTCAGAAGCGAGAAAGCAGTTATGTCAATCCATCCCATCATGCAGAAGCTGGCCGCCAAGTTCGAGCGGACCGACCTCCCCGAATTCGCTCCCGGCGACACCGTTCGCGTCCAGGTCAAGATCAAGGAAGGCGAGAAAGAACGCCTCCAGGCCTTCGAAGGCATGGTCATCGCCACCCGCAAGGGTCCCCAGGGTACCTTCACTGTCCGCAAGATGAGCTTCGGACAGGGCGTTGAGCGCATCTTCCCCTACAACTCCAAGGTCGTCGACAAGGTCGAGAAGATCCGCTCCTACGAAGTCCGTCGCGCCAAGCTGTTCTATCTCCGCGGTCTGCGTGGCAAGGCTGCCCGCCTGCGCGAGGTCGCCCGCGCCGTCTAGCTCTTCAGCACCGAAGGACAAGCCACGACCACCCGGTCGTGGCTTTTTCCATGTTCCACATCCCCGATCGAAGATGGCGACCAAACCCAAACCCGCCAGACTCACCAAAGCGATCGCCGCCGCCACCGCCAAACAGCGCATGCTCAAGCAACTCGTCTGCACCAACGCCGCCGAGGAAGCCCTCCGCTACCGCGGCTTCCGATCCATCGCCGGAGTCGACGAGGTGGGTCGCGGAGCCCTCTTCGGCCCCGTCGTCGCCGCCGCCGTCATCCTGCCCAAAGCCGTCGCCGCCCTCGCCAACGCCGGCCTCAAAGACTCCAAGCAGATGACCCGCGAGGACCGCGAGAAGCTCGATCGCCGCATCCGCCTCGCCGCCATCGCCATCTCCATCGCCGAGGTCGACGCCGAGACCATCGACCGCATCAACATCTACCAGGCCACCCGCCTCGCCATGCTCCAGGCCGTCCACAACCTCCCCATCGCGCCCGACCACCTCATCCTCGACGCCATGCGCATCGACCACCCCTGCCCCCAATACAAGCTCTTCTACGGCGACGCCCTCTGCCTCTCGATCGCCGCCGCCTCGGTCATCGCCAAGGTCCACCGCGACGCCCTCCTCCGCGAACTCCACCACGCCCACCCGCAGTACGGTCTCGCTTCCCACAAGGGCTACGCCACCCCTGAACACCGCCGCGCCCTCGCCGAACACGGCCCCACCCCCCTCCACCGCCGCTCGTTCGCCCCTGTACGAGCCTCGGATCCCAATGCCCCAAACACCCCCATCCCCCTCATCGCCCAGTTAGACTTCGAAGACACCTTCGCCCTCGACGATCTGCTCCTCGCGCCCGAAGACCTCGAAGCCGCCATCGACATCGAACCACTGGAAGAGACCACCGGAGAGACATGGATCTAACCCTCAAAGGCCGCAAGCTCCTCTGCATCATCGCCCACCCCGACGACGAGTGCTTCGCCTTCGGAGGAGCCCTCGCCCTCGCCTCCACCCAAGGCGCCGAGACATCCGTCATCTGCCTCACCGACGGCCAGGCCGCCACCAACCGCGGCGTCTCCGCCTCGAACGAAGATCTCGGCCAGATCCGCCGCAGCGAATTCCTCGCCTCCTGCCACGTCCTCGGCGTCACCCACACCGAGATCCTCGACTACCAGGACGCCCACCTCGAGTTCGCCGACTTCCCCCGCGCCGCCTGCCGCCTTGTCGAACGCATCCGCGCCTTCCGTCCCGATGTCGTCATCACCTTCGGCCAGGACGGCGGCCTCAACACTCACCCCGACCACACCATGGTCTCCGCCTTCACCACCGCCGCCTTCCACTGGTCGGCATCGGCGAAGCGCTTCCCCGACGCTGGCCCCATCTTCCCCCCCAGCCGCCTCTTCTATGTCTCAACCAACTTTTTCCTGCCCGACCGACCCGCCCCCCTCCCCGCCCCGTGGACCGTCCAGCTCGACATCCGCTCCGTCTTCGAGCGCAAGCGCGAGGCCTTCCGCCAGCACCACTCCCAGGCCCCCCTCATGGAACGCACCAGGGAACTCTTCGACGAGTACGGTGCTCACGAGTTCTACACCCTCGCCGCCTCCCCCTCCCCTCATGCGGCCACTCTCTCCACAAGCCTCTTCGAAGGCCTTGAGACATAACTTGGGACGAAACGCCGAACCCTGGAGCGGATTGCCTTTCGGTATAGAGTTGGGTGCCCCACCTTCGCGACACGTCTCATCGTCGCTAAGGTGGGCCGGAGCGCGACGGAATCCAACGTACAACCCTACACCTTCAGCGAATCTGCTCTAAGAGCCCCGGATCCGTGTGCCGGACTGCGAACCGGCTCAGTGGTTCCCCGACGGACTCCATCCGCGCGATAATCGCACAAAAGCAGACCACTTTCAAATCAGCGCCCGCTGTCCAGTTTTTCCACGCAACGGCCCACATTCGGCACACAAAAAGCTTCTGGTGAAACATTGGGAAATTTCGATCGTTTCCCGCTAACCCTTTTAGAACACCATGGATGCAGACAACTCGCAGAAAACCGCGATTTCATACCACTTTACGAGAAGATGAGAACCATGTGGTCTGACCAATGACCGGCTGATAAGGAGGCGAACCACACCTTCAGGCGAACGCCTCTAACGCACCTGAAACTCCGGCGACCCCATCACCAGTGCCGTCAGCAGATTCAGCCGGTCATTCGGATTCATCCCCACCTGCATCTCCACCTGCTGATGAATCAGCTTGTTGGTCTGAGCCGAAACCCCGCCCCCAATCAGCGTCGTCTCCAGCACCCCCAGCGCCACATCGACTCCCTCGCCCGCGTCCGGCGCGAAGGCCGCCGTCTGCACCGAAGCTCCCCGCGCCATCGCCGGCTGAGCCATTAATCCCAGCGCCAGCACACGCGCCGAATCGAACCTCTGGTTGGAAAACTTGTTGTTCGTCAGTTGATACGCAAAGTTCAGCCGATCGACCAGAGCGCTCGAGTTCATCCAATGGTCCGCCGTAATGTAGTACCCGGTCGGCGGCAACGCATAGAAGAGCGGCATCCCCATCTGCTTCGCCGTGCTCACCAGGGCCCCCGGATTCGATGGGTCCGTCGCAGTCGTGCGGAATGCGGAAGCCAGGTACTCCACCGGCGTCTTCACCTTGTTCCTGAAGTACTTCTTCGAGTTGAACTCCGGCGACTGCGCCATGGTTCGCAGCACCGCCTTGATGTCCCCGTCGGTCGCAAGATATGTCTTCGCCATCCGGTCCACCAGCGCCCCCGGAGGATCATCCGCCACAAACCGCTGCGCGATCTTCCAACTGATGAAGTGGGCCGTCTTCGGCGAAGCCGCCAGGATCGTCAGCGCCTGAACCCCCTCCTGCATCCCCGGGTCGGCGGCTCCCGGCTTCGCACCCAAAGCGGTCTCCGGATCCCCGATCGCATGTCCGAACCACCGCTTCACCCCCGGCTCATGCTTCCTGGGATCGAAGAGAAATCCCCCGGCCCCCTGGTTTGGCCGATCCACCCCCCACCCCGTCAGAATCGACGCCAGCGCCGTCACATCCGCCTGCGTATACCCACCGTCCACCCCCACGGTGTGCAGCTCCATGACCTCACGTCCATAGTTCTCGTTCAGGCCCTTGTTCCCCGGCTTCCCCCCAGGCTTCCCCGGCGTATTCGCCTTTGAATCCGGCCCAATCGATTGCCAGTTGTCGAGATAGATCATCATCGCCGGGCTCGTCGCGGTCGCCATCAGCAGATCGCGAAACTTCCCCAGCGCATTCTTCCGAATCACGTCCCGATCGAAGCTCGTCGTGTACCACTGGTCCGAGTCCTTGCCGATGTAAACATTGAAGTGATTGAACCAGAAGTCCGCCATCACCTCCTGCAGCTGCCGTTCTGACAGCACCGCCCGCACCATCTTCGCCTGCGCCAGCTCCTGCCCGATCTGGTAGGACGAGTTGACGTTCGCCGCCATCGCCGTAAAGATCTCCCGCTCCACCGGCGTAAACTCCGCCAGCAGCAGGTTCCTCTGGTCGCCCTGCAGATAGCTCGTAAACGCGATCCGATCCGCCACCGTCATCTTGATCAGCGCCGCCATGCGCTGGTTCTTCGGAAGCGAAAACAACTCTCCCGCGATCCGCGCCGCCTCGGCCTGACCCGCCTTCTTCTGCGCCGCCACCTCGGCATCGTTCGGGTCGGAGGCCTTCTTTCCCGAGGCGTCCACCGTGTTCTTCGATAGATCGTCGTTGTATTTGAAGACCTGCACCTCGTACAGCGAGGCCAACAGTGGTTCTACCGGATAAGGCGTCTTCCCATTCGCCACCCCCTCCACGGCTCCCCGATTTGGAAACCGCAGCAGAGCCTGGGCCGGAGACATATTCAGCGTAGGATAGTCCCCCAGCCGGCGATTCAAGGCGTCCTCATTGATCGCCTGCGGATTCAGCTGCTCCTCAAACCACTTGTCCGGCCCCTCCACCAGCACCCGCTCGACCTCACCCGGCCGCGGCCCAAACGTAAACCGGTTCAGCATCTGTTGCGCCCGCTCCCGCGGAGTCAGAGGAATCAGCGCCGCCTCCTTCACCGGAGCCTTGGCCGCGGGCTTCCTCCCAGCAGCCCTAGTGCCGGTCTTTCCCTGCCCCAGGCCCTGCCCCGCCAACGCAAAAGCCAGCACCGTCAATCCAAGCGAACGATAGGACATGGGCCGACCTCCTAACAACATCACCACCATCAGCTTAGACCCACCCGTCTCCCGCGAAGTTGCGCCCACCCTACTCTTGCGACCAACGGGAGCACCCAGCGAAGCCCAATAAGAGCCTCGAACTGGCCGCCCCACGCGCAGTGGGGCCATCCGGCAGGACACTCTTACACCCCCGCCGCCACCGCCCCCCGCCGAGCCTTCTTCCGCTCGTTCCACACCGTCCAGACCACCCGCGCGCCAAGCAAAACCCCAAGCACCGCCGAGTCCTTCCACGGCGTCCGCACCCCCGTCTTCACCATCCACCAGTAATGAACGCAAGCCGCAAAGGCCCCCACATAGACCAGCCGATGCAGCCTCTGCCAGTTCTTCCCTCCCATCCCCCGCAGCACAAACATCGGCGAGGTCACCGCCAGCGCCAGCAGGATCACCCACGCAAACAGCCCCACCTGGATAAACCTCCGCTTCAGCGCATCCTCCAGCATCTTCGGCCAGATCTCCTTCAGCTGCTCCCATACCGCCCCCACATGCCCCGCCGACACCCCGGCCCACGCCGCCTGCACATCGTACCCGGAGAACAGAAACACATAGGTTGCCAGGTGCAGCGTCGCATAAAAGAACGCATACAAACCCAGCATCCGTCGAAACCGGATCAGGTTCGAAAGCTTCGCGTGCAGCCGCCGCACCGGGGTCACCGCCAGGCAGATCAGCAGCATCCACAGCGCCCAATCCCCGGTAAAGTGAGTAATCCGATTCACAGGATCCGCGTCGTTGGCCAGCGCCCCCGACTGATACTGCCCCGCCAGCCAGAAGATCGGCAGCAGGCAAAGCAGGTGAATCAGCACCTTCACATAGGGAATCGCACGAGTCGGCATGAGCTTCAGTGTAGCGAAATCTATCCGATGGCCTTCCGCAGCTCGAACAGGTGCGTCGCCTCGCCATCCTCGATCGGCACAAACCCGAACCGCTCATACAACTGTGCCGCTCCCGCATTCACCGCTCGCAGCCGCACCCTCTCGAAATGCCTCCCCGCCAGCCGCAACAGCTCCGCCACCAGCGTCTCCCCAATCCCCTGCCGCCGCCACTTCGTCCGCACATAGATTCGTCTGAGCCGTCCCACCACCGGATCCCCGGCAAACGGATCGATCGTCAACCCACCCATCCCCACCAGCTCCGTCTTAGTCCCCACCCGCACATACACCCCAAGCAGCGCCTCCCCGGCCTGCGCAAACCGGTTCGCCCCACTCTCCCACTCGTTCAGCGTCTGCGGAATAAAGTGATACCCCTCCGCCTCAGCCTCCTTCGCCAGCATATCAATCCCATCAACCGGAAGCAGAATCTTCTCCACGACGATCTTCATCGCACCACCCCCTGAAGCAGGCCTAGTAGTTCTTCTTCAGATCCATGCCGTTATACATCGACGCCACCTGGTCCCCATATCCGTTGAACATCAGCGTCGGAATCGTATGCGGCAACAGACTCGTATCGATCCTCCGCTCATGCCCCTGCGACCACCGCGGATGATTCACCTGCGGATTCACATTCGAATAGAACCCATATTCCCCGCTGTTCGACTCGTTCCAAAGCGTCTTCGGCTGCTTGTCCGTAAAGTTGATCTTCACAATCGACTTCGCCGACTTGAATCCATACTTCCACGGAATCACCACCCGCACCGGGGCCCCGTTCTGATTCGGCAGCGTCTCCCCATAGCACCCGAAGCAAAGCAGCGTCAGTGGATTCATCGCCTCATCCATCCGCAGCCCCTCCGAGTAAGGCCAGTCGAATCCACCCGGAAGCTCCGGCATCTGCTTCCGGTCCAGTTTCGAAATAAACTGCACATACTTCGCTGAAGGCAGAGGCTGCGCAAAGTTGATCAGCTCCGCCAGCGAGTATCCATCCCACGGAATCACCATCGACCACGCCTCCACGCACCGATGCCGATACACCCTGTTCTCAATCGGCCGATAGGCCATCAGATCGTCGACCCCAACCGTCTGCGGCTTCTTCACCAGCCCCGTCAGCTCGATGGTCCATGGCCGCGTATGCAGGGTGTGCGCATTCTGCGACGGATCGCCCTTATCCGTCCCAAACTCATAAAAATTGTTGAACGTTGTCGCCTTCTTGAGCGGAGTTTCCGTCTCGTTGACCGCATATGCGCTCGGCACCGTCTTCAGCTTGTCATCCGCAAACATCCGCGTCCCACCCACAAACGCCGAGACCCCCAGCGCTGCCGCTCCCGCCAGAAAACCCCGGCGCGTCTGCGCATACCGAAGAAACGCGTCCTTCGACGTAATCTCCGACGACTTAATCTCCGAACCCCTGCGAACGATCATAAGAACCTCTCCAGCCCGGAACCACAAGCCCCAGGAGTACCACGTCTGTCGATACCAACCAACCCCGCCGTATCTCTCTGTACCCAAATACGACCGAGCCTACTCAATGGATGCAACCGCCCAACCCCACGCACCCTCCGCCTTCCCCCTGATACAAAGAAGTCCCAAAACTGTCCGCTCCATCACACCATCCGCCTCACCATCAACCGCCCCCGCACCCAGTAAACCGCCGTCCCCAGCGCAGCCACCACCCCCGCCAGCACCAACTCCCGCCCAAACCGAGCGCGCGCAAATAGAATGTACGTAAACCCCACCATCCCCACCACCGCCGGAACCGGATAAAGCCACATCCGAAACGGTCTGGCGAGCCCCGGATGCGTCCTTCGCAGCGCCAGCACCCCCACATGCTGCAGCAGAAACTGCAGACAGATCCGCAACACCACCAGCGAAGCCACTACATCCCCCAGCGAAAAGAGGCAGAAGACCAGCGCCATCGCACCCAGCGCCAGCAGCGACACATAAGGAAATCCCCGCGTCGGATGCAGTCTTCCAAATACGCGAAAGAAGTTCCCATCGCGAGCCGCCGCAAACGGAATCCGAGAGTATCCCAGCAGCAGCGAAAAGATACTCGCAAACGCCGTCGCCATCACCAGCACCGCCGCGATCTTGCCCAGCAGAGGCCCCACCCGCTCGCCATACGCGACCTCCATGAAGGTCGCCACCACCGCCCGCCGTGCGTCCACACCCTGCGCTCCCAGCAGAGGCTCCCACTTCAAAACGGCCAGCACCGCAACCTGCATGGAAAGGTAAATCGCTCCCACCGCCACAATCGAGATCAGAATCGCCCGCGGAATCGTCCGTTCCGGATCCTTCACCTCCCCACCCAGAAACGTGACGTTGTAATACCCCCAGAAGTCATAGGTCGCGATCAGCATCGCCGCCCCCAGCCCCAGGAAGAACCCATGATCCAGCCGGAACGCCCCCACCGGAAACGCGAACGCCTGCGCCAGATGCCCGCGCAGCAGCCCCGTCACCAGAATCCACCCAATCGTCCCCATCACCACCATCCCCATCGCAGCCGAGACCCGCCCCAGACTCTCCAGCCCCCGATAAAGCATCGCCACTGCGACCGCCACGGAGGCCATCGCCACCAGCGTCCCCGGCCCCACCACCACGCTCCCCGCATACGCTCCAAGCTGAAATCCATGCACGACCGTGTGACGTCCCAGCACCGGAAAAAGATACGCGCAGTACTGCGCCAGCCCAATCGACCCCGAAGCCACCGAGAGCGGAGCCGAAACCATCAACTGAAACAGAAACAGAAACGACAGCCACCGCCCCCACCGCCCCGGATACATGATCCGCAGAAACCGGTACGTCCCACCCGCCTCGGGAATCGCCGCCCCCAGCTCCGCCCACACCATCCCATCGCACAGCGCCAGCACCGCCCCGCAGATCCAGCCCAGCATCGCCTGCGGACCACCCATGGCAGACAAGATCAGCGGAAGTGTAATGAACGGCCCCACGCCGATCATGTCCAGCATATTCAGCGTCACCGCGCCGCGCAGCCCCAGCGTCCGCCTCAACCCACCATTGTCCGTCGTCACGATAGAGACAAGTCTAAGCCACAGTCCTGCCGGACGGGCCCCCTGCGCGGGGAGCGGTCACTTCGTGACGCGTGCTCGCTTCGCGTGGACCTCCCGATGGTCGGAACAAAACTCCGCCTGCGACCATCGGGAGCACCCAGCGAAGCCCAATGCAAGTCACGAAGGTCTTGCCGAAGGCCCCGTGACCGCCGCCCGCGCAGGGCGCCTTTAGTCCTTCCGTCTTCCACCCGTCAACTGCAGCACCGCCAGAAAGATATTGATCGCATCCAGGTAGATCGACAACGCCAGCGATACCGCCGACTGCCCATCCCCACCCGCCCGAATCCGCGCAAAGTCCCCGACCGTCAGCAGCGTAAAGATCCCCAGCGTCATCCACGAGTAGGCATCCGGCGAAAGAAAGTGGAAGAAGATACTCACAATCCCCACCAGCATCAAGCCAATCAGCAGAGCAAACCCAATCCCGGCAATCTTCCTGTAGTTGACGTTGAAGAGATAAGCGAAGCATCCCATCGCCGCCATCCCCAGCCCGGTCGTGGCCGCCGCCTGAAAGACGACATTCGGACCGATCGCCCGCACATACCGATGAATGATCGGAGCGATCTCCCACCCCATGAAGTAACTCAGCGCCAGGAACAGCCAGATCGCCATCCCCGGGCTCTTCCGCCGCGTCAGGTTGATCGCGAAGATCAAACCGATCACCGCGATAAACCCAATGAACATCCCCCAGTCCGGAGCGGATGCAACACCCACCGCCGTCACCAGGAACCCGACCGACGTGATTGCCAACACCTTCGCCAGAAGTGAAGCGGTCTCCTCCCGAGGCGCGTCGATCACCATCGGATAGCCGTTCATTCCAAAACCACCGCGAGAGTCATTCCGAAATTCATTCATCACACCACTCCAAAAGGCTCGCTACAGATCGAGCCTACACCCTATTAGACGCTCCACCCCGGCCCAGGACTCTTAGGGTCAAGACGCACAAGAAGCGACCAGACCCGCCATGTATGAGAGATTATTCCCATGGCGCCCACAAAATCCGCGGCCGCACCCGCAGCCGCCCGACACGTCCTCCGCGCAGCATCCTCCCTCCTCCTGCTTGCGGTCGCCGCCTCCGCCCAGCAGCCCCTCACCCCGCTCACCGACCCCGCCAACCTCGCCGGCGAACGCGTCAGCCCCCAGGCCCTGGCCGACACCCTGCCCCTCAACCACGGCGCCCCCGCCCTCCAGCAGCTCCTCAAAAAGCTCCGCACCCGCGCCTCGCTCATGATGATCGTCGCCCACCCCGACGACGAGGACGGAGGCATGCTCACCTACGAGTCCCGGGGCCTGGGAGCACGCGTCGCCATGCTCACCCTCACCCGTGGAGAAGGCGGCCAGAACCTCATGTCCGCCGACTTCAACGACGCCCTCGGCCTCATCCGAACCCAGGAGCTCCTCGCCGCCGACCGCTACATGGGCGTCGACCAGTTCTTCGGAACCGTCATCGACTTCGGCTTCTCCAAAACCCGCGAAGAGACCCTCGAGCAGTGGACCCACGACCGTGTCCTCTACGATACCGTCCGCGCCATCCGCCTCTATCGTCCCCTCGTCCTCACCAGCACCTGGATCGGCGGAGTCACCGACGGCCACGGCCACCACCAGGTCTCCGGCCAGATGAACCAGGAGGCCTTCCTCGCCGCCGCCGACCCCACCGTCTTCCCCGACATGGGCCTCCCGCCCTGGGCCCCGCTCAAGGTCTACGCCCGCGTCCCCTTCGCCCGCGTCTCCAGGGAAGGAATGTTCGACTACGCCACCGGCAAATCCACCCCGCCACGCTTCTACAACTACGTGACGAAGCAGTGGTCGACCACCCCTCCCCCGACCAACGTGCAGATCCACGAAGGCGAAAAGAGCGATGCGCTGGGAATGGACGGCCTCACCTACGTCCAGTTCGCCCGCAAAGGCCTCGCCCTCCAGAAGACCCAGATCGGTGGAAACTTCCGCTCCGCACCCGCCGGACCCTCGGACACCCCCTACACCCGCTACGGATCCCGCATCCCCGCCCAGGACACCGAGCAGAGCTTCTTCGACGGCGTCGACATCTCCCTCAACGGCATCGCCGACCTCGCCCCGGACGCAAGGGACACCGTCAAGCAGGTCCTCAAGGTCCATCTCAAGTTCATCGACGGCAAACTCGCCGAAGCCCAAAAACTCTTCGACCCAGCCAAAGTCACCCTGACCGCCGCTCCGCTTCGCGAGGCCCTTCAGAACCTCGACTCACTCATCCAGAACATTGAGTCGCTCAATCCAACCGCGATCTCTCCGACCCAGAAGTTCGACGTCCTCCACGAACTCCGCGTCAAACGCGTCCAGTTCAACAACGCCCTTCTCCTCGCCCATGGAATCACCCTCACCGCGACCCTTACCCAACCCAGCCAGAACCTTCTCACCACGCAGCCGTCTATCTTCTACAAGGTCAACCTCGCCAACGCCGGAACCGAGCCCATCCACCTCGACAACCGCCAGATCGAGTCCCTCGGCAAACCCCTTGCAGGCGTCCTCAAACCCGCCTCGACCCACGTCGAAGGCCGTGAGATCAACCTCCCGCCGGGAATCCCCCCGACCAAACCCTTCTTCTCCCGCCCCGATCTCAAGCAGCCCTTCTACACCATCGCCGATCCCGCCCTCCGCGACGCACCCGCAACACCCTTCCCGCTCGTCACCACACAACCCCTCAACGACGCCGGAGTTCCCCTCGAGATCCAGGCGCTCGTCGCCTACGCCTCGGGCCCGCAGCAGGGCCAGGCTGTCGTCGTCGTCCCACCCGTCTCCGTATCCCTCGATCGCTCCCAGGGCATCGTCTCTCCCGCGCAGAAGACCTTCCTCCTCACCACCCACACGACGATCCAACCCGAATCTCCAGCCAAAGCCTCCGCGAAGCCATCGCCCGCAGAGGCCACCCTGCACCTCGAGTCCACCTCATCCCTCCAGGTCAAGCCCAGCCGCGTCGTCCTCAAGCCCGGTATCCCCACCGACAGCGCCTTCACCGTGACACCGAAGGCGTTCGTCCCCGGCTCCGCCACCGAACTCACCGCCGTCGCGACCTACCACGGCGACGACTATCGCGAGTCCTACCGTCCCATCGGCTATCCCGGTCTCACCACCACCAACGCCTACGCCCCCGCCACCTATAAGGCCACCGCAGTCGACGTCCGCACCGCTCCCAACCTCCGCATCGGATACCTTCCAGGCACCGGCGACGATATCCCGGCCTATCTCCCCAACCTCGGCATCACCCCCACCATCCTCACCCTGGCCGACCTCACCCCGACCCGCCTGGCCCAGTTCGACACCATCCTCCTCGGAGTCCGCGCCTACGCCGCCCATCCCGAACTAGCCGGACCCGGCTCCAAACCCCTCCTCGAATACGCCGCTGCCGGTGGAGTCGTCATCGTCCAATACAACACCGCCCGCTTCGGCGACCCCGAATCTCCCTATCCCATCAACGTCCCCGGCGACTCCGCCCACAACGTCGTCGTAGAGGCCCAACCCGTCCAGCTCCTCACCCCGGAATCCCCCGTCCTCACCTGGCCCAACCGCATCGCCCCCGCTGACTTCAACGGCTGGGTCGAGGAGTTCGGCCACGGATTCGCCTCCACCTGGGACCCCCACTTCCAGCCCCTCACCCAGACCTACGATCCCGAGCAGGATCCCCAGAAAGGCGGCCTCCTCTACACCCGCGTCGGCCGGGGGGCCTACGTCTACGTCGCCTACGCCCTCTACCGCCAACTCCCCGAGGCCGTCCCGGGAGCCTACCGCCTCCTCGCCAACCTCCTCAGCCTCCCCCGCAACGCAGCCACAGGAATTCAGCCCATCAAACCATCGTCACGCTAGGGTCCACACTCGCCAACTCGATGCAACTCTTGATCAGCTTATCTACCCCCCTTTGACTCCGACCGCCCTTTCCCTCGAACTCCACTCCGATTCCAGTTCCGTCCTCCAACATCCGTCGAACATGGCCTACCACCCTGAACATTCCAGAGGAGGACTGCAACCACACCTCGACCTCCGCCCCGACAGCGAATCCGACCTCCGGGTTGAAACGGATCTGACACCCACTTGTGCTTAGATCCACGGTATTCCCCATATATTGATGGTGAGTTCCGGGATATCCCACTCCGACCGCCGTCTTGTGATCGTGGCGGTCGTGCTTCCGCTTCTGTCTCAGTCCCATCTCACCTCCTCGGTTCGTCCATCGGCGTACCCGGAGGCAGCGACGAACTGGTGTCGGTCCTCCTGGCGTTCCAGACTGCTTCGCCCATGCCTATCGCAACGCGATCCGATCTTCCACCCGCGACGGTGGTATTCCCCGCCCGGCTTCCACCCGGATCTGAACACATCCTGCATTCAGCCGATCCACCTCTCGGCCACTGCGAATGTTCGACCGGTCAAACTCTACCCCGATCCCACATTCATCCTCCGTCCGCCGCCGCACCCAACCTGTCACCCGAAACATCCCCGATGCAGCCTTCAGCCACACCTCCATCTCCGTGCCAACGGAGAGTTCCATCGGCCGAGGGAAGCGAATCTGGCATCCGCCTTTGCTGAAATCCTCTGTCGTTCCCTGGAACTGCATCAGCGAACGCGCTGGATTAATCCAAACTGCCGTCTGATGTGGGTGCCGATCATGTTTCCTCATGCGCATCGGCTCGACGGGACGCATGCTCACTCCCCGTGCGGGCTTCTCTGTCTTCTTGCGCACGACCGGCTCCGTCTCCACCGCAACCGGCTCGGTCTCCACTGCAACCGGCTCCATCTTCGCCGCAGCCAGCTCCAAACCCGCCAGCCACTCCTGCAGGTCCCGTGTCCCCCGTTCTCCCATCTCTTTGAAGGACACGTCGAACTCCAGGCCGGCTTCGTCCGCTCGCTCCACTGTCCCCAGCGAGCTGATCGTGGCCCGCCCGGTCTTCAGCATCAGCTCCACCGTCGATCGCACCTCGAAGTCGACGGCAGCCGCAAATCGCACGCCACAGCCATCCATGCCAACGTCCACCATCCGTGCGCTCAGAAGAACAGGCATCCGCAGACGTCCCACCAGAACTTCCACGTCCACCGAAAATCGTTTAGCGTGCTTCTGCTTCTCGTCCGCCATGGGAATCTCCTGTACGTCCCATCGGCACAATGGGGGACTTCATCATCCGATCTTGCCGAAGTCGGCGCGAAGCATCCTCGAAATCGAACCCAAAGTGGCCCCCGGCGCCCCCCACGAATGCTGATCCTCTGAATCGAATTCGCCCTCTCTCAGCGCATAGCCGCATCTCCCGGCCGACCTACTATACCGTCCCCCGATCCTGCACCCTGCCCATCCGGATCGGCTGCCCTGACTCCTCCTCCTGACGCATGCAGGCCGAGACCAGCTTCTCGATCTCGCGCCGCACACGAACGTTCGACCATTGGAACTCCACCCCAACCCCGCACAGGTCCATGGTCTGCCGGCGCACCCATCCCCTGATCTTGAAAATTCCCAACCCAGACATGATCCACACCTCAATCTCAGAGCCGACCGAAGCGGCCAACTGTGCGCTCAACCGGATCATGCAGCCTCCCGCGCTCAGATCACACGTCGTCCCCGCAAACTGCGTTACTGAATCCGGGTAAGCCAGCCACACCGGCGTCTCATGACAATGGCGCGGGTGTCTCCGAACCCGTATCCCATCCTCTGTCTCTGCCTGGATTGGTTGCTTCGGCTCCTCTATGCGCGGATCGTCGACTCGGCTCGAGCTTGGCGTCAGAGGCAATCCCCGCAACAGCTCTGCCAGGTCCTCACGCGCCCGTGCGCCCATCTCTACAAACGTTGCCTCCATCGAGAACCCGTCGTCGCCGATCGACGTCACCAGCCCCAGCGAACGGATGTTCACGCTCTCCAGCTTCATCAGCATCTCGATTGGAGTATGCGCATCGTAGTCCAGGGCTGCCTCGAACCGAATGCGGCAACCACCGGTCCCTACCTCCACCAAGCGCCCGGCAACTCGCCGCGACCCGCGCACCCGACGGATCTCCGCCTCTGCATCGATTGAAAAACGTGTGGGGCCCGAACGCGTCATTGTGTCTGACATGGCAGCTCTCCTGCCGCCTTCATCGGCGCAGCGCCGCTGCCATTCAGCGCCCGGGCGCTTAAGTAATGTATCCGTCATAGGTTGCGAGGCGGGCACAACCCCCACCAGCGCCCCGCACTCTTCCGAATCCGATCCAGCGAGCCGCCTCGCTCACCTACAGCTTCGCAAAAGCCAATCCCCTACGCGGTCACCCGATCCTCCACCCTGCCCGCCTCCGTGGTCCGTCCCGTCAGCGCCTCCTCCCGGATGCACGCCGCAACCAGCTTCTCTACCTCTCGCAGACTACGCGTGCTCGACCCCTCGAACTCCACTCCCAGCCCGTATTGATCCCGCGTCCGTCGCCGCAACCGCCCCGTCACCTTGAACATTCCCATCCCCGTCTGCACCCAGAGCTCCACCTCCGACCCCAAGGAAAGGTCGCACAGCGTCTTGAATTGCACCAGGCATCCTCCTGTACTCAGATTGGCCGTCATTCCCGGGAACTGCATCAGCGAACCGGTATAAGCCACAAACACCTCGGCTTCAAGCCGATACCGTCGATGTTTCCGCCGCCGTATCTCCGGCGCCGCCTCTTCCAATTCCAATTCCGGCTCGGCCAACTTCGGCTTGACCAGGGGCAATCGGTGGAGGAGCGCCTCCAGATCCGCACGTCCGCGTCCACCCATCTCGACAAACTTCACCTCAAGCTCGCACCTGCTCTCACTGATCGAATCCACGGAGCCGAGCGACCGGATCTTCGCGATGCCCACCCGCATCACCACCTCGATCGGCGTGTGCAGTTCAAAATCAACCGGTGCGGGAAAGCGCAACAGGCAACCGTCTGTACCTACCTCCAGCACGCGCCCGGACACCTGCTCCTCTGCTCGCACTCGGCCCAGCTGGACCTCAGCATCGACAGAAAATCGCGTCGATCGCTCAGGCATGATCCCGTCTGACATGGCTTTTGCTCCTGCCCCCTCCATCGGCGCAACCGCGCCCTCATTCATCCTTGCAGCGCATTTCTATTACCCAACGTCACAGCACGGTCCCACTCCCGGGCCCTTTCAACGCCCCCGCAACATCTCCCGCGCAATCACCATCCGCTGAATCTCGCTCGTCCCCTCCCCAATCGTGCACAGCTTCACATCCCGATAGAACTTCTCCGCCGGATAGTCCTTGATAAACCCGTAACCCCCATGGATCTGCACACCTTCGTCGCATATCCGGCAAGCCGCCTCGCTCGCATACAGCTTCGCCATGGCCGATTCCTTGGTCACATTCAGCCCTGCATCCTTCATCTGCGCCGCCCGCATCGTCAGCAGCCACGCCGCATCCAGCTCCGTGGCCATCGTCGCCAGCTTGAACTGGATCGCCTGAAACTCCGAGATCGCCTTCCCAAACTGAAACCGTTCCTGGGAATACTTGAGAGCCGCGTCCAGTGCCCCCCTCGCCATCCCCAGCGCCAGCGCCGCAATCGAGATCCTCCCCCCATCCAGCACCCGCATCGCGTCCCGGAACCCGCCCCCCACCGTCCCCAGAAGGTTCTCCTCCCCCACCACGCAATCCTCAAAGATCAGCTCCGCCGTATCGCTCGCCCGCAGCCCCAGCTTGTTCTCCTTCTTCCCCGACCGAAACCCCTTCGTCCCCCGCTCCACCACAAACGCCGAAACGCCCCCATGCGTCCCCTTTTCCCGATCCGTCAGCGCCAGCACCACCGCGCAGTCCGAGTACGTCCCGTTCGTAATAAACGTCTTCCCCCCATTGATCCGCCATCCCCCCTCGATCTTCTCGGCAAACGTCCGCATCCCGCCCGCGTCCGACCCCGAACCCGGCTCCGTCAGACCCCACGCCCCCAGCCACTCCCCGCTCGCCAGCCGCGGAATCCACCGCTTCCTCTGCGCATCGTTGCCCGCCAGCATGATGTGGTTCGTGCAGAGCGAGTTATGCGACGCCACGATGATCCCCACGCTCCCATCCACGCGCGAAAGCTCCTCGATCGCCAGTACATACTCCACATACCCCATCCCCGCGCCGCCCAGCTCCTCCGGAAAGATCACCCCCAGCAGCCCCATCCCTCCCAGCTTCTTCACCACCTCATGCGGAAACTCGCTCTTCTCATCCCACTCCGACACATGCGGCCTGATCTCACCCTCCGCAAACGCCCGCACCGCCGCCCTCAACTGCTCCTGCTCCTCCGTCAGACCAAACATCACAACCTCCACGCGGTATAAGGAAAACTAATCCCCATATCACCTGGAAGCATACTCCGATCCGCCGATCCAGCGCTCGCGCAGATCGGACGCCTCACACCGTGTACATCGTGATGATCTTCCTTTGGAAGCGGTTCAACACAATCCGCACCCTCGCGAAATTAACGTACAGATCGAAGTCTTCGTTGTGGTCCGGCGCCGCCCCCAGCCCCGGGCTGGCCTTTCATGAAATGGTGCGCCCCACCTTCGACACAACGTTCACCGCGACCCTACGAATCTGGGTGCCCCACCTTCGCGACACGTCTCATCGTCGATAAGGTGGGTCGGAGCGCCACAGCACCCCGCGCAGACTCGATACCAACACCCATCGAATCTCGTGTCCGGGAAGAACACTCGTCGCGAAGGAAACGCACCCCGCGCAGCCCTGCCTTGGATTCGTCTCGTTCGACAAGGAACCATTCCGGCCTCCTCGGAGTCTACCCATCCAGCAGCCAGCGTCGACCTCTCGAAAGGCATCCCGTGCGCCCAGCTCTCCCCTTGGCCTTCCTCTTCCCCATCTCCCTCCTCCCCGCCCAGACGAGCGCCAATCCGAAGCCCCAGCCCGCACCGCATACCCGGCGCATCGCAACGCCCGAAGCCACCACCCCCATCCCCCTCCCCCTCACCCGCGTCTCCCTCGACAAAAACGGCGTCGGGTTCTTCGAGCACGCCGGCCGCGTCACCGGAGACCAGTCCGTCACCATCGACTTCACCACCGCCCAGCTCAACGACGTCCTCCAGTCCCTCACCGCCATCGACCTCCAGGGCGGACGCATCGCCGGAGCCGGCTACAACTCCACCACCCCCCTCGACCAGCAGCTCAAATCCCTCCCCCTCGAACTCGGCCCCGACGCCTCCTCCGTCGACTTCTACAACGCCATCCGCGGAGCCCGCGTCGAGGTCACCGGCTCCGGAGCCCCCATCACCGGCCGCCTCCTCAACCTCGAACTCCGTACCGTTCCCAATAAGGACGACTCCAACTCCGCCGCCCCCACCGAAAAGCGCTTCCTCACCGTCATCTCCGAGACCGGCTCCATCCGTACCATCGAACTCACCAACGCAACCCAGGTCCGCCTCCTCGACACCGACCTCCACCAGGACGTCACCCGTTACCTCCAACTCCTCGCCAGCACCCGGTCGAGCGGCCTCCGCCATCTCACCCTCCGCGACAACGGCTCCGGAACCCGCGACCTCCACGTCTCCTACATCTCCGAAGTCCCCATCTGGAAGTCCACCTACCGCATCCTCTTCACCGACGCCCCCACCTCCCCGACCAAACAATCCGCAACCCTGCAAGGCTGGTCCGTAGTCGACAACACCACCGGCTCCGACTGGGAGAACGTCCAACTCTCCCTCATCGCCGGGGCCCCCCAAAGCTTCATCCAACCCATCTCCACCCCTTACTACTCCCGCCGCCCCCAGATCCCCCTCCCTCAGGAAGCCCAACTCACCCCCCAGACCCACGAATCCGGCGACAACGCCGATGTTGGCCTCGCCGCGCCGTCGAAGATACCGAACAACATCCAGATGCTCAAGGAGGACGGAGCGCCCCCTCCTCAAGCCGCAGGCGTAGCCGGAATGGGCAGCATGGGGGGTTCCGGCGGCGGAGTCATGGCGGCGGGCAGGAGACCCGCTTTCACCTTGAGGTCGGAGTCCGTTCTTGCCGCACCCTACGAAACCACCGCCGTCGACTCCTTCACCCCCAACACCACCACCCAGTCCTTCGACGACTTCTTCGCCTACAAGCTCTCCCAGCCCATCACCATCCGCAAAAACGAGTCCGCCCTGGTCCCCATCCTCCAGACCAAGATAGAAGCCGAACGCGTCACCCTCTGGTCCCCCCAGCAGCCCACGCCCCTCCGCGCCCTCTGGATCACCAACACCTCCAACCTAACGTTGGACCGAGGCTCCTTCACCATCGTCGAAGACGGCAACTTCGGCGGCGAGGGCCTCCTCGACCCCATCCACCCCGCCGAAAAGCGTCTCCTCTCCTACGCCGCCGACCAGGCCGTCCGCGTCTCCACCGACTACGCCCACGATACCCGCCGCGTCCAGCACCTCACCATCGCCAAAGGCGTCCTCAAAGAGACCACCGCCGAGATCAACGAGATCGAATACCTCGTCCACAACGCCGCCCCCGAGCCCCGCACCATTCTCATCGAGCACCCCGTCCGCCCCGGCTGGACCCTCGACTCCGAGGTCAAACCCACCGAAACCACCCCCACCGTCTACCGTTTCCGCGTCGAAACCCGCCCCGCCGAAACCGTCCGCCTCCACATCGGCGAGCGCCACACCCTCAACCAGTTCTTCCGCCTCGCCGACACCCGCGAAGACCAGCTCCTCCTCCTCCTCCGCGACGCCAAGGCCAGCCCCACCCTCCTCGCCCAGCTCGAACCCATCTTCGCCGCCAAGCGCGCCCTCACCACCCTCGACCAGCAGATCCAGTCCACCCAATCCTCCATCAATGAAATCACCACCGACCAGAAGCGCCTCCGCGAAAACCTCACCGCCCTCAAGTCCTCCCCCGAAGAGCGCACCCTCGCCAAACGCTACACCCAGGAGCTCAACACCCAGGAAGACCAGCTCGCCACCCTGACCAAGTCCCTCGCCACCCAGCGCCAGCAGCGCGAACTCGCCCAGCAGGACCTCGACAACAAGATCCAATCCCTCAACCTCGACGAAGCCCCCTAGAACAGATTGCTGATGGTCTGAACTCGGGTGCCCCACCTTCGGCACAGTTCTATCGTGCCTAAGGTGGGCTGGAGCGCCACGGAACCCAACACCTTCAGCGAATCTGCTCTAAGGAATCTCTGATCAAGTCGGCCATGTTGCCTCCCGGACAGCTGGTGCTCGACGCCGTTGTCTGTTCCACGTCGTCATCCTGAACGGAGTGAAGGACCCCCGCAGTCGCCCGACCGTCTGATAATCGAAGCCAATCACACAACTTTCGCAAATCCGGCTTCTGTCCAGTTTTCCCTGACACAAAGCAAATTCCCATCCTTCAGAGCTGCCATGGGCATGCTTCGGTACTTATTCAGAGGTTTCCTACGGCAAAATCACAGTCCCCGCCCCACCAACGAGCAAGGGCTGAAAGCCCGCCCCATGCCCTCGTCCATGCGGTCGGTCACGTCATCCGACCAACCCCCTCCACCTTCCTGCAAGAGCTGTTTCTAGTTAGAGCTATTCTCCAATAGTTATGGTCTTCAGGGCCGAAGGCCCGGCATATATCAGCCTAGGCCGAAGGCCTAGGTTCCCTGACCGCGAACGACTGAGGGCTGAAGGCCCGACATATAAGGTGCGCAACCACACCCCGGGGAGAATTGCGCTAGCCTGGGCGCAAGACCTGTGTACCGCCTTGCAAATCGGCTCAGCGGTTTCCATACGGCGCCTCAGCCGCGCGATAAACGCACAACAGCAGACCACTTTACGAGACACCGCCCGCTGTCCGGTTTTTCCGCACAACGGCCCACATTCTGCGCACAAAAAGCTTCTGGTGAAACATTGGGAAATTTGCATCGCTACCTGCTAACCCGTTTAGAACAAGGTGGTTATTTACTTGACTCAGGTAACCCC
>JAMFSC010000185.1 GCA_026225095.1 bacterium
AGCCAGGACCGACCAAGCCCTCGACCAAGCCATTACACAAGCCCTTCAGCAAATCTCCCCAGAAAACGCACAAGCTTGGTTCAGACTCACCCTCAACTGGGTACAGCTATCATGAAATTGCTCTAGAACTCGAAGCGAGCTCCAATCTGGATAATTCTCGGATTGGATGCGCTTTGAACCTGGCCGAATTTTGCGGTACTACCGACCGTAATCGAGCTACCAAAGCCGTTGAGGTTGGCGCGGTTGAATGCGTTCAATCCCTCGGCCCGCAGAATCAGATTCGATTTCTGTTCACCGAACCACGGCAGCTCGGTTTTCTTTTGCAGGTCGATGTCTACGTCGAAGTAGCCTGGGTTTCTGAAGGCATTAAGCGGTTCGTTGCCTTCAAGCGTGTTGGAGTCAGGAGACGTAACCCATTGGAATGGGCAACTCGCGTTCGTGACGGCGCCTCCGGCCGGGTTGTACAGCGCACCGCTGCTCCCTGCCGCGCCGCATTGCGCCCCAAAGATCCCAGCCACTTGCGTGTACTCCGCGTGCGAAAAAGTTCCATAGTGAATGTGGCTTCCCGCCGGGAAGACTACGTTGGGCAGATCGTTACCGTCCTTGTTGGTGTCGGCGTTTACATCCTGAGCTGTCAAAACGGTGAAAGGTGTACCTTTTTGAGCGATGATGACGCTTCCCAGTGTCCAGCCGTGAGTTACTGGCCGCAGGAAACCTTCTTTTGCACCCGGAACTACGTACGATCCGGAAAGGGTAAAGCGTTGGGGCACGTCAAGCGAGGACGTGCCATTGATAGCGGGTGAGTAAGGATTGAAGGCTTGGGTGGCCGTCGAGTGAGAGTACAAGTAAGACGCCTGCCAACTCATGCCTCCCTTACGCTGCTGAGCAGTGAGGATCAGCGCGTCGTAGTTGGACCCCAGGTGGTTCTTGAGAAGGTTGACGGTTCCGACCTGAGCCGCGGGCGAGGCAACGTAACCGGCAGCCGAACCGGACAGCCCATTACCCGGAGGGTTGTTGAACCCGTTGCTCTGGTAGAACAGGTTATAGGAGTGTGATCCGGAATAGGTTGCACCAACGACGATGGCGTGCGGGAGTTCCTGATCGACGGCACCATTCCAGATGACCGTTGATTGCGGCTTCAAGTTTGGGTCGACCCCGTACAGATTAGCGCTATACACGGCTCCATTCGGTCCTGTCGATAAGCCGTTCGCCAGTTGCCCGGTGACCGGGATTGACGGGTAGGGAAATCCAAAAGGTGCTTTAGTTCCCTGCGTTCCGATAATTGCGAATGGGGCCGGCTCACCCGCGACTCCGCTGGTGCCGGTCCATTGGCCCGGCCCGCCAAAGAAGTTGTTGCCATTTACTTCTGCGGCGTCGTGAAGTGTAAGGGTAAGCCGAACCGGAGTGCTGGTCGGCAGGTTCGCTGTGACCTGATTGAGGTTGATTGCGTCCTGGTACAGGCCGATGCCGCCGTGAACCGCCATATTTTTGATGGCCGTTGGTGACCAACTGAAGGCAGCCCTAGGAAGGAAGTTCCACTTTTGGCCGTTTGTAAACGCTTGGCTGACGACCCTTCCATTCACTCCCGAGACTTGGGAATACAGGTTCGATCCGGCCCCTAGGAATGTGTTTGCATAAGCAATCGCCCCATCGCCATATTCACCGGGGTTCCCGAAGTCGTCCCAGCGGATTCCAACGGTGAGCATCAGGTTTGGCTTGATCTTCCAGTCGTCCATAGCGTACCCAGCAAACTGAGTCTGCTGCGCACCGTAGACCTGGCTGACCCACTTCCCGGCACTTGAGGCGCAATTCGTTCCGGCAGACGACAGTCCGCAGGCTCCAATGGTGTACAGCGAGTACTCATCTGCCTTGCCTTGCAACATCTCCAGAAGATCGGAGAAGTACGTGCCGTAAGGGCGCGAGTAATTCGCCGAGGAGTTCTGCCAATAGTTTCTGACCGTCGTCTGAAAGCCCAAGCGGAAGCTGTGCCTTCCCTTGTTCCAGCTAACATAGTCGCGGACGGAGAGCACGTGCTCTTTGCTATCGGCACCGATGTAAGGGCTGTCTGGGCTCTCCTGTGGACCGCCCGCAAAACCTACGCCACCTGCGTCGGAGAAAAAGGAGTACAGCGTTCCGTGCGGAAAGATCGCGTAGTTCGGGTTAGCGGTTCCACCGTACCAATAACGAATAAGTCCGGCATTCAACTGATTGGTAAGCGTCTGCGTAAAAATATGCGAGTAACCGGCGGAGAAGTCGTAGCCTTGGCTAGGCGTTCTGGTGTTGAATGCTGGCCGGGGATCGACGTAATCGGAGCTCTGCTGCACTCCGAAGTAGCCGATGTAGATTCGGTCGTTGTCCTGGCGAAAGCTGTGATCGACACGAAGGTTGTACTGCTGTCCGCTAATGCGGGGACTTTGATTGAAGGAACCCGTCACGGACACCTGCGTGGCACATGGGAGGTTGAAAGACGATGGATCGTTGCACATCACGCCGAACTTGTTGCCCTTTGTCTTTCCCCCATCGAAAGCGGGATTGGGGTAGTAGCTGTCGGCAGTCGAACTGGTCGCGGCATTCACCAGGCCCGTTGGAGCGTAAGTGAAGAGCTTCGTGAAGCCGACGGTGGGAAACTGCGCCGCAGCCCAGGCCCCGATACCGGTGGACGAGAACTCCGTCGCACTCGCCCCAAGGGCACTCACGTTATCGATACGCTCGATCGAGCCGAAGAAAAAGGTGTGGTCCTTGATGATCGGACCACCGATCGATCCCATAAAGTACTTCCGGTGAAAAGGGGTCAACCCGGCGCTGAAATCGGGGTTGGCCTCGAAAGGTTTCGACGTATAGTTGATGTCGAAGTCGCCATGAAACTTGTTGGCTCCCGACTTGGAGGTGAAGTCCACCTGAAGAGAGCTGGTGGCGCCGTTCTCGACAGAGAATGTTGTGGTCTGAAGAGCGATCTCAGCAATCATATCCGGATTCGGAACGATGTCCAGCGCGCCCGTAACCTCGGTGCTAGTGATAGGGACCCGATCCAGGAGGTAGACATTGGAAGACGCTGGCCGTCCATTGGCGCGCGCATCGGGCTGTCCCAGGCCGATGGGAAGGTTGGTGTTCGTACTGCCGGTCGTCTCGATAGTGCCGACAACGCCGGGAGCGGTACGCAACAGAGTGATTGTGGAGCGGTCTGGCAGGGGCAGGTTGGTTATATCCTCAGCCTGTAGCGTCAACTGTAGACGCGTCTCGTCGGGATTCAGACCCTCTACCGCAGACGTCACAGTCACTGTCGTCGTGTCAGGCCCAACCGCCAATGTCAGATTGAGGCCCACCAACTCCTCAGTGGACACATGCCGATTCACGACCTCTTTCTTGAAACCCGGCGACGAAACTGCAACCTGATAGTCCCCGGGCTTGATATTCTCAAAACGGTATCCGCCGTAGCCGTTTGTAGTCGCGGAATTGGTAATGTTGGTCGCTGTGTTTGTCAGAGTCACAGAAGCGCCCACCACGACTGCCGACTTGGCATCCGTGATTGTTCCCTGCACAACGGCGCTGTATTGGGCAAAGCTCTCGCCTGGAACTGCGACCAGCAGCAAAACTGGCAAGCTGGCTAGTCCCCACATCTTGGTTCTCAAAATCATTTCGGTCTCCTGAAAGTTATGTAAACGGTTCTCAATTCCCTTTATCGTTCGACAAATCCGCTGAATCAAGCTCGTTTCAACGGACTCGGATCCTACGAATCTCCCCTTTCAAGAGTCAAGCGGCAACCCTCTATGCAACAGCTACTACTGTTCCTGCAGCCGTTTGCTACAAGGCATCGAAAAACTCGCTCGCTGGGGAACCTGCGCATCGTCGTCCCCGAAGATAGCGACTGGCAAGTGGTTTAACCGTGAAAGAACGCCACGTTTACGTAAAGTTCGTTGTTCAAACAAGCTTTACGTTTGTTTCGGCCGCCGTACCTCGTCGAAGTGATGGTGCGGAGTGGAAATAAATAAGGTATGGTTCTGCAGGGGTTTGAATTCCCCGGGAAGCGCTGCGACGTCGCGTGGAACGATCCCAGGTCTGATCCTGCGGAGGCCCGGACCCTAACAAGGCAGCTTCGCTGCTTTGATGGAGTGTCGCTGGCACAGACGTCAGGCGTCCGTATGCTCTTGATTCC
Source organism: bacterium (assembly GCA_026225095.1). Lineage (GTDB taxonomy): Bacteria > Acidobacteriota > Terriglobia > Terriglobales > Acidobacteriaceae > Edaphobacter. The sequence continues at coordinate 4,154 of JAMFSC010000185.1, forward strand.
GCAAAAGCTTAGAGCGGATTAGCCGAGGTTGTATAGTTTCCGAGGGCAAGTCTGAACCATGCTTTTACGTCATTGGGTTTGATTTCTGGTAGGAGCTGGGTGAGTGCGGTGTCGAGTGCGGGTACGGTTCTGGCCTTGACAGAGCGCAGGAGCTCTTTGCGTTTGCTCCATGCCTTTTCGATGGGGTTGAGGTCTGGCGAGTAGGGTGGAAGGTAAAGGCATTCGGCTCCCACCGCCTCGATCCGTTCTCGAACTCCGGCAACCTTGTGGGAACTGAGGTTGTCCATGACGACCACATCTCCGGGTTTGAGTTCACGGCAGAGGAAGTGATCCAGGTAGGCCAGGAAGATGTCGGCATCGGTTGCGGCCTCAACGGTCATGGTCGCGATCATGCCGCGGAGGCTCATCGCGCCGAGCACGGTGAGGATCTTCCAGTTGCCCTCGGGGGTAGACTCATGCACTCGCCGGCCGCCGCGCGCCCGTCCGAATCGACGGGTCATTTGCGTCGAAACACCGCTTTCATCGAGGAAAATCAGACGTTCCGGATCGGTAGCGCGCATCCACTCTACGAAGACCTGACGGCGTTGCCGGTTCTCGTCCGTGTCTCGCTCGGTGGCGTGGAGCGACTTTTTTTGCGCCGAAAGCCCAACTCTCCAGCGATCTTCCATAGATGCGGCTTGCTGACCCGCTGACCGGTCGAAGCCTCCGGCTGAGCCTGTAACTCATAGAGATACAAATCCGGCTGTGCCTCCAGCAAGAGGCGGATAGGCTCTTGATCCACTCGGGTCTTTGGGCCCATTGGATATAACGTCCGCTCCATCGAACCGGTCCGCTTGCGCGCGCTGGAGATCTTCCAGGCCCACGCCAGACTCACGCCGAAACGCTCCGCCAGCTCAGCCAGCGTCCCTTTGTCGGCCGCGTGGGCCTCCAACAACTTCCTCCGAAGATCGTCGCTATACGCTTGTGCCATAGAGCCAAGATTCAACACAAAACGAAGCTTGCAAAGAATAAGCCTATATACCCCCGGCTAATCCGCTCTAGCGTAAACATTCGTTCAATTACGTTAAACCTCTTGACGGTTTGCTCTCCGGTCAAGAGGATGCGTGCTGCATCCAAATGCAATTTATTTTGCACGGTCTGCCAAGGCCATCGGATCCAGGATGACAGATGGCACGTCACAGGTTTCGTGTGGGCTCTTTCGGTGGGCACACCTGGAAAGATCGGATGTTCGTCTTCGGTTCCGTGCAGTTGCTGCGGTCGGCCGGGGCCTGCGACGGACTGGACACGTGGCTCGCGCCGGAGCTGGTGGTCTGGGCCGCTGGTCTTCTGCCTTGAGGATACCGATGACGCGACATAAGTGGTTGGCTCTACCCAATTCGATTGTAATGCTTGCGTTTGCCTGGATGGCGGTGTCGAGCGCCTTGTGTCAGCGGCCAGGCGGTCGTGAACGGTGGAGTGCATCCTGGATCTCGCATCCCACTGCACCGCTTCGCGAGCCGGGCGTCTTTCGTTTTCGGAAGGTATCCAGGTCTCCGCCACGCCGGAGCATTATCCGGTCCATGTGAGCGCGGACCATCGCTTCATCCTCTATGTGAACGGCGTGCGCGTGGGCGAGGGCCCAGCCCGAGGAGATCTGCTGCACTGGCGCTACGAATCGTTCGACCTTGCCTCATTCCTGCATCCGGGCAAGAACGTGGTTGCCGCGATCGTTTGGAACTGGGGCATCTATGGTCCTCTCGCGCAGATCACCGACCGGACTGCCTTCCTGATGCAGGGGGACGGCGCAGCCGAAGCACAGGCGAATACGGACAAGAGCTGGCAGGTGTCACCTGATCCTGGTTACGAGTTCATCACGCGCACGGCCAATGGATTATGGGACTACTGGGCTGCTGATCCGGGGGAACGAATCAGGGGCTCATCGCGAAATTGGACCAGCAGTTCAGAGGACTTTTCGCCAGCAGCGTCGTGGGTGTCGGCTTGCACACCGATGCGCGAGATCATTCATCCGGGAGCCTCGATGGCAACATCCAGCCAGCATCTCGGGAACAGTCAGTGGGGTCTGGTGCCGGATACCCTCCCGCAGATGGAGTACACCTCGGCACCGGCTGGGCGGGCCGTCCGTTGCTCTCTGGAGTGCGGGCAGTTTCCATCGGAGACGATCGCCATTGCCGCTCACACAACTGCGAAGATTCTTCTTGATTGTGGCAGGATGGTCACTGGCTATCCACGCCTCGCAGTGAGCGGGGGTCTGAACGCAAAGCTTCCGCAGAGTGTTGCGGGGAGCTTTGTCTGGAAGGGCCAGACTCCTCTACTCCATGAGGGTCAACAGAGTTTCAGTTTGGAGAATTCATCGAAATGACAAGACTCACTTCCTTAGTTGCGTCTATGGCGCTTGGGCTTATGGCAGCCGTAGCTTCGGCTCAGGGCTGGACTCTTCCTCCGGGAGGAGTGACGCTGAAGCTCTGGCCCGGTCTGGTGCCTGGAGCGGCTCCTTCATCCACTTCCGAAGGCGACCTCACTAAGCCCAATTCCCCACTGACCGCCGGTAGACGCGTGACGGTGAATGGGAATGTATCGACGCCGACGCTGACGGTGTATCCCCCCAAGTCATCGCCCACAGGGGCCGCGATCGCCGTCTTCCCTGGTGGTGGATATTACATCCTCGCGATCGACCTGGAGGGGACAGAGGTCTGCGATTGGCTCACGTCCAGAGGTATCACCTGTGTGCTGGTGAAGTATCGTGTGCCGCTCAGCGGACCGTATCCCGCGAAGTCGGATGCCGGCATGCAGGATGCACAGCGAGCGGTTGGCCTCATTCGCGCGCGCGCCGCGGAGTGGCACATCGACCCAAAGCGCATTGGAGTGTTGGGATTTTCAGCCGGTGGACATCTGGCGGCGGCACTCAGCACGCGCTTTGACACGCGAGTTTATCCGCATATCGATGCGGCTGACGACGTGAGCTGCCGTCCTGACTTTTCAGTCATCATCTATCCCGGATATTTGTCCGTACCGGGAGACGATTTCAAGGCTTCACCGGATCTGAAGGTAACCGCGCAGACTCCGCCTGCCTTCATCGTGCAGGCTGAGGATGATCCCGTCCACGTGGAGAACGCAGTCGCCTATTTCTTTGCCCTGAAGAAGGAAAAGGTCCCCGCGGAGCTACATATCTTCGCAGAGGGAGGGCATGGATACGGCCTCCGTCCGACGACACTTCCGGTGACCGAGTGGCCCCGTCTGGCCGAACGATGGTTTCATACCATTCACGTGGATGCTGCTCAGTAGGCCGGGTCATAGATGAGAAACGCGATAGGCCACGATTTCGAACGTACTATTGGACTCGCTCTCGAGATGTGCCCCACGAAGGAAGATCTCCAACCCTCTAAAGTCTTTACTCGCGAGTTGCTCCTCGAGGACCGCAGGGAGTTTGCCCTGGAGAAGGAACCGTGCGGCTGATTCATTAGCCTGCGTATCGGACCCGTCGATGAGCAACACGAAACCCTTCTCTCCGAAGTTACGCACAAGGGCAATGTCGACATAATTGATGTCCTGATTCTCGACTCGATGCGGGCGGTATTGTGACTCTTCCCCTGGTAACGGCTTCGTGTTGATGAACGTGTAGCGATGCGATTCGCTGCTCTCTGCAAACTGAAAATTTGTCCGGGAGGTGAACATCGACATCCAAGGATTGCTGCGACGGCTACCGATGAGGACGACGTTTCCCTCGCCTAGATCGCGAACATGCAGATCACGTGCGTAGCGTAGGACACCATGAAGACCTGCCGGCTTGAGGCTCTCTACCCAGTCCATCGCAATCCCGGCCTCTCGAAAGCTCGTCGTCTTCTTGGTCCCAAGGAACATCAGGGCTTCGCGTAACTGAGGATCCGTGATCTTTTCGAGCTGCGTCCGGGGGAAGTCAGTTGAAATGTATTCCAGGGGCGCGATCTCGCTATTCAAAATCTGCTGGATCACCATGAGGGAGGTGTCTGGAAGAACGATCGAAACCTCCGTGCCCTGCTCTATCATAGGCAGCAATATCTTCGGAACGCTCCCCTGACCCGGCCGGACCATCCCCTTGTGGAGTGTCAGAAAGACGACGGCACCGACCAGGAGAACCGCGCACGTTGCCCACATGAAGGATGGGAAGATCCTCGGGACCGGATTTCCTGCTGGTTTGGACGTTGTCGTCGCCTCTTCGAGAGTGTGGTGCAAGACCGGGAGAGGCGCGTGAAGATCCAAATCAACATGCGAGATAGGCTTTTCTTCCTGAGGCATCGGCTCGAAATGCGGAAGGTAGCTTCCCTTGGGAATGTGGACGACCATCGCTTCGTGCTTGCCTTCCTCCGTAAAGTACTCTGCTAACTTACGGCGCAGATGGCTGACCTGAACCCTGACGATGTTGTCATATGCAGGATCGAAGTCAGCGCGTCTCCCCAGTGCCTCTCGCGCGAGATCATCTTCCCGGAGCGGTTCCCCGGCACCCGCGATGGCGAACCTGGATGCATAGAGGAGAATGGCCCGGAGCTGTGCCGCGCGTTGGAATCCTTTGCTGCGCACGATACGCTGCGTCAAAAGCCACCGCTCATCGTGCGCCAAAGCGTCTTCTTCACTGGCTGATTTGCTGAAGGAGGCTAACGACAAATCTTCTATTGGCATGGTTGGGGATCTCGATTACCGACGAATGATGGTTCCGGGGTGATTCTTGACGTTAAAACCGTCGTTCTTTGACGGTTAAAGCACTTGTAATCTGCGGACATAGGAGCGATTCTCACGAAGGTCTATGCCTATTCCTAAGCCTGAACATTGCACCACGAAGGACCCTATTGTGGCAATCAGTTCGCGCTGGGGCGCTCTCTTCGGACCGCCGCGGGGATCTACCTACAACGGTCATGCTTTCAGCCCGGGTCAGACCATACGCCTTCTCGCCTGCGGGTTGCTCATACTTCTTACAGTGTCCTGGTATCACGACCCGGCCATCCACGGATGGTGGACGACAACGCGCAAGCTGCCGGACGGTACCGTCCGACCGTTGCTCTTCGAGTTCAAGGAATCGCACGGACGCGTGAGCGGCACGGCCCGGTTCGACTGGGGAGACCTCGCCATTCACAGCGGCGTCATCAAAGATGGCCGTCTCGCCTTTTCTGTTGGAAACGGGTTCCACTTCACCGGAGCAAAGAAATCGGGGAACATCACGCTCCAGTTCCACGATGACCGTGGTTTCGATCAAACACTCCTGCTGTCCACTACGGATGTAGCAGCCCTGCATCTTCCCAAGGACCGGCCCCCCCTGCCATCGCTGCATCCCATTCGTGCTTCTTCTGCAATTGCGAGCAGGCCCCCTATGGGTTGGAACAGTTGGAATTACTTTCGCAGCACCATCAGCGATGGGATCATCCGCGAGGTGGCTGATGCCATCGCGACGAACGGGATGAAGCAGGCCGGATACGCTTACATCGTGATCGATGACGGTTGGCAGGGGAAACGGGACGCGCAAGGACGCCTGCAGCCGAATCAGAAATTCCCAGACATGCGGGCCCTTGCCGATTACGTCCATACCAAAGGTCTAAAGCTTGGGATCTACTCGTCCCCAGGATCCCAGTCATGCGGCAAGTATGAAGGCAGCTATGGGCATGAGCAGCAGGATGCGGCGGCGTTCGCGGCATGGGGCATTGATTTCTTGAAGTATGACTGGTGCGGCGCGTCTCGCCTCTATCGTCCCTCGGAAAGCCAGGCCGTGTTTCAGAAGATGGGATCCGCACTGCAGGCGGCCGTCCGGCCCATTCTGTTCAGCCTTTCGCAGTATGGGATCGAAGACGTGTGGCTTTGGGGTGCCGATGCGGGCGCCAGCACATGGCGCACAACGGTCGACATTCAGCCTACGTTTCTGTCCATGCATCAGAATGCACTCGATCAACAGATCGCGGCGGCTTCAGCAGGCCCCGGGCATTGGAACGATCCGGACATGCTCGAAGTGGGAAATGGCAACATGACGGAGAGGGACAGCCAGTCGAACTTTACTCTTTGGTGTATGCTCGCCGCTCCGCTGATCGCAGGGAACGACGTGCGGAACATGACTGAGTCCACACGAAACATTCTCCTGAATAAGAATGTCATCGCCATTGACCAGGACCCTCTTGGCAAACAAGCGATCCTAACGAAGCGAGTTGGGGCGATCGAGATCTGGCAACGCCCGTTGGCCAATGGCGACGAAGCCGTGATGATCCTCAACACTTCAGAGAGCCAGCAGCTTTTTCAGGCGGAATGGAAACAATTGGGAATGCCAAAGACAAAGGCGGTCCTTGACGTCTGGTCAGCCCATGAGACCGGGCCCGCCAGGGAGCTAAAGGTGGAATTGGAACCCCATGAAAGCCGCATCTTTCGGGTATCTTGCTTCCCCTCTATATGAGTCTGTCCAAGGTCCGGGAATAGTAAGCGACAATGTCCGTCGCGATCGTTCTTCCAATAAATGCTCTTCCACTTTTTCAAAAGATCCTACATTTTAGGATTGCGTTGACTCGCGGCTTCACCGGGAGCGAGACATCTCCATTGAATTAACAAAATCTTGGGGCCGAAAGAAAGTTGCTCAATCGCACTACAGCGGGCGGAGCCTCCGAACAAGCTGTTAGCTGATCCATGCTGTTCTACTTTGCCCGGAACACCATGGGTGTTTCTGACAAAAACCGCGAGAAGTCAATTTTGAAGGACCGCCGGGACCGGCGCCGGGCTCTGTCTGCGCATTCCAGAAAACGTTCGTTTATCAGAGGCGGGATTTGGCGTGCGTCGGAGACGTCGACGGTGATCCTAAAGGTTCTGTCGCGATAAGGATGCTTGAACGATCAGAGGCCGATGTGGTCGGGCTGCCTATGCTGCCAGGGAGTAGAACTGCTGTGCAGGGGTGTGTCCCTTGCCTCCGTCTTTCATCTGCCCTTTCCT
>JAMFSC010000186.1 GCA_026225095.1 bacterium
CCCCGGAACCGAGTTCTACGACTACGCCGCCAAGAATGGCTTCATCACCAACGACGTCATGGCCGACACCGGCGGACACCAGATGGCGCACATCGAGTACCCCGGCGTGCCCGCCGAATACGTCATGGAGATGGTCCACCGCTTCTACGACGAGTACTACTTCCGCCCCAAGGCCGCCGCGCGCGTCGTCTGGAAGGCCATCGTCAACCGCGACGTCCCCCGCCTCTATACCGAGGCCCGTTCCTTCATGAAGCTCCGCGCACAGCGCAACAAGGCCAGCCGCAAAGCCAAGGAAGAGAACGCCCTCAAGGCGCAGGAATCCGTCAGCATGAACGCCTGACCTAAGCCCCCGCGATGGAAAAGGATGGTCAACCAGGCCATCCTTTTCTATGTCCGAATTCTATTTCCGAAACAAACCACCAGCCAAGCGTTGGACCGATTGTTGACCCGGGTCTAAATTCATAGTATTACTTATCTGGAAAGGTAAGGAACTATGGAATCCGCGATCACAACAAAGGGCCAAACCACGATACCCAAGACGATCCGTGACCATCTCCACCTCAAGCCGGGCGACCGGGTCAAGTTCTTTATCAATCCAGACGGCTCCGTCGCGATCCTGCCCATGCTCCCCGTGACCGCGCTCAAAGGCATTCTTACCTCGCGCAGAGGCCCCGTTTCCCTGGAGAACATGGAAGCTGGCATCGCAAAGGGCGCCACGGCGCGTTACAGACGATTCCTAGCCCAGTGATCGGACTCGACACCAACGTCCTTCTCCGTTATCTACTGGGCGACGATCCGGTTCAATCCCCTAAAGCGGCGCACTTCCTGGAGCGAGTTCTTTCCCAACAGAATCCTGGATTTGTGAGCCTTGTGACACTGTCTGAGGTGGTCTGGGTCCTGGGGTCTGTCTACAGGTTCACGCATCTGGAGATCGTCTCCGCAATTCAGGGCGTCCTCCAAACCGAGACCTTCCTCGTCCAGAATCAGCCCGAGGTGTACACGGCCATGATCGCTTTACAATCCGGTCAGGCAGACTTCGCCGACGCCCTCATCGCCGCGCTTGGCGATTGGGCCAACTGCTCCACAACCATCACCTTCGACAAGAAAGCAGCACGCCTTCCCGGTTTCCAGCTCCTATGATTCATCCGACCCACCGCCTCGCCCCCAGCCAATACGCCATCCTCCTCGCGGTCGTCCTGACCGCCTCTTTCGGCGACGCGCTTCTCTCCCGCGGCATGGCCCAGGTCGGTCCGGCCGATGTCCACCACCTCGGCCTCCTCATCCACGCCCTCGCGAACCCGAATATTGTCGTCGGAATCTTCCTCCTGATCGGCTTCTTCGCCTGTTATATGACCGCCCTCTCCTGGGCCGATCTGACGTTTGTGATGCCCGCGACCGCCTTCGGCAACGTCGTCATCGCGCTGCTCAGCCGTTTCCTCCTGCACGAGCATCTCTCGCTCTCCCGCTGGTTTGGAATCCTCCTTCTCACCTCTGCCGTCGGATTCGTCGCCAACACCCCCGCCCGCACCGACCTCAGCGCCACGCCCACCACGCCCGATCCCGGGGTGGCCGTCTGATGCACGCTACCTCACCCCTCATCTCCTGGTCCTGCATCGCTGTCGTCGCCATCCTCGCCATCGCTGGAGAGGTCCTCATCGCCGCCGCCATGCGTCAGATCGGCGACCTCGACGTCATCCGTGCCCGCTCCGGGCTCACGGGAGCGATCCGCACCGTCCTCGCCAACCCGATCTTCCTCGTCGGCGCGCTGTGCATGGCGCTCAACTTCTTTGCGATGCTCTTCACCCTCTCGCTCGTCGATCTCTCGCTCGCCGCTCCCGGGATCGGCAGCTTCAACTACGTCGGCAACGCCATCGCCGCGCGCCTCTTCCTGAAAGAGAATGTAGACCGCCGCCGCTGGCTCGCCATGGTCTTCGTCGCCGCCGGCGTCTTTCTTCTGGCCCGCTGAAGCCTTACACAAACCCCAGATTCGTCTTGGCAAAGCTCGCGATATTCGGGAAGATTTGCGGCATCTGCGCCGCGCTCACCCCGTACCACGCTGCCAGCGTAGCCGCATACTGCGCGCTCGCGGTCGACGGAATCCACCGTCCATTCGATCCCGAGTCATCCGGCCCGCCCAGCGTCAGGTTCGGGAAGGTCCCATACATCTTCCCACCCTTTACCGCGCCGCCCATCACGATATGGTGTGAACCCCAGGCATGGTCGCTCCCTGTATTTGAGTTCGGCTGGAAGGTCCTGCTGAAGTCCGACATCGTAAACGAAGTCACCTGGCTGGCCACCGCCAACTCCTGGGTCGCCGCATAGAACGCCGCCATCGCCGGTCCGATCTGCGCGAGCAGGGCCCCCTGCAGCGCGATCTGGTTCTGATGGGTATCGAAATTTCCTACGCCCGCAAAGAAGATCTGCCGCGAGACCCCAAGCGCGGCCCGCACCTGGATAATCTGCGCAATCTGCTTCAACTGCGCGCCCAGCCCGGTCCCGGGAAATATCGTCTTCAGGGGCGTCACCGACTGCACCGCATCCGAAAGCGTCTTCGCATATCCGTACGCATTCGACATGATCGCGTTATCGGCCTGCACCAGCGAGATCCCCGAGTCGAACGAGAGCAGAGCCTGCGCCGTCGCCTGCTGCGCCGCGCACTCAGTCGAACCCTCCGAGCACTGCGCATTGAAGACATTTCCCGTGCTGATCGAGACCGGCGTACTCGAACTTCCGTTGCAAAAGAGCGTATCCCCCGCCACCGACATCACCATCGGAACCTTCGCATTGGCGTTGTACTGCAGGTTGATCGTATCCGCGATCCGCCCGGCCCAGCCGGTACGAGCCTCCGAGCTCTGGGAAGCATTCTGCCACTCCAGTTGTTGATCCGAATGCGAGAAGAGATTCTGCGGCAACGTCGACCCAGCGAGAAACGCCGCTCGCGTCGTCGGCTGCACCAGTGTCCCCACATTCGTCACCAGCGCCGCTGCGTTCGAATTGAAGAGCGTCTGGATATCGAGCATATTTGGATTCAACGCAAAGTTCGGAGCCGCCGAAAGCTGCAGCAACTGCGCCTGCGCAATCGCCAGCGGCCCACGTACCGCCGAGTAGTTCCCATATCCAGCCGTATCGAACTGGATCAGCATGTTGTTCGCGTCGTTGCCGCCGTACAGAAAGATACACACCAGCGCCTTGTAGTCCGTGGCCGTCTGCGCCAGCGCGTTCCAGGCCCCGAAGGGCTTCAGCCCCGCGGCATTGCCCGCCGCCGCCAGTGACGCATACTTGATAAAGCTCCTGCGATCGACGCCCATGAATTCCCCCGGTCCGAACCGTGCAACAAACTTAGTGGATGATCTTGTACTGCGAAGAAGTGATGATGAGGTAAGTCGCCACCCGGACCCGCTGGCCCAGGTCCGTCAACCCAGAGATGTGGTTGATGATCGCGGTTCGCATCGCTGCGGGCATCTGCCCATGCATGAAGATGATCCCCAGCGAATCGACCAGGTTCGCCGGCTTCGACGCCATCAACCCCAGCGCACCCGTCGCCGACAGATTCCCCGTGAAGCCGCTGATGCGGTTGTAGACAAAGTTGTCCGAGAGCGTCAGCCGAACGATCGATGAATTGGTGTTCTCCTGCGCGAACTCCGGAGCGGTCAGCGTCGACCCGGGAATCACGTAATCAGGGGGAAAGAAGTTGAACACGCTCGTGGATGCGTACGGCCTCTCCGCCAACGTCGCCGAGTAGTTGCCCAGGGTCGAGTAATCCCCCACCGTGCTGCTGTTCGTAAACCCAAGGCCACGGATCACGTTGGCCACATAGAGGATGCCCTCGCGCAGATGCCCGTCGTCCGCGGTCGTCGACGTGTCCCCAGCCCTCGCCTCCGGGTCAGTCAGAATCGCGGTAATCACCGCCTTCATGTCCCCACGAACGCCCGCACCGTTGTTCGCGAACATCGCCGACACCCGGGCCACATACGCGGGGCTCGGTGTGCTCGTCACCAGGTGCTGGATCATCTGCTTCCCGATGAAGGGCCCGACGTTCGGCTGGTTGAAGAGGTTCGTCAAAGCTCCCGTCAGATCCTGATCGGGAGTTCCTCCCGCGGACAATACCGTTCCCCCCAGCAACGTCTTCGCCGTCACATCATGCGCGCTGGCGACCGAAGCCATCGATGCGGAGAAGTTCGGTGTGTTGTTGGAGAAGCTCGTCGGAGACCCACCCGTCGCCGTGGCATACGTCCAGCCCGTATAGGCCCGCGCAAACGCCTGAACCTGCGCCTGCGTATAAGCCGGAATCAGGTTCCCAGCCCCATCCAGTTGCGGGGTCCCATCCTGGTTCAGCAGGTTCAACCCGATCGTGAATAGCTGCATATTCTCACGGGCGAAGTTCTCATTGGCGATCTGCCCGTTGCCCGGTTTGTAGCTGCCCAGCATGTTCAGGTAACCGCCCATCGCGGTCGACAACGTCACGTCATGCAACACTTTGTAGAAGTTTCCGAACGCATCCGTCAGCAGAATGTTCTGATACGGCGTCACCGACTGTGCGCTCACGGCGTTGGTCGAGACCACAAAGATCTCGCTCAGCGCAAACGCCACTCGCTGCCGCAGTTGGTCCTTACCCGTGATCGCTCCCTGCCACCACTGCGACTGCTCGCACTGTGCCAGATTGTTCGATGGGCAGATCGTGTTCCCGGCCGTCGGAATATCCGCCAGCAACGTCGGCGCTGTACTGAACTGTTCCGTGAGGTATGCATTCATCCCCACCGCCTGGACGTGTTGAATATCCGTGGGCGTCGGCCCAAAGGTCGCCTGGTCCAGAAGGCGAGCCGCGGTTGCAAGCGTCGTCGCAATCGGAGCGACCGCAGCCTGGGCCATCGGCGACCCGGTTCCGCCGGGGTCAGGATTCACCACGGTCACACCGATTGAAGTCGTTCCTGCGGGCAGCGAGAGCGTCGCCTGCAGCTCCCCGGCCGAGATGAAGACCGTGGTCACCGCCGTCCCGTTCACATTCACCGTCGACGCGGCGACAAACCCCGTTCCCAAGACGTCGAGCGAATAGGTCGTTCCCACCGCCTGCTGCGTCACCACCGCCGAAGACACCACCGGCAGGGGGTTCATCACCGCCTCCGCAAGGGTTCCACTGGCAGATGGCGAGGCCACGCTGACAGCCGAGATCGTCACGGTGCTTGGATTCGGCAGGACTGCGGGCGCCGTATACAGCCCAGCCGTCGAGATCGTCCCCACCGTCGCCGACCCACCGGTCGCTCCATTCACCTGCCACGTCACCGTCTGGCTACTGGCGTTCGTGACCGCCGCGCTCATCTGGACTGTGCCAGCCACCCGCACCTGGCTCGCCGCCCCGGTCACCACCACAGATACTGTTGGAGTAGAAGATCCACCGCCCCCGGCAGAAGCTCCGCCCGCCCCGGCGCAGCCCACCAGCCACAGGAAGCCGCCCAGCGCCAGCGCAGCCGCCAGTGCCTTCCAGCCGATTAACTCGCTTCCACGGGAACGATACGCGTGTGCCACAACAGCCTCCTGAAAAGATTCCCTGCTTGACTGCCGCCAACGACCACGCCGACCGCGCCATCCATCCGGCGTCTGAGGTCAAGCGTGATACGTGCTCTAGGGAAACAGAGGTCGAAATCTGGCCCGAAGTACGCGCGTGTCTCTATGAACATCGCCAGTGAGGGCGACTTGCGAGAGCCAAAATGCATGGGGCTCTCCATCAATCTTTCCCAAGGGTCCCGGAATGGTGATTTCCAGCCCGGAACCTGCGTCCCGGACTCGAAAAAACCTAAACCAGCAGGCGCATCAATCCAGACGCCGGAAGATCTCCCACGAGAAATCGCTCCCGCGTTCCCACCACCTCACCCGCCGCCAGCCGCCCGCTTCGTGCCGCCCCCTCCATCGTCGAGGGCCACTCCGTCGCCGTCCAGTCGCCAGCCAGATAGAGCCCCGGCAGCCTGGTTCTCTGGCCCGGGCGAAACCGATCCAGACCCGGAACGACCGAAAACGTGGCCCGGGCCTCCTTCAGAATTCCACTCTTTACCAGCCGAGCCTCCCGCACCCCGGGGAAGAATCGCGCCAGCTCCGCGAGTGCCGGCTCCAGGATCTCCGCCCGCCCCATCGGAAGCTCCCGTCTCGATCCCGCGATCACGAGCTCGATATAGCTCCCCTGCTCCGGCCCATACCCCCTGATCCGGCTCTTGTGAAAGAACCACTGGATCGTCGTATCCAGCAGCCACGCATGATCGAGCGTCGTAATCTCCCGGTCGTACCAGAGAAGAATCGAGATAAACGGCGCGTGCACAAAGCGTCCCATCGTCTCCAGCAGTCCCGCCCGAACCTCCTCCCCACTCCGCAGCTTCATCCCGGCGATCAGCCGCTGCGTCTGCTCGAAGGGCAGCGCAAGCACCACGTCCCTGGCCGAGAACTCCCGACCATCCGCCGTACCCACCAACCACCGCCCATCCGCCCCTTGCTCCAACCGCTCCACACTCGCCCGAAGCTCCACCTCCCCGCCCTCGCGCTCAACCATCTCCGCCCCAGCCCCATAGAACTCGCTCAACGGAACCGTCGGAATCCCCAGCCTCCCCCCGGTTGAGGTCTTCAGAAACAGCTCATAAAAAACCTTCCCCGCATACTTCATCGAGCAGTGCTCGGAGCTGTCGTTCAGCGTCGCCAGCACAATCGGCTCCCAGAAATGCCGAATCGCCCCCACCGTCTGCCTCGTCCGCCCATACCACTGCAGCACGCTCTCCTCATCCGAAGCCCCTGCATAACCACGCGCGAACTCCGCCAGCCCCCGCGCAATCGCCACCTTGTCCTTCGCATTCAGCATTCCCGCCCGCAGAAAACTCCCCGCATAGTGCAGCGGAGCCGGCATCCCGCTCAGCTCGATCGTGCTCGCCCTCCCCCCCGGCTCCAGAAACGTCTGCCTGTCGTACCAGCGAATCTTCTCCCCCAGCCCCGCCCGTGCACAGAAATCAATCAGGTTCGTGCAGCACCCCAGCAGCACATGCTGCGAGTCCACCACCTCATCGAGCACCGGATGCGCATACGAATACGCCCTCCCCCCCACATAGGGCCGCCGCTCCAGCACCGTCACCCGCACCCCATCCCGAACGAGTTCCCCCGCCGCCGACAACCCCGCCACCCCCGCTCCCACGATCACCACGTCTGAATCGAACGCGCTCAAGACGTCACCCGCAGCCAAAGCGCCATCGCCATCCCCCGCCCAAGGATCGCCAGCTTCCGCCCCGTGGAGACGCTCACCCTCTCCGTCACCCCATACCCACCCGCCGCAATCTTCTCGAGCAGCTCCCGATAGATCGTCACCATCACCCAAAGCGCCGCCCGGCTATCCCGATCGATCATCGGCAGCAGCCGATCCGCCGCCCCATAGTACCCCCGAGCCCTCTCGCCCTCTAACCGCATCACCCCCGTCACCCGTTCATCCTGCACGATCCCCGCAGCCGCCCCCGCAACCTGCTCCACCCCAATCCCCGCCCCACCAAGATCCTCGATCGGCAGATAGATCCTCCCCCGTTCCGCATCCTCCCGCACATCCCGCAGGATATTCGTCAACTGAAACGCAATCCCCGTCTCCTCCGCCAGCCCCTCCGCCGCCGCATCCCGATACCCAAACACCCGAATGCACACCAGCCCCACCACCGACGCCACCAGGTAGCAGTACCCATAAAGCCCCTCAAATGTCTCATAAACCTGGTAGCTCGCCCCCCCCGCCCAAACCGTAGCCACCCCCTCCGGATGCTCCTCCAGATCCAGCGTAGTCCCCCGCACCAGCTTCTCCAGCAGATCATCCTCGATCCCGAACCGCCGCTGCGCATCCCCCAGCGCCAGAAAAACCGCATCCCCCGTCGCCCCACCCGCCCGAGCCGCCCTCCACTCCGCCAGCCAACCCGCCATCGCCTCCCGCCGAGCCTCAATCGTCAACGTCTCATCGTCGGAAAGATCGTCCGCCCGCCGCATAAACGCGTACACCGCGCACATCGCGTCGCTCTTATGCCGCGGCAGAACCCGAAAGGCGTAGTAAAAGTTCTTCGCCTCCCGCCGAGCGATCTCCCTGCACTCCAGATATGCCTCTGCGACCGTCACCGTCCAGCCTTCCCCCCGCGCAGACTCACCCGCGCCTTCGCCACCAGAGCCCCCGCCAGCAGCATCGCCTTCCGGGCCTTCGTCACCACCGGCCGCCCCCGCAACACATCGTACCCCTGCGCCTCGATCCCGTTCAGGATCGCCTCCCCACCCTTCCGGAAAAGGTCCAGCGTCACCCCCAACTCCGCATCCACCATCCCCGAGATAGCGCCACCCTCCCGCAGCATCTCCCGCGTCTCCGCCACCAGGCTCTCCATCATCAGCCGGAACTCCCCCCTGAATACCCTCCCCAGAATCTGCCCCTCCTCCACTCCACACCGCTCCATCACATTGGCCGGCAGATATCTGCGCCCCCGCTCCGCATCCTCGACCACATCCTGCCAGAAGTTCGCGAGCTGCAGCCCCGTGCAGATCTTGTCCGAGAGCAGCGCGATCCCTTCCTCCCTGTACCCGCAAACCATCAGCACCAGCCGCCCCACCGGGTTCGCCGAGTACCGCGAGTACACCATCAGCTCCCCCATCGACCCATACTCCGTCTTCACCTGGTCCATCTGAAACGCGATCAGCAGGTCCAGAAACAGCTGCCGTGGCAGATCGCAGGCCACCACCGTCTCCCGCAACGCCACAAACACCGGGTGCCGCGACCGCTCCGGAGCGTCATAGCACTCCTCGAGCATCACCCCCCAGGCCGTCAGCAGGCGCTGCGCCGTGGCCACATCCGCAACCTCGTCTCCCAGATCGTCCGCCACCCGGCAGTACGCATAGATACTCTCGAAGTGTCCCCGAACGCCCTTCGGCAGAAAGAACGTCGCCACATGGAAGTTCTCGTAGTGCGACCCCGTCAGCCGCCTGCACCACGCCCGAGCCTCCTCGAGCGTAGGCCGCTCCTCCGGCGTCCCGTACTCCGCCGGCCCGCCCTCCAGGGGATCCAGCCCTTCCGCCAGCGCCGCCATCAAGCGCCACCCTCGCCCGGAAACACCGCAGTCTTGATATCCGGCAGCCCCCCGCCCCGAACCATCATCCGCTCAAACACGCCTTCAATCTCGCCCAGCCCGACGCGAGCCGTAATGTACTCCGCACATTTGAACCGGCCACTCGTCACCAGCCCAAACGCCGTCCGCGCCGTCGCCGGCGTGTGATGAAAGCTCGCCTTCAACGTAATGTCCCCATAGTGCAGCCGATTGGTATCGAGCCGCACCTTCGTTCCCGCAGGAGGTCCGCCAAAGAAGTTCACAACCCCTCCCTTCCGCACCATATCGACCGCCCACTCCCAAGTCTCCGGAACCGCGACCGCCTCGACGACCACATCCGCCCCACGCCCGCCGTCGGTCAAGGCCCGGGCCGCACCCACTACATCGTCGATCTCATCCACCCTGACAATCTCACTCGCCCCGAACGTCCGAGCCACCCCCATCTGATCCGCCCGTTTCACCACCGCGATCACCCGGACTCCGGCCAACTCCGCGACGTGCATGAACATCAGCCCGATCGGCCCCGCCCCGATCACGATCATCGTCTCCCCGGCCTTCGCTCCACTTTCTTCAAATCCGCGCACCGCACAGGCCAGCGGCTCCGTCAAAGCTGCATGCTCAAACGGAACGCCGTCCGGAATCGCGAGCATGTTCTTCTCCACGATCCGCGCCGGAACCCGCATGAACTCCGCATACGCCCCGTTGTTGAAGAGCAGATCCTCACAGAGATTCTGCTGCCCCCGCACACAAAAGAAGCACCGGTCGCAGGGAGCGGAGTTCAACGGAACCACCCGGTCGCCCACCTGAAACCCGTCCACTCCCTTGCCAGCCTCCACCACCGTTCCCGCCAGTTCATGCCCAAACAGCATCGGCGGCTTCCCCATCGCGGCGTGGTATCCCCGCTTGTAGACCTTCAGATCGGTGCCACAGGTCAGCGCCGCGCCCACCCGCAGCACTACCTCCCCGGCCCCTGCACGCGGAACCTCCACATGCTCCAGACGCAGGTCTTCTTTCCCATGCAAAACTGCCGCTGTCATCTCCGCCATCACCTTCCTATCTTCTCACCTCGCGCCCCACTCCCGTCGCCCAACACAAAGCCCCGCTTGCGACCATCGGGAGCACCCAGCAAAGCCTAATTATGTGTCACGAAGTGACCGCCGCCCGCGCAGGGCGCACTTGTATCTTTGTGCAGTCAAAGCCTCCCCACCCGCATCTGATAACCTGAGCCAGATAACCCATGCCCTTTGTCAGCCCCGAGGTCTTCGCGAAAGAAAAAATCTCCGCCATCCAGGACTACTCCGTCCTGGCCGGACGGGCCGTCGCCAACATCTTCTCGCGACCACGTTACTGGGCCGACATCTTCACCCAGATGGACTCCATCGGCTTCGGTTCCCTGCCCATCGTCGTCCTCACCGGCTTCTTCACCGGATGCGTTCTGGCCCTCCAGTCCGCGACATCCCTTGAAGAATTCGGAGCGGTCAGCATGACCGGCAACCTCGTCGCCCTGTCCATGGTCAAGGAACTCGGCCCCGTCCTCACCGGTTTGATGGTCTCCGGACGCAACGCCTCCGGAATGGCCTCCGAGATCGGATCGATGAAGGTCACCGAGCAGCTCGACGCCATGCGCGCCCTCGGAACCGACCCCATCCGCAAGCTCGTCACGCCCCGAGTCGGCGCCACCGTCTTCATGCTCTTCTTCCTCACCATCCTCTCGGACGCCGTCGGCATCGCCGGCGGAGCCCTCGTCTCCGTCCTCCTCCTCGGCCTCAACGCCAGCTCCTACTTCCACAACTCCTACCGCGCCCTCGTCTACGCAGACGTCGTCCAGGGCCTCACCAAGCCCCTCTTCTTCGGCTTCATTATCGCGTCCGTAGGCTGTTACTTCGGCATGAACACCAAGGGCGGAACCCAGGGTGTAGGCCGAGCCACCACCCAGGCCGTCGTCATCTCCTCCGTCTTCATCATCGTCGTCGACTTCCTGATCAGCCGCACCATGATCGGAATCTTCGGCCGCTAGCTGTTGCACTTGCTTTGTGCTGTTGCTTTTCTTTCTGTCATTCCCGAAGGGCATCTGCGTTTGCGCTGCCCTTGCACGAATGTAAATCACCAAAACACGCGTCATCCCTGGAAAAAAGGAGGCTGCACCATGAATTGGCTTTGGCTTGTGTCGTACTTCTTCGGGGGAGCCTTCGCAGCAAACGCCGTCCCTCACCTCGTCTGCGGCTCCACCGGACGCCCATTTCAAACTCCCTTCGCCAAACCATCCGGCCAAGGGCTTTCTTCCGCAACAGTCAATGTTGTCTGGGGATTCTTCAACGCGGTCGTTGCGTTTCTGCTCGTAATACGCGTCGGTGTTTTCGATCCTCGGGCGACCACGCACAGCCTTGTGTTCGGCCTGGGCGCGCTGCTCATCAGCCTTTTTTCGGCCCGTCACTTCGGCCAGTTCCACGGAGGCAACACGCCGTCTCGCCCATGAAGAACCTCACTTTCTTGTCCCCGTCCCTGCTTTTCTGTCGGTAAAAGGGGCCTGCTGCTATCGTTAATCTTGCCTTGCTCTCTGTCATCTCCGAAGGCAACCCACGTCACCTTCGCCTTTTGACCCGCACCCGCCGGATACCGGACCCATGGCCACCACCCTCCCCAATCCGTCCCCCCAGCAGGCCCCCATCGCAGAGCCCGTGGTCGTCTTCGACAACGTCTGCATCCGCTTCGACGCAAAGCCCGTCCTCGAAAACCTCTCCTTCTCCGTAGACCGGGGCGAACAGCTCATCATCCTCGGACCCGCCGGAACCGGAAAATCCGTCCTCCTCAAACTCGTCGACGGCCTCCTCGAACCCGACTCCGGCTCCATCCACGTCTTCGGCGAAAACATCACCGCCATGCGCGAGACCGACCGCTTCAAGCTCCGCTCCCGCATCGGCATGGTCTTTCAGGAGTCCGCCCTCTTCGACTCCCTCAACGTCGAGGACAACGTCGCCTACCGCCTCAACGAAGAACGCGCCGACCCCGCCGAATCCCACAGACGGGTCGAAGAGGTCCTCAACTTCGTCTCCCTTCCCACCGCCATCTCGAAGTTCCCCTCCGAGCTCTCCGGAGGCATGCGCCGCCGCGTCTCCATCGCCCGCGCCATCATCACCACGCCCGACCTCATCCTCTACGACTCCCCCACCGGCGGACTCGACCCCATCACCTCGACCACCATCGTCGAGCTCATCGTCAAACAGCGCGACGTCTCCCACACCACCGCGCTCCTCATCACCCACCGCCTCCAGGACGCCTTCACCCTGGCCACGAACCGTTGGAACGTCGAAGAAAACAAGATGGAGCCCATCCCCAACGGCGGCATCGACGACAGCACCCGCTTCCTCGTCCTCAACGAAGGCAGGATCGTCTACCTGGGGAACACCCGCGACCTCGTTCACTCCGAAGACCCGTGGATCCAGCAATACCTCGCCTAGCCCCCACACCCTGTCATTCTGAGCGCAGCGAGGACCCCCCGCATCTCGTTCTTGCCGTTGCTTCTGTCTTTCTGTCTGTCATTCCCGAAGGGAATCTGCGTTTGCCCCGCCCGCAATTCCCGCGTTGAAATCTCGCTCGATCCTATTTTGTCCCCCACCCGTGGTGAGATCATCCCCTTTGGAATGAATACTTTACGATTTAAAATCCTTTAGAATCAATACTTTAGCTTTTCCGTTTGGACTTATCTCCTTATTTTTGAATACTTTGCACACTAAAGGGGGGAGGGGGGGTACCCCTCGACCTACCGTTTCCCCTTCTCCCACTCATCCAAAGAAATCCTCGGCTCCTCCACAAAAGCTCCATTCGTCTTCACATAATTTCCCAACCCGTTCATCCTTCCGATGGCATGCAGATCCCGCGCCAGGACGTGACCAGCCGAGTCCATGAACTGGTCCTCCACGAACATCGACACGACCCTCCCCAGGATGATCCGAGACCGCCCAATCTCCATCGTGGTGAACTCCCGGCACTCGAGCGCCGCATGAGCCTGGGCAATCCGAGGCACCTTCACCACGCTCGAAGCCGTCGTCGTCAGCCCCGCCATCTCCAACTCGTTCACCCCCGCCGGAAAGTCCGTGGAGCACACGTTCATCGGATGCAGCAGGTCCTCGGTCACCACGTTGACGACCCATTCGCCCGTCCGCCGGATGTTCCGCGCCGTATCCTTCGGCACAAAGCCGCCGCCCGGACGATCCATCACTCCCATCCCGATGATCGGAGGGTCCGTGCACAGGTAGTTGTAGGCGCTGAAGGGAGCCGCGTTGAGCGCCCCATCCTCATCCATGCTCGTCACCCACGCGATCGGTCGCGGAGCCACCAGCCCGATCAGCAGGTTATAGGTCTGTCGAGCCGTAGCCGTCTCCATGTCGATATGCATCCCGGAATCACCTCATCCCCGAGGCTACATCACCCGAAAGCCGCCGCCTTCACCGCCTCCACAACCACCGGCCAGGCCTTGCTCTGCGGATCGATGACGTCGAAGTGGTCCGCACCCGGAACCATCGTCACGGTCACCCGATCCCCTTGCCGCCGCGCCGCCTCCGCCCATCGCCCCGGAACCCCAGGCGGAATCTGCCCATCCTCAGTCCCCTGGATCAGCCACTGCGGAACCCCAAGCGGAAGCAGCTCCCCCGGATTCCCCGCCTTGTACCGCTCCGGCACCTTCGCCGGCGACCCACCCATCAGCCCATAGACCTCCGCCTTGTCGTGGGCGAACGTCGTATACCCCGCCAGATCGCACACCACCCGCAGATCCACCGCGCCGGCCAGCGCAATCACCCCCCGCAGGGCCAGGTTAGCCGGAGGCGCCGCCACCGGAGAGTCATGCGGCGCATGGTGCCGACCCGCCAGCCAGAAGGCCAGATGCCCACCCGCCGAGTGCCCCATCACCACCACCCGCCCAAGGTCCAGCCCATGCTCCTTACCCAACCCCGCCAGATGGTTCATCCCCGCCGACACATCCTGGAAGGTCTCCGGCCAGCCACCCCCGGTAAACCCCACCCGCCGATACTCCACCGACCACACCGCAAATCCCACCGCCCTAAGCCCCGCACACAGATGCCCCGCATGGGCCAGGTCATACTCCGACCTCCACCACCCCCCATGCACAAACACCACCACCGGCCACCCACCCGGTGCTACCCCCCTCGGCACCCACAGGTCACCAAATTGCTGCTCCCCGCTGCCGTAGGGCAGCCGAAAGTCCGCTGGCGGCGGAGTTCTGTCGAACAGGTTCATGAATTGTTTACGTCGTCCGGATCGTTCCAGATGCCCGGCGCAATGCTTACTTCGCCCCGCCCGCCGCGCGGTCCCCAGGGCGAGCGGCAGGCATGGTGTAGATCACCTCGCCCGCTCGCGTGTAGTGAAGCTCTTCCCGAGCCTGGTGCTCGATCGCATTGGGATCATTTTGCAGGCGCTCGGTGTGGTCCTTCAGCCGGTCATTCTCGCGCTGCAGCACCTGCATCTGCTGCTCGAGCACACGCGTCTCGTCCCGCTTCTGTTTGTAGACGATCAACCCGTTGTGTCCAAAGACCACGTGATACCCCAGCGCGATCGCCAGCACGGACGCCGTCACCGTCGCCGCCTTGCGCCGAAGTGAATAAACCTCGGCCATTCCGCGCCTCAAACCCTGGGAAAACCGGCCCTGGCCCATCGAACTCCCTGTTCGCCTCACCATACCAGTACAGCCCTGACGTAAAGCTTCAGTCAAGAGGCAAAGTGCCCGGCCGCCTCATCCGAACCAAGATGCTACCCTCTCAAAATGTTCTCGCCGCAGCCCCGAAGATGCATTTCAGCTCCTCCAGAAGCGATCGCGATGCACGATGCCACTGACCTTGTTATCCTTTGATCTGCCGATGGGCATCCTCTACACCATCTCGATTCTGTCCTTCTGCGCTCTGCTCTGGGCCGCCCTCTCGATCGCTCGGCATGTTCGACGAAGCCGCACACCCGCGTCACCCAGCGAAGATGCGCCGCATTCTCCCAGTCCCAGGCATGCCTTCGAGGCCAGCGGCCGCTCCCTTTACAACACAGATTTTGGCGATCCACAAAATCCATCTTCCCCGCACCGTCACAAGAGCTCCACATCCGACCGCAGAGGCTCTCCAAAGCACTCCTAGCATCCCGGCCAGGAAAGTCCATCGGCCAGTACCATCGATTCAAGGAAAGGAACCACCATGGAATCCACACACGTCACCAGCCTCGCGGCGCCCGCCGTTCCATTCCAATCCACCCTTGGCGGCAAAGTCACCATGGCCATCGCAGCCTCGGCTCTGGTCGCACTCTGCGCTCACATCTCGATTCCGCTCCCCTTCACCGAGGTTCCGCTCACTCTCCAGCCCTTCGCCGTCATCCTCACGGGGCTTGTACTCGGTCCCGTGGGGGGGTTCTCGGCCATGATGCTCTACCTCGCCGAGGGAGCCAGCGGCCTTCCGGTGTTCACCCCCCAGGGCCCGGGAGGCATACTGCAACTGCTCGGATTCACCGGCGGCTTTCTGTTTTCCTACCCACTCGTCGCCGCGATCGCCGGAGCCATCGCCCAAATCGTCTCCCGTCCGGCCAACTCGCACCGCACTCGCTTTGCGGGGGCCTTGCTCGGCGGTCTGGTCGCCACCGCGGTCCTCTTCACCATGGGTTTCGGCTGGCTCGCCCACTTGAAGCACTTTGCCCCCATGGTGACCATGAAGCTCGCGCTCGTCCCATTTCTTCCCGGAGAGATCGTTAAGGTTGTGGCCGCCGCAGGCATCTTCGCAGCCCTGCCGCCCCGTCGCCGCTCGTAGTCAGTTCACCATCCACCGAACGCGCATCACTTTCTAAAGGAACATCCAGTCCATGAACACCCCCAGCACCGCCCTTCACGAGATCAGCATCGCCCACAGCCCCGACTCCGACGATGCTTTTATGTTTTACGGCCTCGCCACCAATAAGGTCCGCGTCCCCGGCTACAAGTTCACCCACGTCCTCTCCGACATCGAGGCCCTCAACCACCGGGCCATCAACGAAGCCTTCTACGACGTCACCGCGATCTCCTTTCACGCCTACCCATATCTTCAGGACCGCTACACCCTGATGGCCTGCGGAGGGTCGGTGGGCGAGACTTACGGCCCTATGATCGTCGCCCCGCGCCGCATTACCCTCGACGAGGTCAAAAAGCTCCGTATCGCCGTTCCTGGAACCCTCACCACCGCCTATCTCACCCTCAAGCTCTTCGCCCCTGACATCGAGACGGTGACCATCCCCTTCGATAAGATCATCCCCGCAGTTGTTGCCGGCGAGTTTGACGCGGGCCTCATCATTCACGAGGGTCAACTGACCTACGCCTCCGATGGCCTCGTCAAGATCCTCGACCTCGGCGTGTGGTGGCGCGAGCAGACCGGACTCCCGCTTCCCCTCGGCGGCAATGCTATCCGCCGCTCCCTGGGCAAAGAGGTCATGGAGACCACCACCCAGGCGCTCCGCGACAGCATCCAGCACGCGCTCGATCACCGCGAAGAGGCTCTTTCGTACGCCATGCAGTTCGCCCGCGATCTTGACCCGGTCCTTGCCAACCGTTTCGTCGGAATGTACGTCAACGAGCGCACCCTCGACTACGGACCCGACGGCCGCGAAGCCATCAAGAAGCTTCTCGACATGGGTTTTGAGCGGGGCATCATACCCCACCGCGCCAACGTCGATTTCGTCGGCTGACAGTACCCAAATCGCGGGGCGAGGACGGTCCTGGCCCCCGTTGTGGTAGACTGATTTCAGTGGGCAAGACGTGAGGCAAAGCACCGCGTGCCGGCGTTCTTCGCATCTGGATCACCACACAACATGGACGCGTAGCTCAGTTGGTAGAGCATTCGACTCTTAATCGACTGGTCGTAGGTTCGATCCCTACCGCGTCCACCATTTCCCTCTCTCAAAATAAACGACTTACATACAAAACATCCGGCATGGATGGGGCCTCTCGGCGCTCGGATCGTTGTGTTTATCGACGGTTATCGGGCAGCGTTGGTCAGACTTTTGGTCAGACTTTTTGGTCTGTAAGATGGCCGACAGATTGTGATCGCGCTTTCTCCGTGATAGAAAGACTGAACCATTTCAATTCGTTCCCAGCTTCCCACAGGCGGCTAACTGTATCTTCCAGTTGCGCTCTCATGCGCATGGAGGATTCAAATGGCCGTTCTTCGTCTCGTTCTTCTGGGTGTCCTTATCGGTTCCGCTTGCCTCGCAGCAGAACGCGCGATTCCCTTTTCGTCCGCTCACGCCACACTCACTGCTGGCCCGATTCCGCTCTGTCCTCCGAATGGCAATCCGGACTGCTCGCTGGGCAACTGAGTCGTAGAGGATTGACCTAATGCACCTGACAAGGCTCGAATACGTGATTTGGGGCCTCTGGTTCGGTACGCTCTTTGTCTCCGCGGCGTTCATGCTGCATAGAAAGAGCTACCGCCAGTGGCCCTTTCTCTTTGCGCTCACATGCACCCAGACTCTGATTCAGATTGCCTTGTACTCTCTGTCTGGCAGAAAGCACTACCCTGCCTACTTCTACACCTACTGGACCGGAATCGCGCTCTGTGCGTTGCTGCAGCTCGGCGTCGTCGTCGATATCGTTCGGGCCATTCCGAGGATCCGCTGTGCGCCCTGGCGCCTGATGATTCTCTTCGTCTCGATCGCTGCAACCATCTCGATCGGGAGCGCGTGGATGGCGAGCGATGCCCACCCGCAGGTTCCCCACGCTACGGCCATCGCCTTGACGATCGCACGCAGCTCCTCCGTGCTCGCCGTCTCGTTTGGCCTTTCCATGTTCCTTTCGCTGGGCTCACTCAGCATTGGATGGAGTACGCCAGCTCTTCGCGTCGCGAGCGGCTTCCTGGTCGCGAACCTGATGGCGATGGCAGCTGCCTACGTGATGACCTGGCGAGTTCAATGGTTCCGCCAGACAGATCAGATCCAGACCTGCCTCGACATGGGCGTCTGGGTCTTTTGGACTTTTACCGCTTGCAGGACTTTCTCCACTCCCACCATCTCCATCGAGGCTTCGAATGCCGTCATCAAGAAAGGCATCAAGTTCGCCGCCAGCCCTTTTTAGAGAAAGTCGGGTTCATCCATGCACCTTCTGCCACAGTACCTTTACCCGGCGGGCATCAGCGGTTTCGTCGCGGTTTACTGGCTCGCCAGCTTCAGAAAGAGGTCGCTGAAGTCACCTGAAGCAATTTTCAGCGCTCTCGACCAATCAGAAAACGAGGGAATGGAGTCTTACGTCGCGGAAGATGGATTCCAGATCATCCCTTGCGATCAGAAGTTCTATCTGGCATTCAAGCAGTGGAGAGGATTTGTGAGCAGGCGCCGTAAAGCCGGACTCTTTGTCCAGTTCTGTCAACAGCTCGATACCAGCGATGCCAACATCGAGTATCTGACCACCCGTTCCATGCTGATCTCGTTCTTCTGCTGTTGCGCCCTGTTCGAGGCTGGTGCGCGGATTTTTGCCGGTGACCTTCCTCACGTCTGCGCCCAGATCGTCTTTCAACTCTACTGGGAGATGGAACGCCGCTTCACGTTGCTCTGCAGCGAGTTGCGACCCGATCTCCTCGATAACCTGCACAAGATGCTGTAGCCTATACCCTATAAACCTATGGACCTCGCAGCCACAACGGAGTACCTTACCCTCCGCCAGAAGACGATGGAAGACGAGTTGCTCAAGCTCGCCGATTCGCAGCTGCTTCGCGAGAAGATGCGCGAGTATATCGATCTAACGAAGGCGCTGTCCGAGGTGCGGTCCGTCAGCATTCAACAACCTCCCACTGAGTCGATCCGCTTCCTCGGCCACAACCAGGCCATCGATGCGATCGAGGACGTCCTGGACGACCACAGCGGCAGGGGCATGCGTAAGGCAGAGATTGTCAACGAGGTCTGCGCCGGCGGCTGGGCTCCGAACGATAAATACCGCAAGAAGAATGTCGGGGAGTCAATCCGCTACTGGCTGAACCCCCAACCGAAGCGACCTTCCGTTTCCGGAATCAAACGCAAAGCGGACCCTAAACCGAGGCTCATCGAGAAGGATGGCCTGGTCTACAAGGCTCCGCCCGAAACCCCGACACCCGATCCAGCAGTCTAGTCCAGGAGGTGGCTACAGTCCGTCGAACGTGCGCCCGATGAAGTCACCTAAAGGTGTCTCCCTCGATCGCGAATAGCCAGACCATGGACAGATGGCAACTGACATTTGTGTCCGTCTGGGGCGACGCATTCGCGATCTCAGGACACAACGTGGGTGGAGACAGATTGATCTGGCGGCGCATACCGAGATGAGCCGGAAGCACATCGTCAGCCTGGAACTGGGCAGGACCGACGTCGGACTAAGCAATCTCGAAAGGCTGGCCGCGGCCTTCGACGTCACGCCCTCCGACCTGCTCCGCTCGATTGACAGATAGGGCGTGGCAGCGGCAGGTGCAGGACGCTTTGATTCCGTGCCCTATCTGGATCACTCCTCGGCAGCGTTCGTGGTGGTTTTTCTTACAGTAGTCGGACCAGGTGGACTTGTTCGGGGTGGATCGCCGGGTGAGGATGTCGGGGATCTTGACGGGTTTCGTCGCGTTGTACCGGGCGCGGCGTTCTGGGTGGACGAGCTGGCCGCTTACCTTCACGGCCAGCTCGCACCGCTCGCCCGATCGCGCAGGACATACCGGGCACGGCTCGGCGTACAAGCTTCGGGTGAAGTTGTTCATGGGATGGGATTGCCGGGATGACGCGCCCGGCGGGCGGTTGGGCGGGATGACCGCTATTTGATGACGTAGCCTGTGCCGTTGTAGCAAGCGTCGACCCATGTGTTCGCTGCAATCGGGCCACCGGCGGTCAGGATGTTGCCACCCGTTGCCCAACTGAATCCGGTGCCGGATGAGGGTCCATACAGCTTCGTGCATGAGCCGACGCTGGCCGAAACCCCTACCACCGTCAGGGTGGAGAGAGTCGCCGTTCCAGTCACGTTGACGAACGGACTGGTGATCGTGACCGTGGCTGCTGATGCGACGGTTGAGATCGTTGCCTCAATCATGCCCTTGTTGAGGAGATTCCCGGCCGGGTCCCAGTGTGCGCCGGTGGTACATGCGGCCCACGTGGTGAACGGCTTCGGGCAGTTCAGGATGCTGGCTCCATAGTTGGAAAAGAAGGCGTTGGTAAATCCGAACGTGTTATCCCAGCCCCAGGCCGTCCCGGTGTAGTTTCCGCCTCCCAATGAGCCGGGCACGCCCGTCGAGGGATTGACGCCGCCCCCGGTGAGCAGTCCAGGAACTGTTGAGGACGCGGATGGGATCGCCGTAGCATTCGTCTGCCAGAAGTTCAACAGGCCGGAGGTCTGCGGGAGTGCGGAGATCGGATTCGCCTGAACCGCTCCCCCCACAACGCAGCTCCCGTTATAGCTACAGTTGTTCGGCTTCCCGAGGTTGGGGAAGAAGATGGAGAACCCGGCGGCCGCGACGGCATTTTCGACCGTCTGTGCTGCGTGAAAATATCCGCCGTTGTTGGGGTGATACGGGGGCGCACCGCCTGGATTCGGAAGGTAGAGGGCATTCAGCGCCATGTCTGTTGTGATATTCACCCCAGGGTTTCCGGTTCGCATATCCGCGAAGACAACCTGGAGGTTATCGGCGATCTTGGCATTGACGACGGCCAACGCCGCCGCGTTGAATGCGGCCGTGATGGCAGACTGACCATCCGCCTGTTGACGGAGGACGCCCGACATGATGAACAGGGGCTGACCGACGTTCGTCGTTGGATTCGTATCCACTCCACGGATCAGCACGATTCCCGTGCTGGTTGTCGTGACCACGACCGAGGTAGCGCCGGCAGCGATCGGGAACTCCTGACGAAAGTCGGTCGACGTTGCTCCGGCGAGAGCAACGCCATTGCAGCCGGAGGCTGTGAAGGTTGTCGTCCCGGAGCATATATCCATCTGCAGGACGCCGCCAATCCCCACCGTGAAGGGTCCGCCACCGGAATTGAAGACTCCATACTGGATTCCGACCTTGCCATTGGAGGTGATCGGAAACGTGAGCACGCTCCCCGAGACGGTAGATTGGAGACTTGCCGATGGCAGCGCGGCCGCATTGAAGGCCGCACCGGTTGCGGTCGCCGTCCAGGTCCCGGATGTCTGGGTCGCACTTGTCGAGAGGACCCGGTTCGCGGCTGGAATCTCTGCCCAGGAGATCGCAGCATCGAGCGCTAGCTGGTAGTTGTTGATCGCACCGGTTGTGTTGCCGTTCGCGATGTAGTTGTTGATCCCCGCCACCATATAAATCTTTGGCAGTGCATTCGGCGTCGTGGCGGGCGGCACGAAGTTGAGGTATTCCTGATTCGCGATCTGCTCCATCGTATTGCCGCCCAGGGCAAAGTCGTAGGCAGGTCCGAGCTGGTCGTTCGCGAGGATGGAAAACTGCGTATTCGCCGGACCGGTCGCTCCCAATCCGCTCACCACAGATTCAGTGGAGTCACCGAAGCCGTAGAAGGTTCCGTACTGGTATACGGAAGAGAGTTGAGGCTGCGTGACGACGCCTGTGGTGACCGTATCCAACGTCTGCCAGTAGTCGCCGCCCGCAGTGGTAGAGACAACCGAAGCCTTGTAGCTCTGGCAAGCTCCCGCCGCGATGACGGAGGCTGTCGATCCGGCGACATTGTTGAACGGGTAGTCCGATGGCGCGGCGATGGTCACCGTGTTGCTACCGGACGTAGTGTTGTTGCAGCGCTTGATGACTCGACCGGTATAGCCCAACGCAGACGGCAGGGTGTCGACGATGGCGTTACTGGCCGCATTGAACACTTTGCATCCGTCCGCCGCTGTCGAAGCGTAGGTTGCCGAGGTGACAAGGGCAGGATCGCAGGCGAGGGGCGACGATCCGGTCAGGGCGTTGACCGCATTGGACATGTATCCCGCGACCAGAACCTGACCCGCTGCCGTCAGGTGGACTCCATCAACCTGGAAGTAGGTCGTATTCGCGTTCGCCCCGGAAGCCCCGAGCAGGGGTACAGCGGTCAGATCGACGAACCCATCGCACTGCGTCAAAGCTTGAGCGCGCATGAGGGATGCGAAGGTCTCGACATTCGCGCTCTGCGTGGTCCGGTCGATCGAGTCTGCCACGATCGTCTTGAACCCAAGCGCCTTGAGCTGTCGACAGGAGGCCAGTACATTGGCCATCGCGGAGGCGGGCGTCTTGCCTCCGGTGCTGTAGTCGTTGGTCCCGGCCCAATAGAGATCGATGTTCCATGGGGCCTGGGGGGCGTACACGGATGCCTCTCGGGTGGCGAGCATCGGGTAGATCAGGTAGGTAGTGATGTTGCCGATGCCGAAGTTCGAGACAGTGAACGGCACGTTGGTCGAAAGGCTGGACGTATACGGGGTGACACCCTCACCGTTCGTCAGCGAGTCGCCAGTGGCGGCGATTTGCGAGACCGTGGTGATGGGGGCGTTGACGCCGAAGGAATTCCCCTGAGTGATGGCCTGAGTGCGAGCGAGGCTGGCGGCCTGAAGGGCTTGGGATGCGGTGAGATACGTGGACCAGAAGGTGCAGCGCTGCATCGATCCATTGAGGTAGGTGATGTAGCCGCTGCTCGCTCCGCCGCACGCATAGATCCCGGTCGACTTGGAGAAGGTAGTGGCCCCTCCTGTAGCGACGGGGAGGCCGTCGAGGTAGATGGCATCCTGATTGGTGCCGGAGGTTCCGAGTGTGGCGATGAGGTTATGGCACCCGGTGAGGCTCCCTCCGGTCCAGGTTGTCTGGGGTGCGCCGTTGACGCTCAGGGCCGGGCTGTACCCATACTGGTAGGACTGGGAATCGAAGATGATCCCCGCGATGTTGTTATTGCCGAACAGGGCGTCGAACTGGGGCGCGATCGGGCTGGGGCCGCTCGTCCGGTAGTTCATGCAGTACTGGACCATGATCGTCTTGGCGTTGGTGGTGCCTGCGCTATTGAAATACTGGCCGCCGCTCAAGGTGATGCCGCCGGCGTACCACGTGGGGTTTGCGGTGCTGCCTGGAAATGCGCCCGTGTTCCCGTTGCCGCTGCTGTCGACCGGCGCGGTCCCCGCATTGTCTTTGAGTTGATAGTCGGCGATGACGGTTCCGGCGGACGGCAGGATCCCGGAGATAGCCCCGGCAGTTGCAAGGTTGACCGCTGTGGTGCGGTTGGTCACCTCGTTCGCCAGGTTGGTGGTGAGAGTGCCCTCCGCAGTGGTTGCTCGCGTGACTTCATTGCCTACTGCGGGCGCGTCGACGGTCACTCCCCCGGCCCCGTCCGAAGTCACGGTGACGTTCGTGCCAGACTTGAAATTCAGGGTGGTTTGGTTGGCGTTGGCTGTGCCGTTGGTCTGGAGTGCCACGGAAGAGCCGCCGGAGGCGGTAGAGTTGATGGTGACGCCGCCGGAGGAGTCCGGGACGACGGTGATGTTGGTGCCGGGCTTGATGTTGAGGGTGGACTGGATGGCGTTGGCGACGCCGTTGGTCTGAAGCACCACGGACGATCCTCCGGTTCCTGCTACCTGGACGAAGACTCCGCTCACGCAGTGGTAGTAGGCCGAGTTGGTCGAGTTCGAAAAGACCGAGGGCGGGATGCAGCTCGTGGGCGTGGTGGGGCCGTAGGCGGTCTGCATGGGCTGGACGTTGGTGGTTTTGGCCGGGGGGCCGTAGTGATCGAGTGCCCAGGTGGCTCCGGAGACGCCTTGCACGCCCTGCAGGGTGTAGCTCTTGCCGCTGGTCAGCAGGCCTGTGGAGGTGTCGACAACGGTGATTTGGTAATTGATGTTCGCGGGCACTGTCATGGTCGCATCGGGCACCAGGCAGGTTCCGCTGAAGGTACCGTCCTGCTGCAACATACCGCCGATCGCACCGTTCGTGATCTTGCACTCGAAGGCGGTGGGACCGTTCGCGGCTCCCGTTCCATCCGCGAAGGGAATGGGGATACTGTAGATGTCGACGGGCGTGAAGGTCACGTAGCCCGTTGTAATCTTGAAGCCGCTCATCTTTTCGTTGGCGGCGGTGGGCTGGGTGGTCTGGGCGAGGGCTGGGGCGAACGACACGACGGCGCACGTCAGCGCACCGGCTACACGGAGTAGACGCTTCATGGGGCTTGGTTCTCCTGGTTGTGAAATTATTGGAAAAGGTTCGGTGAGGACCACGCGCTAGAGCGGATGAGGCCGTACGCCGGTGGCGGCGATCATGTAGACATCCAGGATCTGGGCGAAGCACGATCCTGCCGCACCGGCTGAAGGCTGGACCGCCGTGGCGGCAATCGTCAGGCTAAAGGTAGATAGATCGGTGATCGCTGAGGATGGAAAACCCCCCGCGTAAGTCTGTGCTCCCGCACTTACTACGGCCGCGTAGCTCTCGGATCCCCTCGTTACCGTAATCGTGCTTCCGCTAGTGAACTCAACGTCCGCGAAAACGATCCAGATGCTGTATTCGTCAAAAGTCGTCGCCACCGCGGGGAAACCCGAAAGAACCAACATCGCGCCAACGATCTCTCCCGAGGCGGAGGCGCTTCCGGAGACGGTGGCAAAAGTGGAGGGCAGGTTATCGTAGGCGGCGGTGGGGTTGAGGGTGTTGCGCGTGCCGAAATCCTGATACGCGCTTGGTTTCAGCCGGAACTGGGTCGAGCCGTTGGCTGGGATGAGCACCTTATCAATCAGGTAATAGCCCTGCTTGCCGAGGTAGTCGGCGGGGTTGGTGGTGGCGATCGGCGTGAGGTTGCCGCCAACCGCGTTGGGATCGACATAATAGACGGAGTAAAGCGTGTTCTGGGTGAGGCCGGTCAGCGTGACCTCTCCGGATGGGAAGATGTACAGCGAGAGTGGGCCGATCGATGCGAGGAAGGGATTGCACTCGATCGCTCCCGTGCCGTCCGAGTAGCCGATCCCCACCAGCGATCCGATGCCGACGCCGGTGGCGTTGATCGCGGTGATGGCGATGCCGGTGGTGAAGCCGTCGATCTCCTCCCAACCCGAGACCGAGCCATCCGGGCGCTGGCTGCGGATGCGCACATCGCAGGGCACGCCGGAGATGATCGGCGAGATATAGGTCTGGGTGATGCCCACATCGAGCATGACGGCGGTGGTCCAGATAGTACTTCCCTGCCGATGCTGCAACTGGATCAGCGTGACGTAGGGATCGGCGGGAGCGGTCCATAGCACCTCGATGCGTGGGGTAACGGTTCCGTCCGGGCCGACAAGCGCGGTGGTGGAGTTGGAGATGAGTTCGAGCGAGCCGGGCGCCGCCGGGATGCTCGCAGCAGAGCCGGGCACAAATCCGTTGATCTCCTCCCAGACCGAGACCGAGCCGTCCGGACGCTGGCTGCGGATGCGAATGTCGTAGGCCTCGCCGTAGACCACGGGCGAGATGTATGCCACCGTGACCGAGCTGTCGAGCGTTGCGCCGTTGGTCCAGGGCAGCGTCCCAGAGAGGCGATAGGCGGTCTGGACGGCGTTGACATAGGTATCGGCAGGGATGACCCATGTGATCCGGATGCGGGGCGTCACGGTGCCGTTGGGAGCCACCACGGCGGTTGTGCCGTCCGACAGCAGCGCCATGCTGGTGGGCGGCGCGGGCGCGGTTCCGGAAGCGGTCGGAATGAAGCCCGCGATCTCCACCCAGACCGAAGTTGCGCCGCTCGAGCGCTGACTGCGGATCTGCACGTTGTAGGTCTGGCTGGGATCGATCGGCGAGATGTAAGCCGAGTTGAGCGCGACATCGACCGACGGGCTGTTGGTCCAGGTAGCCGCGCCGGAGATCTGGTACTGCACCTGGATCATGGTCACGAAGCCATCGAGCGGCGTGGCCCATGTGACCTCGATACGCTCTGTGACGGTTCCGTTGGGCGACGTGTAAGCCGTCGACGCGTTCGAGATCAGCGCCATGGTGGTTGGCGGCGCGGGATCGGTGAGCTGCTGGGGAGGCAACGCCGGCAGGCTGTAGATCGTGTCTTCTTCCGCCGTCGACCACGCATAGATCGATGGATCGGTCTCATGGACCTGCCACTCGATGCGGCGTTCAACCGGTGGCGGAGGTTCGCCCGGAGAGCCCTCGCGCGTGATCGTCTTGAAGGTGCAGTTGATGATCTCGAGCGTCTTGCGATTCCAGCCCCACAGGGGGAACGTGAAGTTCATCACGTCGATCTCCTGCATGGCGAAGGTGCTGAGACCCATCTCGAAGGTGCCTCCGCCGGGGAAGCGTGACCGCATCATCTCGATCTTGGCCAGGCGCTGGGCCTGGGTGATCGACAGCACCATGTTGTACGAGACCTCGCGCGGCAGGGCGACCGCGGCGTTGATCCATGCGTTGGCCGTCTGACCGATGGGCGTGACGCCGGAGAGATAGCGGCTGGTGGGTTCGTTGCCGATGTTGCCGTTGATGAGCGAACGCACCACGGTGGGATACGAGACGCCCGCGACCACCTGCGTGTAGCTGACCACCTGCCCGAGCTCGAAGATGGTCTCCGCATCCCATGCGGCGGTGACTCCGGAGTCCTGATTCAGGTACTCATCGGCTGGGTAACCGTGGAGCATGTCGGCGGCGTACTGGGGGAAGTTGGTGGGCTGGAATCCGAACTGGAAGTTGTTCTGGATCTCGCCATCGCGGAAGCCGTTGGAGTCGTAGAAGTTGCCCGCGATGTTGTATGGGAAGTTCGGTGCGGTATAGGTTCCGGTGACGCGGTTGCAGAGGTCCTTATAGCTGAGATATGGATCGTACTGGATGGGCGCGGTCAGGACCGACTCATCGAAGCTGAAGCTTGGCCCCTGCCAGTACGCGGGCCAAAGGTAGCACTCGCCGCCGATCATCGAGAAGCGGCCGCCCATGCTCTTGAGCAGGGTGGCGAAGACATCCGACGGCGGCGCGGACGTGTCGAACTTGTAGTGGCAGGCGTAGCGGGCTTCCGTTCCACCGCCTCCGCCGATGATGGCGACCTGCTCATCGCAGACGTTGGCGGCGGCGATGAGCTGCGCCTGGTTGACGGTGAGGCCGAGACCGTAGACCGCGTCCGATGCCCAGTCCGCACAGATCAACGCCGCGTTGCTGCTGTAGCCCTTGGTTCCGGTACGTGGATCGTAGACCGGCTTTCCCCAGACGGTGAAGCGGATCTCTGGCTCACTGGGGAACAGTGTAGGGCTGTACTTGATCTTGAGGTACGCGTAAGCGCAGCCCCCGCCGTAGGGCGAACCGGAAGCATTGGCGGCCCAGTTGGGATCGTTGGCGGTGAAGCCGCCGATGACATCGCCGGGGAGTTGCGTGCCGTAACGCGGTTCACAGTAGACGAGGCCACCGAAGTTATAGGGCTGGCCGTCCGGGCCAGTGTAGGTGTTGGAGTCCGCCGAGCCGCCGAAATAGGTTCCGTTCGGGCTGGTCACCGTGCCCGGGCCAGTCTGAAAGTAGACACGGCGACCATTGAGATAGAGCGCCTCGATGGCGCTGACGACGTGCCCGGCGATGACGATGGCGCGGTTGTATTGATTGTGATGGCTGCCGGTGGTGCTGGGATACACGATGTTGCCGCCCACACGCTGCGTCCCATAGATGATCTGCCGGGCGGCCGCTGCCTGGCGTGTGCTGATGTCCATGCCACGGTTGCTGGTCAGTGCGCCCGCGATCGCGCCCGCCTCCATGGAGACACCGGCCGCACCGAGAGCGAACATCGCCTTCAGATAGAAGGGATTGGCGACCAGTGCGGGATCGAGGGCGAGCCCAACACCCATCGCGACCGCTCCGGCGATCAGCGCCGCGCCTTCGATTGCTTTGCTCATACCTTCCACGCTCTCTGGACTGCTGTGATCGGCATGCGCACAAGCCCACCTTCACCAACGGTGACGAGATGGACTCCGCTGAGATGGACCACACCCGCGATCAGGCGATCCGCCACGGCGACGGCGGCCTGCTTGATCACGACAAGATCTCCGCGCTGCGCACACAGCGGATGCTCATACTCAATGAGCCCATGCTGCGCGGCACAGTACGCGACGGCATCGGCGACTGTGGTACCTGCGGCGATTGTCTGGATGGCCGCGAACGCGCTCGCCTTGTCTGTGTATTGGCCGCGAAAGTCAGCGCCGATGTCGACGCCGGTAAAGGCTTGAATGGCGTTCGCGGGGAACATGCAGCAGTCGTTCGTTCCCCACGCGAACGCAGCGGTCGCGTTGTCGATGAGGAACTGGTTGAACTCGCGGATATCCCATTCATTGGTGCGGGTCAGTGGCATCGTTTTACCCTCCCCAGACCAGCTGGATATCCGCCGTGATCTCAACGGAGTTGAAGAGCGTGTCGTCCGGGTATCCGTTGGCGTGCTGATCGGCGGCGGTATAGCGGCGATTGCTGGCGCGGGAGTGATTGATCATGCGGGTCTCGAGCGCGAGGGTGATGGTGCTCTTCTCCGGGCCGGTGTAGATGCGCGGCTTGTCCACCTGGCCGGAGAAGATGAGGTAGGGCGTGCCGATGAGCTGGTTGGTGCCGGGATAGACCGCGCCCAGCCACCGATACGCCGGCGCACCCAGCAGGATGTCCGTCATGGCCGCGCCCAGGAAGATGTTGTCGATGCCGGAGAGCAGGACGCTGGTGCCATCGGCCCGGACCTCGGTGCCTTCGACCACGTCGCCCAGCCCACCGACCGATCCGATCCCCTTGAACAGCTTGCCATTCCATGCAAGCTCACCCACGCCCGTCCAGGCATAGCTCGTCTCGGACCGGAAGGTGATCTGCACCAGGTCGACAGGCGTGCACTCCCGCGCGGACAAGGCCGAGAGCAGGATGGGATCGATGTTTCTTGGCATGGTGTTCTACCGGTATTCGGCGAGGCGGATACTCAGGTCGGTGTGGTTCGGTGTGCGCACCGACCAGTTGCGGCGGTTATCGGCGAGACAGAAGAGACCCTGAACGCCCGGGCCGAAGTCAATGACGGAGCCGAAGCTGACGCCGTAACGAAGCGACGGCCAGATCTCGAACGATGCTCTGCCCGCGCCGTCCGCGTCTGCCGGATCGAGGACGGTGTACAGCTCCGTGCCGATCTGGATCATGTCATCGGGCAGCAGGTTGCCGTTGCTGTTGGCAGTCCAGCCGCTGGTGGAGATGGCCGTTGCTCCCGCGCTGAAGGCACCCGCGGTCAGAATCTCTCCCGTGCCCCCAGGCGCGAGATGCGGGGTTCCGATGATACTCAGATAGTCCGGAGGCGCGATGAGCGTGCCACGGGCGATCCCACGCATCTGGCGCAGCCACGCACGCAGCGGCGCGGCCTGGGCTACGGTGAGTGGAGGATAGGTGAGCGTCATCCCCCACGTATCCGCCCCCGATGCGGCCTGCCGCTGCGTCTGCCCGGTAAACGGAAAGGTGATGCTCGCGACCGAATCCGAGACCCACGGCTCCACAAGCTTCGGAGCGGGCGTGGATGGAAACGGCACAAGCGTCACCTGACTGCCATCGGGCAGGGTGTAGATGCTGGTTGGCACTCAGTACCCCTTTAGCGACGCGCGGTTGGAGCCATACGGCTGTTGCTGTCGCGCCCGGCACCGACGGATGCCCGGATGATGTCCGGAGTGAGAGCTATCACGGCCCGGGTAGCAGCCGCGTGGATCTGCGCCGGATCGGTCGCGCCGCGAGCGTCGACGTGAAGTGTGATGGGACCACCGCCGCCGCCCATCATGTCGGCGACCTTGCGATTCGGCGTCACATTCGAACCACGTGGGAGATTCAGCAGCTCCGGTCCTTCCTCGCCGACAACCGCGAGGCCGCCCCCAAAACTATCAACGCCTTCCGCAAAGCCGGGTATGAAGAGATTGGCGAGCAGCCCCGCGGCTTTACCGACAAAGCCACTTGCGCCGGAGGATTCATCGCCTCCGGAAGAGGTAACGCTGGGCAGCTTCATTCCCTGCACGAACGGCGCAAGAGCACTCGGCACCCCAGCAGTTGTATCCACCACCACGTGGAGCGGATCTCCCGCAGCGCCGCTTGGCTTCTTCTTCCCGCCGATCCCGAGTCCGGAGAGGACTTTGCCTTCCGCCGAACGCAGCAGCGTTCCCGATGCGCTGCGGAAGATATCGGCCCCGGCCTGGCCAAAGTCGGTGCGCTTCCCCGACATCGCGCGGAGGATGCTCTCGTTCGTCCGGGACAACGCCTCCTCGGTGAGTGAGCGCATCGCCCCAGCCGCATCCTGCGTGCTGCGGACGAAGTTCTCGAGCGCATCCTCGGCCCCGATCCACGCCGACGATCCCGGCGGCTTGATGGCCGCGTCATCCTGCATCATCTGGACGCCGCGATTGGACTGCAGCGTGTCCTTCTCTTCGCGGATCCGGCCCAGCTCCTTCTCCCGCTCGGCGGCGGTCAGGTACGATGCCCCGGCAACGTCCTTCTCCTTCTGGCCAAGCCGTTCGATCTCCGCCCCGTACTCCGCCGTATGAATCGCGGCAAGCTTCACGGCGGCATCATAGGACGTGATCGAGTGGCCCATCGCAAGCTGCAGCGCGACCTGCTGCATCCGTCCGGCGTTGTGGACCTGCACTGCGGCGAGCTCATTGGCGGCATCGCGCCGTTCGTCGCCAGCCCTTGCATCGGAGCGGTTCCATGCCCCCATGCCGCTCTCCGATGCTTCCCGCGCCCGGTTGAACTCCTCCGAGTCCCGGCTGATCTGCTCGGAGAGCGCACGCATCGTGCGTTGATGGGACGCGCCCACCCGCTTGTTGATGTCCAGCCATGCGAGCGATCCCTTCTCCGTCTGATCGCGGGCCTGCCTCCAGAAGTGCTCGATAGCCACGGGATCAGC
Source organism: bacterium (assembly GCA_026225095.1). Taxonomy (GTDB): domain Bacteria; phylum Acidobacteriota; class Terriglobia; order Terriglobales; family Acidobacteriaceae; genus Edaphobacter. The sequence goes on from JAMFSC010000186.1 coordinate 30,864, forward strand.
TCGCCGCCCAGCTCGATGCCGGCGAGCTGCTGCTCGAAGCCTGCCATCTGATCCCGATATTGCTTCTCCCTCGCTGCCTGTGCCGCCGCGCTCGCCGCCTGGGCTGCCTGCTTGGCGCGCTCCGCATCCTGATCCCGCCTGAGCTGCGCCTTATCCTCAGCGTTGGTGTCGCGGCCCTTGTCGGCATCCTGCTCGGCCAGCACCATCGTGTCGGCCTGGGTGAGCATGGCGCGCGACCCGGAGGTATCCGGCTTCAGACCGAAGCGCTTGCCGATGCCCTGAAAGAACCCGGCCACGCCGGTCGGCTGGTCATTCTTCTCCATCTCACCGAAGTGCTGGTGAGCATATTCGAGCATTGCCCTGCGTTCCTTGTCGAGACGGTTGAACTCGTCCTGATCGCCATTGTGCAGCGCAACCTGCGAGTCATGACCAAGGTCGGAGATCTGTTCGTTCAGGCTCTTGATCGTGCCTTCAACGTTGGCCGTCGGCCCCTTGCCGAGGAGCAGCCGCCATGCGGAGATGTGATTGGCCGAGAGCACTGCATCCATCTTTTCATCCGCCGCTTGAAGCGACGCAGCCAGCTTGTCCGATTCGATCTTAGCCTCGGCAAGCGCAACCGCGGCGTTGTTCTGGGGCTTCTTTTCGATCAGCGCGATCTGATTCTTGAGCGTCGCGTTCGAAAGTTCGAGGCTGTCGTTTGCCAGCCACTGCGCCTGGATGAGTGGGCGGAAACCTGATTCCACCGCACCCGGGATCGCATTGACGCGATCGAGGAAACCGACCACTTTCTTGATCATCGAATCAGTCTGACCGCCGACGACTGCTCCGATCCCAAGCCAGACCGTGTGCTGCTTGCCCAGCAGCGCATCGCTGCGTTGCCCCAGCTTGTCGATCGCTTCAACGTTGCGCTGCACGCCGGTAGCAATGCCGCTCAGAGAGTCCGCGCTGGCGCGATTGCCAGCCACCATCTTTTGCGCCTGAGCCTGCGCCTTCGAGGTCAACTGATCCAGCTTGACGTTGACCTTCTCGATCTCCTGCGTGGCCTTGTCGGCGCTCGCATTGAGAACGATATCGAGTTGACCGACCATCGAGTCCATCGCTACTCCTTGCTATTCTGCAAACTCTCGATCACCGCTTGCATCGCCTGCTGGCTCGAGGCCTCCCATGCAGGACGCCATACCGGCTTGGCAGGCACGAACTTCAACGCACCCTTGCGGATGACCTTCAGACCGCCGGACATGCGCACAAAGTGCCCAAACTCCACATCGTAGGCAATCAGAACCGTCTTCTTCCCCGGCCCTACAAGCACGATCGCCGCATTCGTATCCGCGTGCTTGATCTTGATGTGAATGTCCTGCCGCAAGGCACCGGGCGGCAGAGACGATCCGGCCTCGCCACCGGTCCGCACCGGCATCCGGATCTCGACGGCCTCCTTGATCACCTTGCCACCGGCAACCAGCGCCTTGATCAGATTCTTTTTCGTTGCCTTCTTCTTCAACGCGTCCAGCTTGGACTGTAGATCCGATCGACCGTTCACCCCGACCTGCAGATCGATCAGCGACACGTTGCTACCCCATCTTCGAATCCAGACGCTTCCACCTTCGACCGAACCTCAATGCCGCTCCGTGCAGGATGCGATAGCTCATCCAGCCAAGAATCCCGCAGATCACAACCGCGATCCCGGTGGCGATCTCCGCCGCGTACGGATAGTGCGTTGCAAGCCACGCCAGACCGACCGCGATGCCATCCTCGCCTGCACTGAGGCCGATGTTCGAGAACGGTTCCGGGCTGGCCGTCGCGACGACACGCGCTGCCGTCTTCGACCCGTGAGCCACGGTCGCAAACGCGGCTCCCAGAAGCACAACGAACAACTGAGCCCCTGGCGGCAGATGCGAACTCGCGGAATAAGCCAGCAGAGCCGCGACCGGAATGCGCACAAACGTGTGCAGCACATTCCAGAAAAGATCGAAGCCCGGAATCTTATCCGCGAAAAACTCGCACGCAAAGAGCAGACCCGATGCCCACATGACATAGTGATTGGCGATCAGCTCCAGTCCCGGAGGCAGCGAGACCCAATTCAGTCGAGACATCAACCCCAGAGCAAAGATCGTCGCATACGCGTTGAGGCCGACCGCGAAACAAACGGCGATCACAAAGGCAGCGAGGCTGTTGGGCGAAATCATGCTGAGGGCCATGACGGGGAGACTATCACGATCCCCCGTTCGGCTGAGCCTTCTGATATGCAGCGGCCCGCTCCATCACCCTCCCCAGTTCCTCATCGAAGCTCTTCCGCCGCCGGCGAGGAGCCGTGTGCGGCTTTGCCTTCGTAAGCAGGAACTCTTCCGGCTTGCGCATCGTGTCCCAAAGTCTTCGGAAGCCCGTATTCGCGACCATCGCCGTCAGTTGAGCCAGCATCAGCTCCTGACGGCGCCCCTCTTCATCCTTTACTTGAGAATGACGCCGCACCAGTGCCGCGAAGAGTCGCGGGGTCATCGCGAAGAAGCTATCCTGGCTGATGCGCAGGTCGACGATGGCGAAGCACAGCAGGTACTCCCAACGTTTCTCCCGCCCGACTACTGGGCGGGCGGCGTAGGGTCCGGTGAGGCCTCCGGATCCGCATCGGGAAAGACCTGCTTCCACATCTCCGAGATGAGGCTGGCAATCAGCCAGACGTTGCGAAAGTCCACCAGACCAAGCGCTTCCTCGAAAGAAAGCTCCGGCTGCAACGGCCGGAGCGAAGCGGCAAAGATGATCCGCGTGTTGGAGAGGTTGAGGCGGGGGAGTTGGTGGAGCAGGTTGACTTCATCATGCCCTTTGGCAACCAGCTCGGCCTCGGCCTGCGCGATCGCACCGAAGTCCAGGCACATCCTGTAGGTCTTTCCGTGGATGATGATCTCGGTGGAGGGCAGTGCAGGGTTGGCCGCGGGAGACTTCTTCTTCGACATGGTCGCTCGATTCAGGTGAGAGGTTGGTGGGCGGATAACGCGCCGCCGATCGCGAATCGTTTAGCTTCCCGGCGTGACGGTAAGCGGTCCGGTAATTTCGATCTTCGAGGAGAACGTCACGATGCCCTTCGTCTCAATCGGAATATCGAACGACGAGACCAGACCCGTGAAGATAAAGACGCGCCCCTCGGTCTGGCCATTCGCGGGGGTCAACTGGACCTTGAAGTTGTAGCCGTTGACATCGTTGTAGGCGTTCTCAAGCAAGATCTGACCAGGAGAGGCCTCATTGTAGTTTCCTTCAAAGGTGATCTGGCCATTGTTCCGCATTCCCTTGATCTTCTCTTCGTCGATATCGGAATCGAAGTTGCTGGCATCGAGGATGTTCCAGGAAGAGCCGCTGAAGCTGGCCTTACTGATCTCCTCGATAGGGGTATAGTTGGGGGTTGTTCCAGCCACGCCTCCGATCGATACGACTGACTTTCGCCCAGTCCTTGCCTTGCTGTTCGCCATTTCGTCTCCTGTTGATCAGATATCCCGGCGAACCGGGTTGCTACCGGTTGTACTTGATGTAGAACTCGCACCCACACCAGAAAACCTGCTTGTCGTCGTCATACGGCAGCTTCAGCGGCTGGATATATTCGATCGCCTCCACCTGGGCGCCGTTCGGCAATACACCGCCAAAATCATCGAGCAGGGCGACAACCGCCTCTCTCGCCGCCGTCACATCGCGCCGATGCTTGCCCGCGAAGTCGAACTGGTACCGGTCGATCTGCATCCCCGGTCCGTCGAAGGTGCGTTCATTGCGCCCACCGATGCCCGCATGCACGATCGCCGCCGGGTACGTCACCGTACGCGGGAGCGTATCGGCATAGAAGCGACCGCCGATCAGATCGGCCGTGGCCTGGTTGGCGAGCGCGAGGATGCCTTCTTCGATCAAAGAACCTCCTTCACGTAAAGGTTGAGCTTTACATTCCGCTCCTCCACGTTCTCCACCCAGAGGATCTCGAAGCTACGCGTCCCGAACTGCACCGTCATGCTCGGCACCACGCCAGCCAGGTACCGCATCACAACCAGCCGGTTGGCCTCCGACGTAAACTGCTGTGACCGATAAAACTCCTGCCCGGAGAGCGTCCGCACCTCCGCCCACCGCTCGGCGAAGACAACCGGCTCACCGATATCCCCGATCGAATCCGCCATCTGCGAAGGCTGCATCAGGCTCACGCGATGGCGCATTGCACCGATGTCGATCTTGATGTCCATGGCTAGAACTCGTAGGCACGGTTGAGGTTCAGAAGCGTCTTGACAGTGGGCGGGATCGCCTGGGCTCCCTCCCGGTCTGCGTACCACGCAGCCACCATCATCTTGAGAGCCGTGACTGTGTTACTGGGCAGGCTGTAGTTTCCGAAGCCCGCCGTGAAGGTGATGGTCACGGCGGCAGGATCGAAGCAGGTGAAGGGCCAGTACGTCCCGTCAAGAGGAAACAACCGCGGTTCAACATCATCTCCTGTGAGGGTCTGGTAAGCCCCGGCAGCGAGCGTCTGGGTGGCCCCGCTGGGGTCCAGATAGGTGAAGGAATCGACAGAGAGCAGGGGAGAGCGCGGAAGTTCGATCGCATACCGCGCGGCATCCCGGTGATAGATGCCGTTCGGCAACTCCCAAAGTCCGAGCTCCCCTTCGAGAAGGCAGATACCCTCGCGAAAGCAGTAGAAGGGAAAGCGATCGAGCTTCAACTGCCATTGCTCCGAAATCAGGGAGCGCCGCTGGAAGCCCTCCGCCCACAACCGGGCGGCAGAGATGAGCGATTGAATCAAGTCATCATCGACGCCCGGATCCTGCTTGAGCCAGGTAAGCATGTCGGTCAAGCTGATGGGCTCGATGGGCGACGTGCTGAGTTTGGTGAGATATTGCACGCCGCCCTCCGAGCTTTGTTATTCCGTCTTCGTTGTGGTGGACTGCTCGACCTACAAGGTCTCATCAGCAGAGGTCGGGGCGTCCGTCTTTGCAGGCGCCACGGTCAGCACCTTGGGCCGCACCTCATCAGCGAGAGGCTTCGAGGAGTGACCGCCGAAGATCTCCCCCGGAGCCACTTCAGACGCCGGCACGAACTCCGTGACGGCCTTGGTATCGCCCAGGCGAGGGTCTCCAGCGCCGGGCAGGTTGACCTCTGCGTGAGGATGTGGGACGTGAACGCCTGGGGCGATCTCGAGCGTGCTCCCCGCCGGGAGACGGGAGGTGATGATCGTAGTTACGGTCGGCTGCATGAAGTTGGAGGTATCCATTGTGGGTCTCCTTAGACCTTGGTGATGTGGGGCCTGGTTGGGCGGGCCTGATCTCTCAGGCCCGCTCATTGCAGTTGGAGACGATTAGGCGTGGGTGGTGAGGGTCTGGATCGCAACGGGAAGCAGCAGTTTGCCGTCCGTCCGCTCCCACATGCGGTAGCCGACCTGGCCATTCAGGGCATACAGCTCAACCAGTTTCTGCATCGACCAGCCGACACGGTCCACGATCTGGTAGTAGCTGAAATCTCCGAAAGCGGCGGAGATACTGGAAGGCTCGAGCGTTGCCAGGAAGTCGGTCGTATAGATCGGCTTGCCGAGGTACACGTCCGGAGTGTTGGCCGTCAGCGAAGGCATCCACAGATACTGGCCGGTGGTGGACTTCTCCTGTGCGAGCGAGGAGATCAGGGTATCGGCGACGACGAAGCTGGCATTCTTCCGATAGGCGCGAGGAAGGCCGTACTTCAACGTGAACATGTCGACACTGGTCACCTTGCCCGACACCGCGGACGTCTGATTCACACCCGACGCCGCGATCGTGGTAAGCCAACCAGTCGGCTTGCCGTTGCCATCGCCGCCGATAAAGGCAGCCTCTTCCGCGAAGCCGGCGGAGAGCCCGGAACGGTCGGAGATGTAGTCTCCCACGTCGATAAAGGCGTCTTCCAGCAACTCCTCCGACACCGTGCAGACGCCGCCCAGTTTGTAAGCCGAGAGAATCTGCTGCCCGACGGAAAGATCCGATGCCCCGTAGGTTCCGAGCTCCGCAATCCAGCCGAACGTGGGCAGGTTACCTTCGATCGGGATGTCAACCTGCGAGGTCGTCCGCGTCACCGTCGCGACCTGACGCATGATGTTCGAGTTGTACATCTTCGTGACGATCTTCGTCTCGAACTCGATCGGCACCAGGTATCCGCCCTGCGTCGAAACTGCCTTCTGCAGCGTGGCGCGAAACTCGGATGGGGGCTCCCCACCGTTCCTCAGCATGGCCAAAAAAGCCCGCTTGTACTCCGGAGTAGCCCGCAGACCCTCTGGCGACAAAGGGTTCGCAAGCGCAGCCCTCACACCCAGATCCTGATCCGTCTTGAACTGTGTCTCCGCAGCTCCGAGCGTCTTCTCCCGGTTCACCGCCGCGGTCAGGCGATCGACGTCGGCCTGCATCGCGTCGTACTTCGCCTTCTCCTCGGCGTTGAAGTCGCGCTCGACCTTGCCATCCTTGTAGAGTTTGTCGTTCATCTCGCGCTGCTGGGCGACGATGTTCTTTCGCTCATTCAGCATTTCGTTGATCTTGGTCGCATCCATGTGTTGAGCTCCCTCGCCGTCTGGCGGGCACAAAAAACCCGCCGATGAAGGCGGGCGGTGGAAGGTGAATGGTTGGTATCTAGTCGAGATCGGCCAGACGTAAGTTGCGGTCGCGGATGCTGACAGCTATCAGCGCGTTCTGCTGAACTTGTGCGGCGATCTGCGATGCTTCGGCAGACGCACCCATCGCGGCGTCGCAGGTGCACCCCTCGCAGGTGCAGTCGGGGTCGGAGCAATCGCCACAATCGCCCAGAAGACATTCCGGACATGGGCAGGTGCAGGAAACGCCGGAATTCTCCGAATTAGCGGAGATTTTCGCTGCTTTCACCCGATTCTGGAGACTTTTCGGGACATTTTTGAACGCTTTCAGGTCGTATCCCGAAGCCGATGCCGCCATCTTCAAAGGTGTTTCCACCAACCCATCGGCCCAGCCCTCGGCAACTGCTGCGTCCGCCGTGTACCAGGTCTCAGCATCCATGATGCTGCGGACTCGAACCGGGTCAATTCCCGACCTCTGGTACGCGATCGCCATCTGACCGCTCACCGTTTCCAGCAGAGCAGCAACCTCACGCAACGCTGTCGGATCGCCGTAGGTCATCGTACGGGCGTTGTGGATCATCATCATGGCTGTGGGTTGCATCTGGATCGTGTCGCCGGCCATGGCAATGACCGATGCGATCGATGCGGCGATCCCGTCGACCACCACATTGACCGTGGCGGGGTGTGACTTCAGAGCGTTATAGATCGCCATCCCTTCAAAGACGGCTCCGCCATCGGAGTTGATCCGCACCGTCAGCGTCTTGACACTGCCCAGCGCAGCGAGCTGCTCGACGAAGGCCTTCGCGCCCAATCCCCCGAAGAAGCCTTCCCCGATATCTTCATAAATGAGAACCTCGGCGGAATCGCCCTTTGCCGTGATCCTGCTCAGTTGCCTTTTCATCTGGATCAACCTTTCTCCGTGTCGGGAACCGGTGCGCCGGGCTTCTCTTTGCCCGTGCTCGTGTTGGGATTCTCGAAGACGCCGCCCTTGCCGTCAGGCCGCTTGTTCCGACCCTCGCCCGCCCTCGCCTCATCCGGGCAGAGCCAGGTATTGGCGATACCCGATGCGTAGTAATTCGCCCGGGCCTGCATGTCACCGCGCTGCAGGGAGTCCACATCGAAGCGGGCGAAGTACTTCTTCCGTTCACTCGGCAGAAGCAGGTCGCGGTTGATCGTGAGCTCGTAGCGGCGCAACCACGGCACCAGGCTCGAATTCACGAAGTCCATGGTCAGGTGCTCAATATTGTTGAACGTCGCCCGGCTCATCTCCTGGATCTTGTGCGGGGGAACCCGATAGATTCTGCAGATCTCCTCGAGCTGGAAGCGCCGGGCCTCGATGAACTGAGAGTCGACGTTCGTCATCGAAAGCTTGTTCGCCTTCATGCCTTCTTCCAGGATCAGGGGCGTCCAGGCATTGGCCGATCCCGAGTACTTATCCTTGAAAGAGTCCTTCAGACGCTTGTATGCCGTATCCGACAGTACATCCGGGACCTCCATGGTCACCGAGAGCTGCGCACCATTGGTAAAGAGCTTCGCTCCGTGCTCTTCGGTCGCCATCGCCAGACCGATCGACTCGCGGGCGTAGGTCAGCGGACTCACTCCCTCCACGCCGTTGTGGGTCATCCCGATCACGCGCCAGCACTGCTCTACTCCAAACTCACGGATCGGCCCGCCGGGCTGCATGAAGGAGTAGGCCAGGGCTCCTCCAGGAGTCCGAAACATCCGCACCCAATCGGGATTGAGCGGGTTGATCTCGACCACCTGGCCTTCGGAACGGACAACCTGATGAAAGGCCCTGCCACGCAGACAGAGATGATTCATCCCCATCTCCAGCACATCCTGCGAGGTCATCTCCGGGTTGGGCAGATTGAGCAGGCGCTGGTAGAGCGGGTGCTGGTCAGCCGGATCGGCGCCACCCGCGGAACGCTTGTAAAGGATCAGCGGAAGCTGACCGACAGACTGGGAGAGCACTGAGACGCACGCGTATACGGCCGCCACACGCATCGAGGTTTCCGGAGTAACAATCTTCCCCGAAGCACTCGGACGCCCGCCAAAGGCCTCGTAGAGCCATGGCGCAGGACTGGACAGCGGCCATGTCAACGCACCGCTCGCCTGCAGGCCAAGTCCAACCGGCTCCGGCGAGGTCAGCGCGTCGTACGCTTCGCCAATTTTGGAAAGCAGGGTCAAAGGAGCTCCAGGAAAAGCTACAGGGTGCGGATACCACGGGTTTCGTAGACGGATTCACGTGGGGCCGGCGCGACGTAGGCCCTGTTCATCGCATTGAAGAGTGCAGAGGCAGGATCGATCTTGCTGTCGACCTGCTCCTTGAGCGGGAAGATGTTGTCGTTGTTGTCGATCCGGACGACAACGTTCGAGATTCCCCAGGTCAAGACGGGATCTCCATCGTGATGGAAGCGGCCTGAGATGACCGCGGCTTCGAGTTCCTTCATCGGCTCCGAAAGATGCTGTACAGTTTGCGGGATCGTGACGATGACTCCTTCCTTGACCTGCTTCTCCAACTTCTGCTGCATCTGTTGGGCCGAGTACTGGTCGAAGGCGATACAGGCATGATTGAAGAGTGGGATCTCTGTTTCGATCTCCGACTCGATCCGGGCAAGTTGAATCTCCGGACCATCGTGCGCAACCATCTTGCCCTGACCGATCCAGTCCAGGTAATGAGAGTGGCGGCCATCCATCGCCGTATCCTTCGGGACGTAGTGCCTGCCGAAGGCGTAGTAGTGAATCTGACCACCCACAAGCTTCTTATAGAGCTTCGCGCGAGACGCCAGGTCGATGCGAGCTGCAAGGTCCACGCCCTCATAACAGAGCTGGCCTCGAAAGTCATTCAGACTTAGTTCAGGATCGGCGCAGCGGATCCACGCCTCCATGTTCATCCAGCCGCTTGCCGCGCCGTTCCAGATGTTGAGGTGCTTCGTCTTGAAGATGCTCTGAAGGTGCGCCGATTGAAGTGCGCGGCGAAGCTCCCTTTCCAGAAACTCCGGCTTTACCGATACTCCATAGTTCGGATTTGCCTTGCGAAGTGCCTTCGGTGACTTCCAATCGTCATCGACATCGATCGTGTAAATCAGAGCGAACAGATTGGGGTTGTCGATCCGTTTCGCAAGCACCTTCTGTGCGTCCAGCCTCATCGCGTAACACGGACCAGCCAGATTGCTCCCCGCGGTTGTGATGCAGATGAGCAGCGGCTGCTGGCGTGCTCCCATGCCGGTTCGCATGGTGTCAATCAGGATGGGCGTCGGATGTTCGTGGACCTCATCGAGGATCGCGCACGACGGAGACGCACCATCTCCTGGGTTGCCGACCAATGGGGTAAAACGAGATCCATCTTCCTCCCTGTAGATACTCTTTACCGCGTGCTCTACGCCGAAATAGCGCTCGAAATCGGGCGAGCGGCGGGCCATTTGCAGGGCCGTGCGAAACACCTCCATCGCCTGACGCTCTGTGGTGGCGCCGCAGTAGACCTCCGCCCCAAACTCGCGATCAGCCGCGAGCATGTAGAGACCGACGCCGGCCGCCCATGTCGACTTGGCCTGCTTGCGCGGCTCCTCGTCATAGACCTCCGTAAACTGACGAAGCCCAGTCGCCTTCTCTACCCACCCGAAGATGGAACACGTCTTGAAAAGCTGCCACGGCTCCAACTTGAGCCGGACACTGTGACCAGGGCGCGGGCGAGCCCACTCACCCTTGACGTGGGGCAGCTGCTCGATAAAGCGGCATACGTAGTTCGCCTTCGCCTCATCGAAGCGATACGGGTAGCGTTTCTTGACCGAATCAGCGAGACCATCCAGGTGCCGCTGGCAGGCCTGGCGCACAAAGAGACATTCGTCTCTCTTCCCGGCGACAACATCCCTGGCATACTGGTGCGCAACCTCTGAGTAAGAGAGCTTAGTTGACGGCAGCACGCTCTTCCGCGAGCGCCGCCCAGCCGTCTGGGGTCCGACTGTCAACTTCCTTGGCTTTTCGGATGGCAATGCGGGTCCTTCCATGCGGGTTCAACCCGAACCGATCCAAATACGCCAAGCTCGTGTTCAAAATACTCGCGGGAGTGTCGAGCGGGTTCCGTTCGATTTGAAGTTGAGCCGTGCACAAATTCGCGAAGGCAGTATTGTCGCTGCTCGTCAGAGCACCTTCAGGAACTTCCTTTTCGAGGCGCCGCCAGATAGCCAGCAACGCCAATGAAGTGGGAGATTTCGCATTCAGGAAATGCGCGGGCGGCGAACCCAAAGGAGCGCTCGGCCGCGGTTCGTCCATCCGGTCTCGGAACCTTTGTGGGTCCTTGCTTATTGCGCCGCTTGCCTCATGCACAGCGATCGGCTTACGTGGACGTCCCATATCAGCGAAACCTCCACCCCTATGCCTTTATTTGGCATTTAGAGGCGCTCAGTGGGGTCCTCGTCCAACGGCTACCTTTTGAAGACCCGCTAACAGCTTGAATCACAACCCGAAATGCTCCATTTTGCGGAAGTAAAAATGTGCCTACCACGACGGTCTGGCGTCCGATCGCCCGAAGGAATTGACACACCCCCCCCCGTAGCCGTCCATCCTCAAGTCTGCATGTAGTTGGAAGTCTCTGATTCTTTTAGACATATCGCGCTCTTCGCTGTCTTCCTAATCCACCATCTTCGTTTACGGTCTTGCTGGAATGGCATGATTTGCAAAGTCCTTGCCAGTTCTTGCGATCCCAGAACAGCTCGTACTCCTCTTGATGTGGAATGATGTGATCGAGATCAACCGCGCGAACAGGGCGACTCGTATGAATGCCATAGGGATCTGCGCACAAAGGATGCTTTGCGAAAAACCCTAATCTTGCGGATTTCCAGCGCGGCGAGTCATACCATTTCTTACTTATTCCTCGCACACGAACTGATTCAGCAAGCGCCCGCGCACTGTGCTTAGGCTTGCATTTAGAGCAGTACCCACGATCAACCAGTTCCTGACTTAGACAGCCAGGACGCGCGCATGGCTTCTTCGCCACTACACCTTCGCGGCAATCGTCTCGGCACCCGCAGCAGTCTCAGCAGCATCCTTCGACACACTCTTCGTCGCAGCCTCAGCATGCGCCAGCATCGAGACAGCCGACGCCTTCTCCACCGCAATCTTCGCCTCGAAGTAGTCAACAACATGCTGCTCTGTCAGCACGCCAGCCTCGTACAGCGCGTGGATCTCACTCTTCGCCGCCGACACAGGCGACTTCCCTTTGATCGCCAACACCAGCAGCACGATCGCCAGTACCAGAATCGCAATCACCATCAGCAGAATACTCAGCATCACACACATCCACGGCCATCGCCGCCCATCTCACATCAACCCTTGCTCTTGTTGCCAACCGATAGACCCAGCAAACTCACCGTCGAATCACCCGGCATACTGGCGATCTGCTTCGCCATCTCAATCCCCGCCGGCACACCCACGAAGCCCAGCAGCAGCACCGCGAACATCACCGTGATGTTCATCGGGATCTGCACCGTCACCTGATGCACCGCCGGACCGATCCCATAGTTCCAGGCATACAACGCGATCATCACAAAGCCGAACGTCCCACGCACCGCGCCCATGTAGTGATCGTTATTCGCCGGAGCCGCCGCCTGCAGCTGCTGCGTCGTCGCCTCTGCCTGCTTCGTCGTCGCGTCGATCTGCGCCTCTGCAAGCTGCAACTGGACATCCGCCAGATGCGACGCAGCCGCCGCCTTCAACGCAGGATCCGGAATGAACCGATCAATCAGATCCTTTCCCAACCCGACGATCGCCGTGACTGGGTTCACACCCGCCGCCGCCGCTCCCACTATGCTCGTCAAATCCGCCATCGTTCACCTCCGACTCAATGCACTACCACCACCGGCAACGCCGCAGCCTTCAAAAACTGCGTAGCTGTCCACACGTTCCGCGCCTCACCAGGTCCAAGCCGGTGGCAACTCGCTGCGCACAACCTGTAATCCCTCTGCACCAGCGCCGCACACAGATGCTGATACTTGAGCAACCCATCCACACCCAGGTTGTAAGCCATATCCAGCAGCGCCAGCTTCGCCACATCCGGAGCAACCCCATATCCCGGCAGCCGCGCCCGCAGCGCCTTATCGAACCCCTCCAGCTTCACCCGCAGCAACCCATCGATCGTCCCCGCATCCAGCACCGGGCTCGTCGAACACCGATAAGCCGCCGCCGCCTTTCCCCTCCCCAACGCACGCACCCGCGCATAATCCGCCGCAATCTCCGACATCGTCGCCTTCCGCCCCATCACCGCAAACGGCAGCGCCAGCGCATCATCCAAACGAAACAGCGCATGGCCCACACCCACCGTCACCACACCCACCGTATCGACGTAAAGATACGGCACCGATCCCTCAAAGCCAGCCGTGCGCAGCAACGCAGCCGAGTCATCCAGGTACATCCGTCACGCTCCGCTTATCTGCTCCTACGCTCAAGCAACAGATCGATCTTGCCTTCCATCCGATCAAAGCGCCGCTGACTCTCCTCGCGCCGCTCCTTCGCATCCTGCTCGTTCCGCAGCTGCTCCGCGCGGCTCACATAGTCCGAAGGCAGCGCACGCAGAATCTCCTCGCTTGCCTTCTGCCGAACCTCCATGTTGCTTACCCGCGATTGCAGCGTCGCCGCAAACCAGATGTACCCACCCACCTGCACCAGCGTGCTCACCAGCAGCACCACAAGCGTCGGCAAAAGCAAAGCGACCCAATCCCGTTTCAGACTGAGTCGCTCTCCCCGATCCCGCTTCGACCGATGCGTATAAACCTCTGGCTCATCGCTCACAGGCCGATCCTCCCGGTCATTCAGCGGTCTCACATCGCTCACATCAACTCCCTGCCGCTCTGCTCTTTGCGATCTGCTTCCGCACATCCTGACGCCAGGCCAGTTCCCCGGCCAGCTTCGGATAGAGCTTCAACTTCTCCATAGCGCGTTCCACTGCGTCTTCCGCCGGCAATAGCTTGCCAGTTCGCGGATCGGTTTGCTTCATCCGCTCCAATCGCCTCGCTTCGGACATGCCTGCCGTCTCTGATCCACTTCCCTGAAATCGGGTGAAGGCGATCAGTTCGCGTTCTCGATTCGAGATCACGACACACGAGGGTTGAGAAGACCCACCGGTTGGCACCGGCGCGGCCGCACAGAACTGGTAACCGATCTGGTTACCCAATTCATCGTAAACTCGCCTCATCGTGCCATGGTTCACACTACGCTCTCCATCGTCGAAGGAGATACGCCGCAAACCACGCCAGCCAAGGCTCGAGTTTTCAGAGAAGAGAATGAGTTCGTTACATCTACTACGTCGATTCCGCGCCATATAGCTCCTGAGATTGCGAGAGCCTTGGCACGGGCGGGAGGACGGTTGAATGGTTGAAGATTACACCGAACACACTGCCGAGGGCAGAGGGGATGGTTCGGTTGAATCCAGGATTGAAAGAGGCCCAGCTCAGAGCAACATAGAGACACCTCCGCCAGCCCTTTACTACTAGCCTTCTTCGCGGGCTATCGACCTTGGTGAGGGTTCGCGCTGTTTCCAGCCAGGTTGTGTCGTACAGGTGCAACCATCGCACACCACTCAAATTCATTGCAAGCGTTATTCGCGCCCTGCACCACTTGTGGTGAATCCATATCGCATTCGGTTCATTTCGTGCTTGACTTCTGTTTTATTGTAGCTACAATTAGATTCATGGAAGTCACGTTCGACCCGGCGAAGAGCAAGATCAACCTCAGCAAGCACGGCATCTCGCTCGAACGGGCAGCAGACTTCAATCTCAGCACCTCATTCTTCTACGTGGACGACTCGCAGGACTACGGTGAAGTTCGATACAAAGCAATCGGCTGGATCGATGCCATGCTTCATACCCTTATCTTCACCCACGAAGGCGGCGCGATCCGCGCCATCAGCCTCCGCAAAGCCACCAGACAGGAGCAAATCTTTTATGCTGAAGAATTCTAGCAAGCAGCCCATCCCCGATGCCGAAAACCCCGAGTGGACGAAAGAGATGTTCGCCAAAGCCAAGCGCTTCGACCAGCTCCCCATCGAACTCCAGCAGGCTCTCACCCGCGGCAAACGCGGCCCCCAGAAGTCTCCCACAAAGAAGCTCGTCTCCATTCGCCTCTCGCCCGATGTCCTTGAAGCTCTCAGAGCCACGGGCAGGGGCTGGCAGTCGACGGTCGACGACACCTTGCGACGAAAGTTCGTCAAGTAGCGTCTCGGCTCCGCCCATGAAACATCCCCACGCCGGCCTCGCGCGAAAGCCGCATCGCCTCTTGATTCACCGGCCAGGTCTCCGGCCTCAGCCAGTGTCCACCGGAAAAGAACTTGACCGGGCCCCACTGAAACCGCATCTCGGAAGTCATCGCGCAGTACTTTTCGTATCGCGTCACTGCCAGCTCCGCAGCGGTAGCGATCCCCCATCCGGATCGCTCGGCCTTAGCCTGCAAAGCCCCACGCACCGCCTTCCGAAATCCCGTCTGCGTAATCCCACACCGCTCCGCAACCCACTGCGCAGCCACGCCCGCATCGGCAAACACCGGCGTCCCCGGTCCACGCCCCAGCAGCAGATCCACCAGCATCGGCTCGCCCACCGCCCTCACCGCCCCAGGATTCGCCTTCAGCCAATCCTCCCACTCGAGCGGTGGCAACGCAGGCTTCATCCTCGCCCTGCAAGCGTTCACCCCATGCCACTCGGAACGCGCGTCCCCTCCCCCGGGGAGGGGTAGGGGTGGTGTACTCTCTGCCGTAGTCTCTGCTGTAGTCTTAAATACATCTAATAGAGTTGACGTTTCGGCAATTCCTGAATTGACCTTTGGGGAACTCTCGAATTGACCTTTGGGCAATTCTTGAATTGACCTTTGGGGAATTCCCAAAGGAGCGTCCACACCCAGCGCGCGCAGCCTTTCAATCAGCTTTTCAAAGCACACTCGGACGTGCTTCGCCGTGCTCTTCCCGAACCGGAATACCGCCGTCTCCACCAGCCCAAGCTTCTCCAGCGCCCCAATCGCGCGGTCGAACTGCTTGCCGCTGATCCGGCACTCATCCCACCACTCCTCGCGCCCCTTGGCCAGCCAGCGCTTGCCATCGCGCTCGAGCGTCAGCTTACTCTCCCCATTGCGTGCCGGCAGAAACCAGTACACGATCTGGCTCAGCAGGATCCCCGCCACCAGGTCCCCGGAGACGTCCACATAGCACCGCTTGAAGTCGAGCGTATCCCGGGACGCGGTCTCCCACGCAAGAAACGCCCGCTCCTCCAAACCCGCACCCGCAAGCCCGTCTGTCTGTGTCTTACGCTTCATGCGAATACCATCACTTCCTGTGAAAGACGCCGTGCGGCAATCTCACATTGCGCTTCCCTGCGATCGATTCCGATGGCACTCATACCCAACTCTTTCGCCGCGACCAGCGTCGTTCCGCTGCCCATAAAGGGATCGATCACCATGCCGTCCGGGGGACACGAATACGCCAATAACGGACGCACAATTCCCAACGGCTTCTGCGTCTCATTTTCAGCGTAGCCATGACACGAGGAAACCCGAAGCACTGACCGCATCATGCGCGGTCCGCCGTCGTGCGAGACATATACGCCCTCTCGGATTCCGTTCATATGAGCGGGCCTCGCCTTCCTTCGTGTCTGCCGCCGGGTGGCATCCTGAGTCATCTGGGGCACGTGGTGCACGTCACTCCATGCACCCTGATAGAAAAGCGCGATCGACTCATGAACACGTCGAAACCGGTCCGCCTGAAAACCAGACCCATTGTGCTTCTCCCAGACCACATCCTGCGCCATGCGCCATTTACCCGTAAGGAACTCCGAGCTCCGCTCCACAAACATCCGCATCGTGCCAAAGACCCAAAGCGAATCGGCAGCGACAAGATCGATCCAGCCCGCTTGCCACACGTCCCAATCGAGCGACGTTTGAGCATAGGGCGGATCCGCAATGACACACTGTGCCCTTGGAAGGTTGGGCAGGTACTCGCGACAGTCTCCATGGTAGATAGCGATCCCACTATGCTCGAAGTAAGGCTTCAAGCCGCCACCCCCATCCGCTTCGTCCCCGATCCCTTCAACACCTCATAGCAAAGCGCCGCCGCGACATCCGGGGGCACCGCATTCCCGATCTGCTTCACCACGTCCTCCCGATTGCCGGTGAACTGGTAGCTGTCCGGGAAGCCCTGCGCGCGGGCCAGCTCGCGCGGCTGCAACATGCGGAAGTGGATGTCCAGCAGGTACACGCCATAACCCAGCGCAATCAGCTCCGGAAGCATCACGCCAAAGCGATCCTTCGTCGTCACCGTAGGCACCGGCTCATCGACGCTCACCGCACCATCCCCGGTCCCATAGAACTTCAGCAGCGCCGGCACCGCGATCCCCTCGCCCATGCTCCCCGTGACCGTCGCCATCGGCTCATCCACCGACCGCACCCGCCGGTTCAATCCGTCGCCATGGTTCACCGTCACCACAAACGGTTCCACCGCCCCATAGTGCGTTCCGGAAGCCGTGACGGTCGGCAAGGGTCGATCTACACCAGCGACCGTGCCGGTGCCCCGCAGCACCGTCAGGAACGGTTCCAGCAGCCCCGTGTTCTCCTTCGTCACCAGCGTTGCCACCGGAGCATCCACGGGCCGCATCGACCCACTCCCGCTCGCATGATCGATCTGCATCAGCAGCGGCTGCACCACGCCACCCGCACCCGTCGACGTCACCGTAGGCGCGGGCCGATCCACCGACCGCATCCGCGGTGCCTGCCCCTTACGCTCCCCGAAGTTCGGATCGACCAGGAACGGCCGCACCAGCGAGAAGTCCGAGCTCGTCGCCGTCACCGTCCGGTACGGCTCATCGATGCTATGGACCCCATCCTTGAAGCGATGCGGCAGCAGAAACGCCTCCGCATCCTCCATCGTCTTCCCCGGCGGAACGATCAGGTACGGCCGCAACCCCTCGCGCATGCACTTCCGCAGATCCACCCGGATCCCGTTGAACTTCAGCATCCCCGCCTCGATCCGCTTCAGCGTGTTGTCCGCCAGCGGCTTCTTCCGGCCAAAGATGCTCCGCGACTTCAACCCCCAGTCGATGATCTCCCGCGCCGTCCGCCACGGCTTACGCGGAGCATCGAACAGGCACGGCACCATCACCTTCGCGGGCGAAACATGCGTCTCCGCCGGCCACGTGATCGCCTTGCCATCCCTCCGCGCGATCATAAACAGCCTCCGCCGCGTCGTCGGCGAGCCATAGTCCGCACAGTTCAGAATCTTCCACTCCACCTTGTAGCCCATCGCCTTCAACGTCTCGACAAACATCCGGAACAACTCACCTTTCTTCGACTTCAACGGCTTCCCATTCGCGCCCAGCGGACCCCAGCTCACCCACTCCGGAACGTTCTCGAAGATCAGCACCCCGATGTAGATCTGCTGCACCCACCGCAGGATCAGCCACGCCGAAGACCGGCTCTGATCGTCCATCGGCTTCCCACCCCGAGCCACGCTATGGTGCGTACACTCCGGCGAGGCGCACAGCAGATCCAGCCTCCCGCTCGGCACCAGCTTGTGCGGATCGACCTCGTTCAGCCCTGTGCACAGGTTCACCGCCTCCGCATGATTCAGCGCGTGTGTGTCGATCGCCACCGACCAGTGATTGATCGCCAGCAGCTTCAACCTGCGATCCAGGCGGTTCGCCGCCATCAGCAAACCCTGCGACGTACCGCCCGCCCCACAGAACAGGTCCACACTCTCAATTGCCCGCATCTTCGCCAAAGCAAATCCCCTTCGCCGTCCCAACCTCAAAGCCGTTCGCTACCGTTGCGGCGTAACTGGATACACCGGCCCACCCTTGATATGCCCCGGCCCACCCGCCGAGCCCCGCGCCACAGACCGCAAGGCAAATCCCACCCCGGCCGCCGCCACCGCAATCCCAAAACGCTTCAGCCGCTTGTGATCGCGGTGCGTTGCTACTGCTTGTGCCTGCGGGATTGCAGGAGATGTTGCGAGGATGAGGGCCAGTGCCAATGCGATCTTCATACTGCCTCCGTTGGTTCCGTGCTACTTCTTTGGAACCACTTTCTTTCCACGCTTCCACTGGGCCAACTTGAGTGGAGGGCGCGGACGCTTGGTGAAGTTCCTAATTCCGCAGTCACACTCATGCGGCTGAAAGTCCTCATGGCGGTCAAGGATGCATGCGTGATCCTTGCCATCCTGAATCCACTTGTAGCCGCACGGCGGGGGAGGAACATTCTTTTCTGGCATCATTGCGTCACCGCCGCTTCTCTTGCGAGCTTGGCTTCACGCCGAAGCCTCAGTTGTTCCCGGACGACGGCCATCTCTTTCAGGAACTCCGTCTTCCAGTTGTCGCCGTGGTCCCTTACGTAGCCCAACATCTTGTGGAGCATGAAAGCCTGCTCATCCTCCGTCTTGGTCGGGATCGGTTCACCCAACTCTTGGAAGGCATGCGCCATCGGCGACAACTGCAAGCAAATCAATCTGAGAACCTGCTTCGCAGCGTCGCTATCTAGCCAGGCCGAGCGGGTCGACAATGCTTCATTGGCACGCCGCAACTGGACACACTCTGCCTCGGCAGTTTCCGCACGAGCGTCCGCAGTCTTTGCGTATAGGTCCATCTCCTGCAACGCGCCACTATCAGTGAGGACGCACTCTGCGTTCTCCCGGTAGAAGATATGCGGAGTCACCTCCTTGATGTCCTGAACAGACTGAGAGATGACAGGCGTGCTCTCGTCCCCGTCGCCATTCCACTCTTCGAGGGCCAGCTCACGCGCCTGAGCTACCGTCTTCGCATGCACCGCGACCAGGAACCCGCCGCGCTTCCAGACGTAGAGCTTGTAGGGCCGATCCGGCTTTTCGAGTTGGCACTCTGCCTCAAGCGCGGCCTTGAACTCGTCTCGTTCAATGACGATCCTTGCCACGTTCTGAAGTCCGGCATCGGAGTTGCCAACAAAATAAGGTTCACAAACCGCATGGTTCGGATGATCCGCCATCACTCACACCCTCGCTCCGCGAAGTAGGCTTTCCAGTGCTGCCAGCCCTTCGCCGTAAAAAATCCCCACTCCCGCCGCCGCTTGCCGAAGATCACCAGCGTCACCGCGGGCTTGCCGTCGACCAGCTCCACACGATGCCGATGCGTCGCGCTCCGAAACAACACCATCCCCGGCCACTTGCGGCTCAGCCGCACGCACCGCCCATCCCGCACGCACACCTCGCGAGACCGCAGATCCGCGAACAGAGCAGGCGTCTCCTCGATGTACCCACGCCAAAGAATGATCGAGACGAAAGGCCACGGATGATCGTGATGCTCATCCGCGTCGGAGCGATGAAACACATGCAGCGCCGGACGAAACCAACCCACACGCGGAAACGCATACCGCGTCAGATAAGGACTCAGCGCATCCCCCCGCGACTCACACCCATGGATCACCGTCTTCCCCACGATCTTCATCGCCCACTCTCCGCGAACACGGCGCTCGACCCAACCCCGCCGCCAAAACCGCCGATCGCATAGAAGCGGGCCCGCAGCACGTAATTGAGCCACTCCCGCGGCTCATCGACGAAGACGATCCCGTTCAAGCCATCAGCCTTCTCGATCTGGCGATAGGAGAGAAACCTTGGCATCGGGTGATCCGCGAAACACCTCCGCCAGAACCACTCATGCCCCTTGGCGGACCGGAAGTCCTCCGAGACCACAATCGGTCCGCCGCCACGCTTGCCTTGCGGTTGGGTCACCGCAAGATAGGTAAGCAGCGTAATCGTCTTCCCGCTGCCGCGTTCGCCAACTACGATCCGGCCTTCCCGCAACGCTTGAAGAACGTCGGGGTTGATCCTGCGATTCTGCTCTACGACTGACATGCCCCACCTCCAAACAGATCCATCGTCCCAACCCCGCCACGCCCTTCCACCTGGGCCAACACCTCATCCGGAACAGGAAACAATTGCAGCGCACCCAGGCACGGCACCGGCCTCTCGAAGGCCACGCGGTTCTCCATCACGAACCCGTACTTGCCCATAAACCATGGACTCGTGCTCTGTATCACGCAGTCCACGATGTCCACCTTCCCCACCAGGCACCCGCGCGAGGTCTCCAGCTCCGAGTACTTCGGCCAGCGCGCCGGATGATCGTTCCATCCCGCCATCCACGCCGCCGTCCGGATGTCGTCCGCAACTTCCGCCCGAGGCATCGCCCTGCCGGCATGGAGATACACCGTCCCCCGAAACCGCGTCGGCCAGTTGCGGTTCTCGATATCCTTGCCGCCATACAGCAGAAACCACCACCACGGCGCACGCACACTCAGGGCTCTCGCACTCATAAGCCCCCCTTTGGCTTTTTTTGATCAGCCTTTTGTGCCTTCAGGTCGGCGTGGGTTATCACATAGCGTCGAAGTATCTTATTTTTTGGCCATGTCTTCTGGTGTCCGCAATCGGCGCAAACTTCGGCTTGCGGTGACGTATAGGACTGCGCAACGAGATAACCTTTTTCATCGTTGAAGCTCGTCACCGTGACCCGTTCACCGTTCCAGCCAAATTCACAGCCCACAACCAGGCGCGCCGGATTATTGATCCCTTGTCCGCCGCCGCCCCAGTGTGCCCGCAGAGTGGCTGGGTAGATGAAAGGCTTCCGCTTGGTATGGGCCTCGTATGCCTTCCACGCCGAGCGGTTCGCGTAGATCACTGCGCACTGGTAAAAATCTTCGAAGTTCGCACCAAACCAGTAGCTGCCACGGAACCGACCGTGGATGGCACCCAGATCATCCCCATTGAATTCGAGACCGATCTTCACCGCAAGAAATAGGCCCTCCCGTAGGCCTTGATTGAGCCGTAGCCAAGAGTGTCCGGTAGCCTCTTGGCTGTCGCGCCACAGATGGGACAGCAACTGAACCGCCGCGGAATCAGAGTTCATCGCGCACCCCCATCCCCAGGCAGCGGAGAGAACGACACAAACAGCCCCGTCCCCACCCTCCGCGCATACAGGCTCCGACCAGCCTTCTTCGCCTTGTCGCGCAGATCCCGAAACGTCGTGCCCGCATGACGTTCATCGCGATTCAGAATCTCCAGCGCCTCCGTCGGCTTCAACGCCAGCATCATCGACCACAGCAGCGGAGCCCGACCCACCGCCTTCGGATCGACCGGCACATCCTCCAGCCGCACCACCTTCGCAACCGGCCCGGTCACCGTGTACCGGCTGGGCGCAGCGAGCGGCCTGGCGATCGATGCAATCACATGCGGCTGCATTGCGACGATGACACGCCGAGCCGCCGCTTCAACCTCCGCCGGGTCCGAGCAACCTCTCGCATCGACCAGCAGCCTTGCGGGAGCCTTGGTCGCGCTCTCCAATACCTCCGCAATCGAAGCATCCACCACCGCCGCCTCATCCAGAGGATCGGCACGCAACACCTCCATCTCCTCCATCGGCACAGCCGCAGGCAGCGCGGGCTTCTTCGCCTGCTGCCCCACGCACCAGCCCCGATGCGTTGGCTTGCCGCACCCACGCGAGCACAGCCCAACAGCGCCCACCGGAGGTTCGACCGGCTTGAGCTTCAGCGCCATCTTCACCGTCGACGACGCAGACGCCGGAGCCGAGACCGGAGCCTCCACCACCACCCGCGACTTCGCCAGCTTATCCACGCACAGACGACAGAGATCGTCCCCGTCGATCCGGGCCACGGCATCCACCCGCACCCGCCGAGCGTTGTAGCAATCGATGCAAAATCCAGGCTTCCTCATCTCCGCACCACCTTTCCCATCCAACTCGGCATCCACGCGACCGCTTCAGGACGACGCAAACAGATCCACGCTTGCTCGGTGTTCCATAAAGAAGCGCCAATCAACCAGACCATGGAAACAAACCTGAAATCCCCACCGGGCGACATGGCATAGACATGACGCGCCAATACGATCCAAAACAACGAGGCCACGATGTGCACCACCAGGCAGATCAGCCATGCCAGTCGTCTCACGCCAGCACCTCCGCGCCGGCAACGGCCGGATACTGATGCCACTGCACGCCATCGAGCAGATCGCCCGCAGCTTTCTTGCCGACACACGCAAATGTCGCGTTTAGAGTTGGAAAGAACTCCAATCGGCAGCGATCATTGCGAGTGTCCTCGACTAGAGCTCTATGCGCCCACTCGCCCCATTGCTTGAAGAAGAATGAAACGTCAGCCCGCAAACATTGATCCCGCAGCCCACGCGCCCAGTCCGGATGCATGGGCCGCGCATCATGCCCGCTCTCTCCCCCGCAGATAGCCCAGTGGAGCATCTCGCGGCGCGAATACGCATACTCCCAACCGCCTTCCGGACCGACATACAGGAACCGATTGAGATCGATCGGTCCCAGCAGCGGCTCAGCGGAGATGAATCTCACCGCAGCCGGCGTATCCAGCAGCAGTGGGATACGCTCGTCCGCAGTCTTCTGATCCTCCACCGACACACCCTGCCACCAGTTCGGCAACGGCCACTTTGGGATGTACTCAAAGTCATGCTTGGCAGCGAGCTCATCCGCAAACTCGATGACGGTCTCATAGAAGTCCGGACGCGAGAGCAACACCTGCATCCGCTCAGGCCGCTTCGTCAGGCACTGGTACGTATGCCCAGGCGTCAACATCGCGACGGCCATGATCTGGGCGATCATCCATTCCCTGACCTCTTCGTGAAACAGATCCGACATCGAGTTCACAAAGTAAGTCGTCGCCCGCTTCCGTTTCAGCGGAGCCAGCAGCGCGTTCTCATCGAAGTGGATCTTCCCAGTCCATGCCGCCTTGTTTCCCCGCAGCACCGTCAGCCCGGAGTACTTCACCTGCCCCATCGCCGCCAGCCGCCTCGACATGTTCCGCGCATAGCAGTTCCGGCAGCCCTCGCTCACGTTGGTGCATCCAGCGATGGGATTCCAGGTCTCCTGCGTCCACTCAATCCTGCTAGACATCGTTCGCCCCCTCGCCTTCATCCACCACCCGCACCCAGTTCGGGTTGGTCGGGTGAACCTGCAGCAGCCCACGCAGCTCGAGATACCGCTTCGAATCGGCGAAGTCGGGAGCCTCAAACTCCAGGCACGCCGCAATGTCGTGCCAGACCTCGTCATCAACATCCCAAACAGTGATCGAATCGTCCGTGATGACCTCAGTGGCGAACTCATAGGCAAGGCTGCGTTCCAGCTTCCGCATCTCGACATCCGACGCATCCACGGTGATCTTGACCATCAACTCCGGCAACTCAGCCATCCCGCTCACCGCTTCCCGCCGAAGATCTCAGCACCCAACGTCTCGACCTGCACTGCCTTCACCTGCTTCGCCCGCGCCGCCTCACGCCGTTCCTGCAACGTCTCGCGGATCTTGTCGATCCGCGTCTCCAGCAGCATCAGCGTGTCCCGCGGAGCCACCTTCGGATCGGCCCAGATCGCTACATCTCCCTCGCGAATCACCAGCACCGCCAGCGCCCCGCTGCCCTCGCAGACCCACTTCGCCGCCGAGGTCAGCGAGCGCTGACTCGTCAGATCCCAGCTAGGCTTTTTCCCCATCCGCCACCTCCCGCCGCGCAATCTCCCGGTCCAGGTACCACCGCGCCTTCCGCAGATCCTCAAGCCCGTTCTTACCCTCATGCCGCCACACATACTTCACGACATTGCCGAGGTTGAATCCCATGTGCTCCGCGATCGCGATACACTCCACGCCCGATGGGTGATCGGTATAGTGCGTCGGGTGATGCACCGCATCCGCCAGCACCTGCTTCGGCGTGCGGCACGGCTGCGCATGACCCCGGCCCAGCACACAACCCGCATCGCACGTCATCACCCGATCACTCATCGCAACCCTCAAGCTTCCTGCCGCTTTACATACACCCGCTCCGCACGCCACTTCCGCATAGCCTCGGCATGGCACGTCCGGCACATCCTCTGCCCCGGCCTTCTCTCCCGCCCGCACAGGCGAGAGCACATCGTCGACGGCGCTTTGTACTTCATGCAGTCCTCCGCGTGGAACAAAACGTGTCACGTGAAACATTGCGAGGGGACCCGTCAGCCCGTAGAAGGAGCGGGCCCCTCGTGAGGCGCGGCTGCCTTCCCACCTCCCCAGGGAGAAGAACAGCCGCGCCTCCTCCCCACCGCATCGCCGGGCGACGGCAATGCGGAGGAAACTCAAATCAGGCGATGATCGTCGTCCCGTCCGGCAGACGATCCTTCAGGTACCCGAAGATCTGCTCGCACGTATCCGTCTTCCAGCGGTTCGCATCCACCGGAATCAACGCCACCTCCGGCAGCGCCTCCTTCTTCGCCTTGAACCGCAGCAGGAAGTCCGACTCCACCGGCGTGATCTCCCGGAACGTCCTGTACGCACGCAACCCCATACGCGGTGGCAGCTCTACCTCGCCATGCGTCACGCCGCCCGAGTTGACCACCACCTTCTGCGAGAAGCCATCGTCCGCCAGCTCCACCGTGCTCCCCGCCTTCAGGTTCGAGCACAGCTTCAACATGTTGGTGTAGTTGCCTTCGAGCGGAAAGAACGCAGCCTGCGCCTGGATCAGGAAGAGCTCCGGCTCCATGTACTCGCCGAACTTGAACGGGCACACCTCACGCGACGTAGCCCGCGCCCACACATGCCTGCGTCCCCACTGGTCAGCCTCGAGCGAGACCAGCGACACCTTGTCGAAGCTCTCGACATGCACGGCGAACTTACCGGAGAAACCATCCACGCCCACGGTGAACGCAGTAATCAGCCCCGTCAGGCTGGAGAGCTCGAGCGTCGGAGTCGCCACCGGAGCCAACGGAATCACCGGACGAACGACATCGCCCAGCGTGCCATCCGTCTTCACCGCGTAGGCGTTGCCATTCACATCGACCGTCACCGGACGGTCGGTCTTGTTGAGACTCAGGAACCAATCGAGCACCTGGACTATGTTCATAAACATCCCTCATTTCATGTTGCGAAAGTGGAACCTCTACTACCGGACGCCTTACTTCGCGCCCTTGAACTGGATGGGTTGGGGAGCTTCCTTCGGCTTCGGAGCCGTGAAGACGATGGAAGCCTGGCGCGGATCGTGGAGCAGCCCAAACAGCGCACCGGTCTCCGCATCCTTGCCCACGAAGAAGACATCCTGCACCGGGTGTGGCTGCGCGAGTTTGGATTCGCAGGTAAACTCCGACGCGATCCGCGTGCGGGAATCATCCGGCTTCATCCGCACGTTCAACTTGATCTCGCGCGAAGCTGTCGCCGGCGTGTTGAGGTCGTAGATGTTGTCCAGGCACTTCCGCAGCTCATCATTGAAGGCGTCGATGATCGCCCCCTTGCAGAGGTTCCCGATGTTGATCGTGATCGGTGCTTCTATCTCTTCCTTCGCCATCGCTGCTCTCCTTCGCTACTTGTCGTAAAACCTCTGGTACACCCACGCGACAACCCCTGCGACCACCGCCCCGACCAAGATCACCGGTACGCCGACATGCAGAAAGAGCCACCACTGCGCGTCTTCGTATTGCGTCACGGCTTGC
Organism: bacterium; assembly: GCA_026225095.1. Classification (GTDB taxonomy): domain Bacteria; phylum Acidobacteriota; class Terriglobia; order Terriglobales; family Acidobacteriaceae; genus Edaphobacter. The sequence continues at coordinate 56,895 of JAMFSC010000186.1, forward strand.
GGCACATGCATCGCCAAGCTCCCTTACGCGTGATCGAAGTCTTCGTCGATGTCGTCCGTCTCTTCGTCATCCTCGCGGGTCGAAGCGGATACTGGCGCTTCCAGGGAACGACGCGCATCGACCAGCCTTTGAGCATCCCAGATGCTCACGGGTGCCGCGTTGATCGTCTTCGCGAGCCCACGCGCCGTCGCTTCGCTGACCGGCGTGATGGCATAGATACTGGCCGGTCCGAGGAACTTCGTGAGGGCTTGCTCCGACGCCACTTCAGGGACATCCACGCGGACGAACTTGCACCCGCCGATCTCCGCTTCCGTCACCAGTCCGGCGATCCGCTGGTGTCCCATCAACTCGACAAGCGCCCAGGACTCGAAGGGCTTGGCTGATTTGCTTTGCATTTCCATCGTTGCTCTCCTTTACCTCGAAACCATCTGCACCAGCGGCTTCCACCAGACAGCCAACACCAGCAAAGCCATCGACCCCAGCGCCATCAGCCAGAAACGCTCCCGCACCACATGCTCCGGCGGACAGGCCGCAAACCCCGCCTGCAACCTCGGCTGACGCGGCCGGGGAATCTCACGCACCGGAGCGAGCAACGCCACCAGCTCCGGGGAAGGCGTCATATCCATCCGCTTCTCTTTCAACGCATCCACCATGCAAGCCACACAACGGTCAGCCCGACCAACGAACGGCTCGCCACATCCCGGACACATCGCCAACGTCAATCCCTCGATCGCATCCATCAGAATCACGCCCTCGCCTTCATCCGCCGATTCCGTTTCCGCGCGGCTGCCTCGCGCGTGGCTTTGCGCCGTTCGGTCTCGATCCCTTCGAGCCGCGTCGCAATCTCTCCCGACTCCTCACGCCGGATCGTCTCCGTCGCCCTCTTCCCAGCACGCCTCGCCGCGAGGCGCGCCTTCACGCACTGCGGCCCACTGCAACACGTCCTCGGCGCGTCCCACCAGCCACACTCCTCGCCGTCCGAAAGCTTGCACGGATCCACATCCGGAGAGCACCGGCAGTACTCACATCTGCGCAGCTCGGCAGCCATATCAAACACGCCGCACCCCCGCCATCGACCTGCACCGCTCCAACTCCAGAGCCCACGCGATATACTCCGCCAGGCTCGGCATCGCGAATCCAACCTCCCACCGGTGCAGCGTGTTGCGATGCACCCCGATCGCCCCGGCAACCGCGCCCTGACTCAACCCCAGCCTCTTCCGGCGCTTCGCCATCTGGATCGAGACACTCCTCGCCCGCAACCGCGCATTCGGCATCCCGCCCAGCACCGAGCCCGTCAAGCCCGCACCTCGTCCCGCAGTTCATCGAGCCACACCAGCAACCCCGGCGCGACTTTCGGAACGGGCTTCTTCCCCGGCTTGCGCACCAGCAACGTCTTGACCCGCGCCACCAGCTCCGCCGCGAACGTATCCTCCGCGAGGTCGATCCGGACGTTCGCGCCGGCACTCCTCGCCTCGCGAACACTTCCGCCCAACATCACCACCGGCATTCCCGGATACACGCGCTTGAAGCCTGGAATCAACTCTCCGAACCGCGAGTCCAATACCAACAGTCCGGCACCTTCTGCGAAGGCAGCCCTTGCCTCGGCGATGGTCGCCGCATACCGAACCCGGCAGGCAGCCATCAGCTCCAGCAGCATCCGCACCCGGCTCACCAGAGCCGCATCGGTGCTCATCACCACCACCACCCGGCGCGGCCTCAATGCATCACCCCCGGCATGATCACCGCATGGACGATGTAGCCCATCATCTCGTCGTAGGTGATGATCCTTCCGCCAAAGGTGCGGAGCGGCTTCCCTTCCGCCCCGCCGCCCTGTCCTCCCCGGCCCGCGCCGAGACCACCCGCCGGAGTGAACTCCGAACTGGGGGTTGCAACCTCAATCTCCTGTCCCTCGCCTGCGATCCCCGCCTCGAGCCTCCGGATCGCCTCCCGCAGCGCCGCCAGCACATCCTCGCCATAGACCGCGAGCACCCCGGCCTCAACCGCCTCGAACGGCCCCGGCCCCGCCGCGATCACCAGCTCCCCATCCGCCAGCCGCATCGCCAGCAGACGCAACTCCAGAATCAGCAGAATCAAAGCGCGCCGACGAGCATCCGGACGATCAAAAGCCATCACGCCACCTCCGCTTTCCTCTTCCGTTCAGCTACAGGGCCGAGAAACTGATCCGCAGCGCCGGTCAGGCGCATCGACCGGTACTTGCCCGGGATCCGCACAATGAACCCGTCCCGCTCCAACGCCTGGACAAGTTCGTGCGCGCTGGTGATGTGGATTCCCATCTCCGCACCGATCTCCGCCATCGACGGAGCCATGCCGTTGCGGCTTCCCACCTTCCAGATCGCCCAGAGAGCATCCGCCTGTCGCGCGGTAGCTGGCCGTAATTCCGCCATAGGTGATGTACTTTGGTTTGGCACAACCCGAACATTATTGGGAGTAAATCGATTTGTCAATCTTTTTGTTTGCGTAATTACGCAATAGATGTATAACACCTACAAAGGTAGGGACGAAACGCCATGGAAAAAATGCTCAATACAGCGCAGGCCGCCGAGATGCTCGGCGTCGAAGCCGCTACACTCCGCACCTGGAAGGCACAGCGCAAGGGTCCACCGTTCGTGCAGCTCTCTCCGCGCTGCGTGCGTTATGCTGAGCGGGACATACTCACGTATGGCAGAGAGCGCCGTGTGGTCCCATCCATGCCAGACACCCGGAGGCACCATGGCGCTTAGAAAAGAACCAGGCAGTCCGTTCCTGTACTACGACTTCTACTTCCTTGGGAAGCGGCATCGCGGATCGACTGAGGCGAAAACGAAGATGGCGGCCCGTGAAGTTGAAGCAAAAGTGCTCCTTGGGTTGATGGAAGGCAGCGCCCCCAAGCGCCGCCAGAAGCCGCCCACCCTGCGCGAGTTCTCCACCCGCTGGCTCGAGTGGGTGGAGACGTCGCGTACGCTCAAACCCAACAGCCGTAAGTACTACGAGTATGGCTGGCGGCTGCTCTCGCTCTCGAGGCTGGCGGAGATGTACATCGATCAGATCACCACCGAGATGGTCGACTGCACTTCGTTCGAGCGGCCGGTCATCAACCGCAAGACGAAAGAGTCGACCGGTGTCATGGTTCCCTGCTCGAAGTCCTACACCAGCCAGGCACTCCGCACGCTCAAGACGATGCTCGGATCTGCGATCGAATGGAAAATCCTCTCGTCCCGTCCAAAGTTCGCCATGCCGGCGACGGTGGCACGCGACCAGATGATTGACCAGGACGCGGAGATCCGAATCCAGGATGCCCTGCAGATCGAAACCGAGAGCAACGCCCACCGCTGGATGCGCAGCCGGGCGTGGCTCGTGGTTGTCGTCCTGCAGGACACCGGGATGCGCCCGTGCGAGGTGTTCCCGATGCGAATCGAGAACCTTCACTTCGACGCCGACCGGATCTGGGTGCCCAACGGAAAGACGAAGAACGCGACCCGCTTCGTCTCGATGAGCGAGCGCGTGAAGCGGATGCTGCTGGATGCAACACGCGGCCGCTCCGGCTGGGTGTTTCCATCCAAGCGTGCGAAGTCGGGCCATCTCGAATCGATCTCCAAGAGCTTCGCTGCGGCCTGCGTCCGGGCTGGAGTCGATCCACGGATTGTCCCTTATTCCGCTCGTCACACCTACGCTACTTACCAGGTCGAGGCGACAGGGAACATCTTCGCCGTCTCGAAATCGATGGGCCACGCCAACGTGCAGTCAATGACCCCCTACCAGCACGCCGACACGTCGCAACTCAACCGCAAGATTGACGAGCGCAATCGAGCCCGCGAACTGCGCCGTTTCCAACTCCTGACCGATAGTCAGACTTTTGGTCAGACAACATCCACGATCCAGTAAAAAGCCCCGTAAACAGAGAGGAATGAAGACGTGCTCGAATCGACTCTTAATCGACTGGTCGTAGGTTCGATCCCTACCGCGTCCACCATTTCCCTCTCTCAAAATAAACGACTTACCTATAAATCATCCGGCGTGGATGGGTCATATTGGCGCTCGGATCACTCACAGGCGCGGCGCCAGGCCAACGCATGGAACCACCGCACCACCAGAACAAAACCACCATCGAATGGAAGTTCCGCGGAAAGTTTCACCAGGAGCTTTTTGTGCGCAGAATGTGGGCCGTTGCGTGGAAAAACTGGACAGCGGTCGCTGATTTGAAAGTGGTCTGCTATGGTGCGTTGATCGTGCGGATGAAGTCTGTCTGGGCCCCCCCGAGCCGGTTCGCGGTCCGGCGCGCGGATACGGGGCCGAGGCCTTCGGCCTCGAACGCCACAGTGACCGGAAACCACGGCAACCAGAGAAATGCTCTCGTATCGCCAGTTCAATCAAATTCTGGTCTTTTTTGTCGGTCTCGTTCGGTTTTGGAAACGTTCCCAAAACGAAACTCGCTAAGGGCATACGCAATTGTTTTGTCTGCTGGCTTTCCCCTAGATCGGGCATAAGAGATTCAGGCGCATCTGCGCCTAGGAGCTCTCTATGCAAAAGCTACTTCGTTCGCTCGCACTCTTCGCTGCTCTATCGTCAGTAGGTCCCATGCTTGTCGCGGAAACGATGGGGACGAACCCGAGGCCTCGCCTTGAGGCTTCGGGTCTCTTGATGCTACAACTCTCATTCGAAATTTATATGGGTTAATAATACGCGTATAGTGGGAATCCATAGTTTTCGTGCCTGTGATCACCCAAATAGGTGATGGAGGTTGGATCCTTGGACAATGCACTTTGGGCGGCGGGCTTCTTAGGCCACGTCGCCCTGCTTCTCATCCTGGTGGGACGGGCGCGTTGGCGCGAATTCCCCGTTTTTACCTCGCTCATTGCATTTCAGGTACTAGAGACAGTGATTCTGTTCCTCGCCTTCCGGTATGCGAGCGGCCATGTTTACTTTCGCGCATACTGGATTCTGGCATGCGGCGACTACTGCTTCCAAGTGGCTTTGATCATTGAAATCGCCCGCATCGTTCTACGTCCGATTGGCACCTGGGTTCAAGAGGCGCGAAGAGTTTTTATGGCCTGGTCAGCGGTGGGTACGCTGGCCGCAGTCGCGCTCTGCCTAACGATCGTTCCCCCAGCAACATCAGGCATGAATCCCTGGGAGATGCGAGCGGATATCTTCACCTCGGTATTGACCTGCGAACTGTTCTTATCCATGTCCTTGGCGGCCAATCGTCTACGCCTGCTTTGGCGAGGCCATGTCATGGCCCTGGGGCAAGGACTGACTGTTTGGGCGATCTTCTCATTTGGCGGCGATGTGGCCTATGTACTCACAGGCTCACGCCATGTGATGGAAGCCTCGGACAGAATCCGGATGTATATCTATTTAGGCGCCCTGGCATTCTGGATAGTATCCTTCTGGTTCCCGAAACGGGAATTTTCTCCGTCCGATGCGGAAATTAGAGAGAGGCTAGGAGTTTTACGGGAGCGAACAGGATATAGTAGCCGGCAGCAGGGTCCGAGGTTGAGATGATCCGATTGATTTCTCTGATGATCCTCGTGGGTGGTTTCGTTTTTGTGAGTTGCGCCCTGCTGCAAGCACAAGTATTGGCTCGTAAGCTATCGCTTTCAACATGGGAAGAACTGATTGCGGAGTTGAAACCTGCAGAGATGGGCGGGGTCACGCTCGTAGCCATGGAGTATTTAAACCCGGACTACCTGTCGCTTCGGACAGATCCCAGCGAGCGATTGAGACTGATTGGAGGAACCAAAGGCTTAATGCAGCTCTATGTGAACGCAAACGTGCTCGTCGCCTTAGCGGCACATGCGGAGCTCTGGAAACTAGATGAAAGTCGAACTGTGGCCCGACTCATGCGTGGCGACGGTTTGGCTTTGCGTCGCGCTACAAGACAATTTTTATTGAGCCAGATTACTGGGTATGGCAGAGCACGCGATTCGCACCTCGTGCAAGTTGTTGCATATTCCTACTACTCTATGGCGCAGCGACTGCTTGGACTCTATCAGGGCTTACTGTTCCATCGCTTGCAGAGTCTAGATGCCAGAGTCTGGCAGTAAAGCCGCCATAGCATCTGCGTAATCGGATGTGAATCACGACAGGCTTCGTGGCCCACCGACCGTCTGAAGCTCCATAAGAACACTTAGCATACTCAGTCGATATAAGAGACACTCACGCAATTGCTGCAAGTCGCCGGTATACCATTCGGCGGGGACCTGGTTTACTCCTCTACGCAAGAGTTCAGGAATCACTTGCGTGAAGTAGTTGAGCCAATGGTCGGCACTTCGGTCCTCCCATGGGCGAGCCTGAAGATGGACGCATTCGGGTCGTCGCGCATTGCCTGCGATCTCGGACCATGCTGCTCCCCCAAAGAGATGGCGGTTATTGACGAAAAAAGCCTGATAGCCGCCACTATTCAGATTCTGGCGATAGATGCACTGGCGTTGATCCTGGTGACTAGCCCAGACATCAAAGATGTACATCCCCAGGAACTCCGCTCTGTTTGCGATTCGGGGCAAGCGCGATGTTTCTAACCATTCGACCAGTTCAAAGCCGATTCGATCCATGAATTCGGAAGCAAAGTAGACTCCGCTTTTGGGCAGGATATCACCCCATTCTTCTCTTAATGTGTGGTCTACCGAAGCCTGGACCGTACTGCGGTTTACAACTACATTGCGCGAAGACGGAGTTTGAAAACCTAATGCTCGAATCAAGTAGGATCCCAGAATCTCGTTAGCCAGTACGTTCGGCTCCTGCGGATTGCAATTCAATCGCAACGAGTACAACTTTCCGTCATCACATCGAGCCAAAATGCCGTTTGAGCCGCCCCTGAGCCGTCTTATGATGGACACCACCTCAATTGTCGGTATCTCAACGGCGACGTCGGAGAATCCATTCGGCGTTAGTTGACCTTGGATCGGCACAGGATCTCCTCCGCGCTATATGTTGCCTGGATGACATAATAGCGTACTACCTCGGTCAGTGCACATCTTCTCGAGTTCCACGTTCCGCCAATAGCTTGCGCTTGAGGACGATCCCAGAGAGCGGGCGTAAAGAGGTCCTTTTAGTCCATTCCCTAAAGCCTCAGCCGCAGCTAGAGCGGATTCGGTAAATGGGATCGAGTCCGTGGCCCGGTGCTGTGACGGCCGGCCCACCTTAGGCGCGGTGAAACGTTGCGCCGAAGGTGGGGCACCCAATTTCATACCAGCAGGCAATCTGCTCGAATACAGATTCCGAGAAATGGAGAAGTCATCCATGTCTCAAACGATGCATTCCCCGCGCTTGGTCCGAGGGTTCCCGGACCAAGCACGGTCGGAGTTGCAAAGTCGCTACTTCCCTCGCATTTCCAGCACCTGCACCGAATACGGCGGCATCGTGTGTTTGAACTTCTCCCCCAGGTTCTTCAGCTCGCTCTTCACCGGCACGATCCTTGACGGGGCAGAGATTGTATTCGTCTCCGCCAGGTTGGTACCCGCAAGCGACACCAGCGTTCCGGTGTTCGCCACGCTCCCGCCCGCCAGGTCAATTTCCAGAGGCTGTGCCACCGAGGACGCGTTCACCAGCTTCAAGTACACCGTCCCCTTACCCGGATCGCGCGTTACCGAGTAGAAGAACCGGTCTCCGCCTCCAGTTACGGACGAGGTCGGAACCTCGGTCCCGAGGTACTCCGCGAACATGGCCTGCGCGTAGAAGCTCGGCGCGCCGTAGCTCGTCATTGCGTCATAGCCGATCAGGTCCGACTCCCACTGCATGCCACCAGGGTTCACGTTGACGAACATCGGCGCATACGAAGCCATCACAATTAGATCGCTGTTCCGTTCCATCCCCGTCATCCACGCAGCATCTCCCAGCGCGGCACCCATATTGGTCGTTGGAGACCCCTCCCGCGTCGCCCACTCGCCCACGAAGATCTTCGGACCATTCCGATCGATCGTATCGTAGTGCTTCACATCGGCGAAGAACTCATCCGCCCGCTTGTAATAGTGATCGTCCAACACATCCGGCTTCATCCGTTTCAGAGGCGCTGTCGCAATCAGTTCCAACTGGGGATACTTTGCCTTGATGGCTTTGTAAAACTGCGCATATCGTCCCTCGTAGCTGCCCGACCGATCGAACCAATCCTCATTGCCGATCTCGACATACTTGATAGGAAAGGGAGCCGGATGGCCCAACTTCGCCCGCATCGCGCCCCATTTCGTCGACGAGTCGCCCGTGGCAAACTCGATCTCGTCGAGAGCATCGTCCACGAACGGCGTCAACGCAGGCCCGGGGTGGATATGATCGCCCTTCAGCGAATACCCCGCATAGACCGCCAGAACCGTTTGGATCTTCAGATCCTCCGTCCACTCCAGAAACTCCAGCAAACCCATCCCGTCGGATGATTGGTAGTTCCACGGGCTCCGGTGAGTCGGACGACCCACCATCGGCCCAATCGTATTCTTCCAGTCAAACCGCTCGTCGATCTGGTCGCCCTCGAGATAGTTCCCTCCCGGCAGACGCAGGAACGTCGGATGCATTCCGGCCATCATCTCCATCAGATCCGTTCGAAAACCACCGTCCCGTCCCTTGTAGGTCGGAGGAAATAGCGATACCAGGTCTATCCACACCTTGCCAGGGTGCGCTACCGTCAGCAGCAGATGGTTCTCCGACGACGGCTCAACCTTGCCCGTGCTGAGCGTGAACTCGTACCGCTTCCACTCCGAACTCAAGCCACCGGACGTCGCTGTCGCGACCTCTTTACCGGAGGTGTCGCCTACGAGCGCGACCCGAATCGAACCGATATCACCCGAAGCCGCCTTGGCATAAAACGACCCCTTGTAGGTAGTATTCGGACGCACCGCCATGCCCCAGTAGCCTTCATTCCGAATGCCGGCCTGGTTCGCCTCATCCGCTTGTTTCACCTCCAGCAGCAGGCTCGCCGGCAGCGCTGCGCTTGGCCCCTCGGTTGTGTCGAAAGACATCGTGGCGTCCGAGCTTCCCCCATGTTCGATATTCCAATGCGCCATCCCCCCGAAGCCATGCTCCTGAAACGTGCGATTTCGCACCATCTCCGGGTACAGTCCGCCGTCGTAGGAGTAGTTGATCTCCTCCGTCATCAGGCCATACAGCGTTGGGCTCACTTGATGCGCAGGCTTATCCACCTGGATATTCAGCGTCGCCAGCGGCGCCTGGGCTGATAACACGCCGCTCAGTGCCGCGGACATCAACACCTGAACCATTGTTGCGGCGGTCATCTCCCGCCATGCACTCGTCTGTCCAGTCGCTATCTTCATTCCCAATCTCCGCATCGTTATCCTTCTGCACATCGCGTGAAAGCGTTTTCTGACGCAAACCATGCTGCCATAATACCCCGCAATCCGTCACGCTCTTTCTGACCTGCCGCTGCGGACAGTTTTCACACCGTCGACGAGCACACCCCTCTATGCAAAGGTCGCGTCAGTCGCGGCGAAGCAGCCGGAGCCCGCCATCAAAAACTGATGTCAGAAAAAGAGGCTATTGAAATGAATGGGAGCGTGACGCGGCACCACCTCGGGCGCCTAGAACGTGTACGAAAGTCCTGCCTGCAAAACTCGAGGCGATTGCGCCAGGAATACCGTGCGACCATCCTTCGACAGGAACGGCTGGTAGCCCTGCTCAAGCAGATTCGTCACATCCACAACCGCATTCAGTCCCTCAGGCAGCAAGCCCCCGAAGCGCAGCGGCTGCGCCACGTAGAAGCTGCAGTACGCCTGATCGCTGAAAGGTGCGTAAGAGTCCACGGCCGTCACCGTATCGCGTTGCTGCCAACGGTAAGCCGCCCGAATCTTCGTCCCGGTGTGCAGAATTCGTCCCTTCAATGCTACCGTAGCGGTCGCGCCGCTTCGCACTCTCAGCCCGTCGTTGGCCTCTTGCAGGGTCACCGCGCCCGAGTCCCGCGCCGACAGAGCGACTCCCGTACCCACCGAAGCAGCCATCGAGAGACTCGCCGTCAGCGGCTCGGAGATCGTCAACCGGACCCCATTCACACTATATCCGCGGCTCAGAAGACGAAAGTTGTCCGTGGTGGAATCCACCAGCAATCCCTGCACCCCTGGCATCTGCAGATCATCGACCCGCAGACCTCCCGTCCCAGACAACGCCACGCTCTGTATCCCGTCGTGATACACGGCGAACTGTACGTTCCCCCGTCCATCCGCCCGCGCAAGTGAGATCTCCTGGTGCATCCCGCGTTCCGTCGCGAGCCTTCCTCCGACCGAAGCCGCCACCGGCGTCTCGCTATCGATCGAATTCAGCGATTCATAGTCCTGCAGATCCCGCGCAGTCGCCATCCGGTAGCCGACCGACCAGCCTGGAGCCGGATGCACCAGCACCCGCAGGAACGGACGCGTCGTCATCCCCGTCTCCGAAGCCCGCATCACCGAGAGCGCGCTTCCATACTCCAGGTCGAGCAGGTCTCCCAGCTTCATCCGCTGAGCGCTGGCCATGCGAAAGGTCTGCAGCCCGACATTCCCACCCGTACTCAGCATCTCGGGATGCGACTGGATGTTCATCACCAGCCTCGCCGCCCCATCAAAACCCATGCGCCGCTCAAACCCAGCGTCGAAGTTGGCCGCCGGTGCCCTGCCCGGCTGACTCAGGTCCGCGCCCACATCCGCCCGCACCATCACATCCGCGCCATCTTCAAGAATCGTATCGACCGCCAGCCGGTGGTGAACTCCGCCCAGCCCAAACCCGCCATCCCCGCTCGATACCTCAGCCCTCGCATGCTGCGTCGGTCGCGATGCGTCTACCGCGCTGGACGACACCATGACGATCTCTCCATCCTCCACCAACCGCAGAATCGGTCGGCTCGCCGCGGCCCGCAACGTCCATTTCCAGTCGTCCGTCGGTTCGTCGGCGCGGCGCCTCTCAGCAGGAATCCAGGCTGTCGATTGAAAGATCGTCGTCAGCGTCATATCGACCACTGCCCGGGCACCAACGGGCAACCGCAGATTATTGCGAATGGACGGCGAAAACAGCACGGCACTTGCTCGAATCTGATATCTGCCCGGAACCAGATTGGATACCCTGTAGTGCCCGCTCAGATCGGTATAGGCCGCGCCCATCAGAGCCGCGTTGGCCCCAAGCACCTGCACCAACGCCCCCATCTGCGCCACACCCTGCGCATCCCGCACCACCCCCGAGATCACCGCATCGGTATCTGAGGCACGGCAAGCAGAGGCCGTCGCCAGCATCAACACCACAACGAGTTCGACCCGGAATCTATTCACAGTAAGGCACCGTATCGCCGCCGGTCCTCTCCCGAAATCTCCTCCAGCCCAAGCGGCACGGAGAACGTTCCTTAAGATCCCGCAGGCACTCATCGCAAGCTATCCGCGCGAGCATCCCGCTCCTCGTGGCCCCGTCTCCCAATCTTCAGGAGAGAACAACACCTGGAGTCAAAATCACCCCATACTAATCCACAATGAAGGGCGCTGTCTGCGCAATCTGCTGCTTCGAGACCCCATCGTTCACCTTGATGCTCACCTGATATTTCCCGGGCTGCAGGCTCGCCAGCGGCATACTCTTCTCAATCGTCAACTGGTCCGCATTCGGGCTCAGCTTGTTGGTCAATTCCTGCCGCGTTACTACAGCCTTGTTGGTCGCCATATCCGTGATCTCGTAGTCCACGGTGGCTCCATTCTGCTTGCTCTTCTCATCGATGCCAAGGTTGTACACCTGCATCCAGAAGTTAAGACTCTGCGCGCGATGGAAGGTCACCGGCATCGCGATCCCGGGAGGAACCCGCGGAATCAACTTTGTATCTCCGATCACGAAATTTCCCGATCCGATATCTCGCGACGGAACCCGCTCCATCGTTCCCGCGAGGATCAGCGAGGATGACGCCAGGTGATCGTCGTCATACTTCGGAACGTTCACGCTCCGGGTCCAGGTCCCGATGTGATCCGGATTATTCACATCCTTGATCACAATGTCGACCTTGTACGGCCCCGGACGCAACGGAATCGACTTCCACCACACGGAGACATTATTCTGCGTCTTCGCCAGCAGCTCGCTCGGAACCTGCACACTGACCGTATCTTCGAACGTCTGCATCACCTTGTGGTTGATATTCGAGACCCGCCCCAGGATGTTCACCGTCCCCATCGCTACCCCGTCTTTGTTCGAGAAGGTGATGTTCTTGTTCTGGATCTGCAGCGTCACCGGCACCAGCACCGTCTCGTTCGTCACCCGCACATAATCCGTGCGCACATCGAAGAGGAACGGGGGGCCGTTCAGGATCTTTCCGGTGCCCATGAACGCCTCAAGATCCTTGAACTTGATCGGAGGAGGAGCCATCAGCTTGGCAAACCGGTCCAACCGGTCGAACTGCTTGCTCTGGTTCTGCGACGTGCCGGGACCCGCACCCAGCTGCTCCAGCCCGCCACCCGAGAAGCGATCTGCCTTCTTCGCCTGCCCCATCTGCTCGTACATCGTCTCGCCCGCACCCGGTGTGTACTTCAGCGCGTCCTTCTCCGAGCGGTCGATCGTCATGTGATAGTCGCCGCACATGCACGTGTCCACAAACTCAATGTCGATATTGTCGCCGATCCCTTCCAGGTACCGGTAGTGCCAGATCTCGAACGGAAAGGTCGACGTATTGCCGCCGCCCTCGTCCATCGGACGCTCGTAGCTACCCCCACTGGGGTGCGAATCGATGCTGTCCGGCTTGCCATACGCAATATAGATATGCCCGCGATCCGTACGCCAGCCCGGCTTTCCGGCGGCAAAGTGCTCATCCGAGTACGCGATGCGCTGATAGTGCAGCTCGCGAAACTCGTTCTCAGGAGACTCCGGATTCGGATTTCGCCGCAGCCAGAACTGTTCAATGAACTGGTCGCGTTCCTCGTCGTTGCTCAACTGCTTGAACGCCTGCAACTCCTGGTCCGTGATAATCCAGCGGACGTCTTCATCGACCCACTTCTTGTAGCCGCCCTTCAGTTCTTCCTTCACGTGCTTCTGCTGGGCGAAGCGCTGCTTGTCGCTCATCCGTGTCTTCAGGGGATCCGGACGCTCCACCACCACTGGCCCCTTGGTAACACCATCCGCCGATGTCGCTGCAGCAGCAGGGGTTGTCCCCGGCTGGCCGGCCTGAGCCGCCTGCGCGGAAACCGCATTGACCCCAAAACTCATGCCTGAGAGCAACAACGCAACAAATGGAAGACGGATGGACTTGTTCATAGATGAGCCGTAATACTCCAGAATGCAACTTTCATTGTAGAGCCCAGGCAACCCGAAAACAAGAAGATGGCATGCTCGGACCCGGTACGCTCGTTCGCCCTGCTATTATCAGCAACAAAACAGTATGCTGGTGAGACCAGCCCTCCAAGAAAAAGAAAGCGTCTCCTCCTTCGAAATCAATAAAACGGGAGTGCGACGGAACCTTCTCCCGACACCTGCGTATCTGCTGCTGACCCGCTGCGGATTACGCGATGATGAGATCGACCCAAAACGGAGCCGCACACCGTCTCCAATCGGACTGCGGACAAGAAAAAGGCTCATGAGCGCAAAGAAAATCATCCTCCTTGTTGTCGTTGTTCTGGTCATCGTCGGACTCGGAGTCGGAACAGTCCTTCACAATCAGGCCGGTGTCACGCCGGTCGCCACCGGCAAAGCCGTCCGTCAGGACCTCGTCTCCGTGGTCAGCGGAACCGGCCAGATCAAACCCAAGACCTACGTAAATATCGGCGCGACCGCCTTCGGCCGCATCACCCACCTCAACGTCAAGGAAGGCGATCACGTCAAGAAGGGGACCACCCTCGCCACCGTCGAGAGCGTCCAGCCCTCAGCCACCGTCGAAGCGCAGCAGGCCACGATCTCCTCCTCGAAGACCGACGTAAACTCCTACGTCGCCGCCGAAAAGACCGCCGAGGCCAACATCGTGCAGGCCCAGGCCGACCTGCAGCAGAAGAAGTTCGACTACGACCGAGCCCGCGCCCTCTACGATGAAAAGCTGATCGCCAAGCAGGACTACGACGCCAAGAAGGCGGCCCTCGACGTCTCCTCCGCCACCCTTCAGCAGCGCCAGGCCGCCCTCGCCCAGGCCCAGGCCCAGACCGCCTCGCAGCGCGGCCACGTCAACCAGGCCGTTGCCTCCCAACGCGCCAACTACGACGCGCTCGACAAGACCATCTCCCGCGCGCCTTTCGATGGCCTCGTGACGAACGTCCCCGTCCGCGAGGGCGAGACCATGGTCGTCGGAATCCAGAACGCCGAGGGTTCCACCCTTATGACCCTCGCCGACATGTCCGTCATCACCGCCGAGGTCAAGGTGGACGAGACCGACATCGTCAACGTCCAGCTCAACCAGACCGCCGATGTCACCGTCGACGCGTTGCCCGGCCGCACCTTCAAGGGTCACGTCAGCCAGGTCGGCGACCAAGCCCTGCTCCGCACCACCGGCGTCGCCACCAGCCAGAGCACCACCGGCACCGAAGAGGCCAAGGACTTCAAGGTCGTCATCACCATCGACTCCGGAGCCGGCCAGGACGAGCTCCGCCCCGGTCTCTCCACCACCGCCAAGATCACTACCGCGCACAAGCCCGACGCGCTTACCATCCCCATCCAGGCCCTCGTCCAGCGCGATCCCATCGCCGAGAAAGCCGCCGCGGAGCATCCAAACAAGCCCGCCACCGTCGAAGCCAGCGGCCCCAAGGCCAAGCTCGTACAGGGCGTGTATGTCCTGAAGACCGAAAAGAACAAGTCCCGCTCTGTCTTCGTTCCCGTAACCACCGGCGTCACGGGAGCCACCGAGATCGAAGTCCTGGGCGGCCTCAGCGCAGGGGATGAGATCGTGACCGGCCGATATAAGGTCCTTCGCTCGCTGAAGAGCGGAACCATCGTCAAACGGGATAACTCGGTCGAAGTCGCCACCACCACGAGCTGATCTCAGCCACGTCGTCTCCCTCTACCCGATACACCGCCCACCAGGCACCCCCGGAGAACCGGAATGGCCATTGAAACCGAAGTCCGCCCCGCACCCGCCGTCAGCCCCGCCGATAACTCCGACGGGCCACACCCCGGCGATGTCATCGTCACCAGCAATCTGTGGAAGACCTATGAGATGGGTGACCAGAAGGTCAACGCTCTGCGCGGAGTCAATCTCCGCATCCGCCACAACGAGTATGTGGCCATCATGGGACCCTCCGGCTCCGGTAAGTCCACGCTCATGAACCTCATCGGCTGTCTCGACTCACCCTCCCAGGGCAAGTACTGGCTCAACGGCCACGATGTCTCGCAGCTCAACGACGACGAGCTCGCTCGCATCCGCAATAAAGAGATCGGCTTCGTCTTCCAGACCTTCAACCTCCTGGCCCGCGCCACCTCGCTCCACAACGTCGAGCTCCCCCTCATCTATAACGGAACCCCCGCCGCCGAGCGCACCGCCCGCGCCAAGGCCGTCCTCGAGAGTGTCAACCTCGGCTCCCGCATGATGCACAAGCCCAATGAACTCTCCGGCGGTCAGCGCCAGCGCGTCGCCATCGCCCGGGCCCTCGTCAACTCGCCTTCCATCATCCTCGCCGACGAGCCCACCGGAAACCTCGATTCCAAGACCGGCGTCGAGATCATGGCCCTCTTCGACGATCTCCACGCCAAGGGCAACACCATCGTCGTCGTCACCCACGAGCCCGACATCGCCGAGTACGCCCACCGCGTCATCACCATCCGCGACGGAGCCGTCGCATCCGACCACCCATCCTCCCGCGTCCTCAACACGTCCGTCTGAATCTGCCGAGTAGCCGAGTAGCCTGGGCATACTCGGCTACTCGGCAGCCGGAGCGGTCTCCCCTGCGATCAGACTTCCAAGACTGCTCGATAGCTGCGTGTTCTGCACGACGAAGAACATTCCCCCACGCCCGTTCTGGCTGCTCTGGCAAGTTCCCGAGAGCTTACCCTGCTGGTTCATATCGCCGAAGATCGCGTAGTGGTCCGTCGTCGTCGTCGAAACCCCGATCTTCGCATGGTTCGAGTCGCTGCTGATCCCACCCTTTAGCCCGATCGTCGTCCCGTTCCACGTCCCCGACGTCGCAATCTCCACCGCGCCCGGCGGAGTCGTCAGCGAAGTATCCCAGCACCCCGGCACCCCCGTCGTCGTCGTCGAAGGAATCTCTGGCGAGGCCCACCACGTCGCCGCCCGCAGTGGAACCCCTCCCAACACCGACGACACCATCTGCCAGGGCGGAACGTGCATCGCCGATGGCTTCGCGATCAACTCCACCCCGCTCGACAGAATATCCGTCACCAGCGTCGTGCTCGTCGATTTCACTCCCAGCGAACTCACCTTCGCCTGTACATCGTCCGGCCCGCCATTGCTCACGATCTGCGGATTCTTCGCATCCGTCACCACGCTCGCGTTACTCAACCCGTCGAGCACCCGCATCAGGTCATCCTTGTTCAGGCGCAGCGCGAAAAAGTGCTGGCTCACCTTCACATCGTCGTCCTTCACGCAACCCAGCGAGTTGCCATCGGTCCGCGGAGTCTTCGCGCTCCCCGACCCCGGCCACGACGGAGTCGAAACCTGCATCACCAGCCCCTCGCCTGCGTCATTCCACGCGATCATCCCCTTCGAGTGACCCCACGGCGAATCGCATCCCTCTCCTCCGCAACTCGCGCTCTTCGGATCCCCATAGAACTGGTCGTTCCACACCACGTAGTGAAATCCGCCGTTGTAGATTTCATCGAAGGTCGCCCCCACCGGATCGCCCGTCGTATCCCCCACGCACTCCTTGCTCCCAGCCGCGAGCGTCGGAACCTCGCTGCTCGCGACCAGGTATTGCTGCCCAAACGCATACTTCTGCGGATCGCCCCCAAAGGGACAAGCCCGCGTATCCGTCCCTCCCGTGGGTAAGGCCGCACCACACAGCGGGAACTTAGCCGCGTTCAGCTTGAACACGAAGAACCAGTCCACCGGGTGCCCTTTGGTCAGCATCGGATAGGGAGCCGTGCAGGTCGGTGCGCCGGAAACCCCGCAGGGCGACAGCACACTCGAGGTGCTCATCGGCGACCGCTGCGTATTGACCGGTCCCGCAGGCGTCCCCGCCCTGACCGCCCCATGCAGCAAGGCGATGGCCAGCGGAATCGCCGGCCCGATCGTACGGATCGCCCGTCCGTTGCTCCCTCCATTGCTTGGCGCTGATGAAGTCGTTCTCGGTGCCATCGCGTATCCCTCCTGTCCCGCAGCGCTTCAGAACGTTAAGAACCGCCGCCTTAGGCGTCCGGCGTCGTATCCGTCGCTCCGCGCGAAGCCGCGCCCGCCGCCGTCACCACGTTCGCCGCACCCGTCGCCGACATCGCTCGCGAGGTGGCCCGCACGCTGGCCCTCTCTTCCGCCGTCGTCACGCCCTCTTCCCGGCTGTACGAGATTCCCTTCCCGACCGCATACGTACTCGCGCTGATCCCAAGCAGCGTCAACACCCCATCCGGAATCACAGGAAACCCGTTCCCCCGCTCGATCAGGATGAACAGGCTGATCGCAATCACCAGCGTGAAGATCAGCAACTGCAGCCGCGACATACTCGCCGACCCATTCGCCTCGGACAGAATCGACGAGAGGTCGATCCGATCCGTCCAGATCAGCCAAAGCAGCGTCGCACAGAACAGCCCCATAAACAGGCAAACCCCGTATCCACAGACCGTCAGCATCGTTCCCATTCCCTTACCTCCCTGTCTTATCTCCGCCCCACATCGCCAGCGCCTTCACCGACGCATAGATCCCACCGCTTCCCCCAAAGAGGTACAACCACTGGTTACTCACATCCGGCATCATGTGCACGTCCGTCCCATGCGCCACGCTGCCGATATACTTGGCCCCCAACGCAAGCGTCGCCAGAAGAAGCTGAATACGCTCCGGGCTCACCCCCTGGTCGCCGTCTTTCCGCGCCAGCAACCCGCCCACCGAGATGCTCCCCGTCAGCATCTTCACCGCGAGCAGAGCGGCCAACAAAAACAGGAAGCCTCGAACTTCAAGACGAAGAATGTCAATAGGATTCATAGCGCGCCTGTTTTGGAAAGCCCGCCGATCCTAGCACGCTCCCCCACCTCTCGCAATTTAAAACTGTCCCCACACGCAGCAACGCCCGGCCATGAGCCGGGCGTCGCCGTTTCAACCATGCAGACCCGTTACCGGTCGAAGCCGTCCAGCGCCTTCTGCACCTTGCTATGCTTCCGGCTATAGAGGAAGTAAACGAACAGCCCGATCACCAGCCACACCACCAGGCGAATCCAGTTCGCAACCCCCAGCTCGAACATCATGTATCCGTTGAACAGGATGCCCAGGATCGGCACCAGCGGAACGAACGGAGTCCGAAACGGTCTCGCCCGGTTCGGATCCTTGTGCCGCAGCACCATCACCGAGATGCAAACGATCACGAACGCGAACAGTGTGCCGATGTTCACCATCTTGCCAATGTCGGCGATCGGCGTCACCGAACCCACGATCGCCGCAACCAGCCCTGCTAGGATCGTTCCCTTCCATGGAGTGCGAAACCGCGGATGAATGTCGGCAAAGAATCCCCGCGGCAGAAGCCCATCCTTGGCCATCGAATAGAGCACCCGGCTCTGCCCCAGAAGCATCACCAGCATCACGCTCGTCAGCCCCGCCAGCGATCCAATCGTGATCACATTCGCCGCCGAGTTCAGATGATGCTCCAGGAATGCCCGCACAATCGGAGCTTCGATATTCACATCCGGCCAGTACACCATCCCCGTCAGCACCGCCGCCACGCCGATATACAGCACCGTGCAGATGGCGAGCGAAAGAATGATCCCGATCGGCATATCCCGTTGCGGATTCTTCGCCTCCTGCGCCGTCGTCGATACCGCGTCGAACCCGATATACGAGAAGAACACCAGCCCCGCCGCCAGGCCGATCCCGCCTACGCCGAAAGGTGCAAACGTATGCCAATCCGTGCCCCAGTTGGCCTTGTTCACATAGTGCGATCCCAGGCCCAGCACAAACAGTACAACGGCCACCTTCAGCATCACGATGCCCGCGTTGAAGTTCGCCGACTCCTTGATCCCGATCACCAGCACCGTCGTGATGACCAGCGCAATCAGGAACGCCGGAAGATTGAACCCAAGCTCGTGCCCAAAGAGCGTCGGCGCATTCAACAGCGCGTGGGCATGTGCCGTCAGCTCAGCCGAGGGATGGGCCAGCAGATCCGCCAGCGCAACCGTGAAGGGCTTCGTTCCCGGGACCAGCTCCGGATGCACCGAAGCCAGCGACTGCCGCGCCACCAGGTCGAACGCCTTCTTCAGCCCCGTCCAATGGTCGTAAGCCAGCCACAGGGGAAACTTCAGATGAAAGATCGCCAAAAACTCAACGAACGTATTCGACCAGCCCGAACTCACCGTACTAGCGCCCATTGCGTACTCAAGCGTCAGATCCCAGCCAATGATCCAGGCAAACAGCTCCCCCAGCGTCGCATACGCGTACGTATAGGCCGAGCCCGCCAGCGGAATCATCGCCGCGAACTCCGCATAGCAGAGCCCCGCGAACGCGCATCCCAGCCCTGAAAGCACAAACGCCAGCATCAGCGCCGGACCGGCCGTCTGAGCCCCCAGCCCGCTCAGCACAAAGATACCCGCGCCGATCACCGCCCCGATCCCCAGCGCCGTCAGCGCAAACGGACCAAGCGATCGTTCCAGCGTCTGCGACCCGTGCTCCTCCGCCTCCGCCATCAACACGTTCATCGACTTCTTCGCAAACAAATCAGCCATGCGTCGTCTCTTCTCCTTGGGACCCTATGCTTCCAGTACATCCACTTCGCTTCGCTGCCGCTTCCAGATCATGTACACCGGCACACCGATCAACACCAGGATCAGCCCCGGCCACGTAAATTGTGGTTTGTACCGCAATAGTACCCCACAGATCCAAACCGCCATCACGATATAAATCGCCGGCAACACCGGATACCCGAACGCCCGATACGGCCTCACCGCATCCGGACGCGTCCGCCGCAGCACAAACAATCCAACAATCGTCAGGACATAAAACACCAGCACCGCAAACACCACGTAGTCCAGCAACTGCCCATAACTCCCACTTAGACACAACACACAGGTCCACGCACATTGCACCCACAGCGAGTTCACCGGCACCGCCGACTTCGCGCTCAGTCTCCCCACCGACTTGAAGAAGAGTCCATCGCAGCTCATTGCGTAGTAGACCCTCGCCCCCGCCAGCAGCATCCCGTTCACGCACCCGAACGCTGCAACCAGGATCGCCCCTGCCATCAGCTTCGCCCCAATAGGTCCCAGAGCTTCTTCGAGCACTGCCGTCGCCACCCTGTCCTGCGTCGCGTAAGAGACGCCCCGTCCCAGGATCGTCGTCGTCCCAGCCTGCCCTCCGATCGGCAGCACACTCAGGTAGACGAAGTTGCAAAGCATATAGAGCGCCAGCACCACGCCCACGCCAATGGCCAGGCTCAGCGGCAGATTCCGCTTCGGATTGCGAATCTCCCCAGCCGTAAATGTCACGTTATTCCACGCATCGGCGGAAAATAGCGACCCCACCTGTACCACTGCCACCACCGTCATCAGGCCAACCAGCACCGTCGGCCCATCCGCCCCCACCTGGATCGGATGCAACGTATGCCAGCCCGCCCCCGCCCAGAAGTTCTGCCAGTGATCTCCAAAGTTCGCCGCGATCCCCACCCGGTTCCTATGCAGCGCCTCCGCGACCACCCCGACCATCACCACTGCGGCCAGCGCCAAAATCTTCGCCGAAGTAAAGACGTTCTGCACCGCCGCGCCCATCCTGACGCCAAACGTATTCAGTAGCGTCAGCCCCACGATCACCACAATCGCCGCCAGATTCGCCGTATTCAACCCGATGTCCATGTTTCCAAGCACCATCGGCCCCACCGGAATCGCCGGTACATGCGCCAGATGCCAGATCCAGTGCGTCGCGCTCACACCGGGAAAGAACACCCCCAGGAACTTCCCGAAACCCACTCCCACCGCCGCAATGGTCCCGGTCTGGATGACTAGAAACAGCGTCCATCCATACAAGAATCCCCAAAGCGGCCCCAGCGCCTCCCGCAGATAGACATACTGGCCCCCGGCCCGAGGCATCATCGCCGCCAGCTCCCCATAGCTCAGCGCCCCGATGATCGTCATCACCGCCGTCACCAGCCACGCAAGCATCAGCAGCGCCGGTGACCCCAGCGTCCGCGACATATCCGCCGAAACGATAAAGATTCCCGACCCCACCATCGACCCCATCACGATGGCAGTCGCCGAAAACAGCCCCATCCCCTGCACAAAGTGAGGTGTCGCCCCGCCGTCAGCCGAGACCGTATCGTTCAGAATTCCTTGTTTATTCACGTATCGTCAGTTCTACCGTAAACGCGCCAGAAAGTCTCTTGCCATCTTCCCCGACCCACCCCCGCCCCCGACGAGCGCGGAGATGACCGCCACCGCATCCGCCCCGGCGTCCACCACGCTCCGGGCATTCCCAAGCGTGATCCCCCCAATCGCCACCAAGGGTTTCCCAGTCAGCCCCCGCGCCGCCGTCACCCCCTCCAGCCCCACCACCGGAGCCGCATCCGCCTTCGTCCCGGTCCGAAACACCGGGCCAATCGCCACATAGTCCGCCCCACTCGCATCCGCAGCCCGAACCTCTTCCACCGTATGCGTCGAAATCCCCACGACCCGTTCGGCGCCGACCACCCGCCGAGCATCCTCCGGCGACAGATCCCCCTGGCCCACATGCACCCCATCGAACCCGGCCAGCACCGCCAGGTCCGCCCGGTCGTTCATGATCAGGGTAGCCCCAGACCCCGCAAACACCTCCCGCAGCACCTCCGCATCCCGCATCATCTCCAGCTCTGTTCCACGCTTATTGCGATACTGCAGCAGCCGTACCCCACCCCCGAGCATCTCTTCGCCAAACTCCCTCAAGCCCATCCCCCGCGCCGCCAGCACCTCGGCATCGGCGATCGCATAAAGCCCCTGAATCCGTAGCATGACTCCTCCACCCTCATCCTACCTGTTGCTCCTCTTCCGCAGTTCCCCACTCCCGCGAACCAAGACGGGCCTCGACACGTATAACCTCCCCATGCGTCCCCTTCGGCTCCTGCTGCTCTGCGTCACCGTCACCGCCCTGGCTCAGCAACCCGCCCCCGCAGCCTCACCCGACGCCACCACCATCATGGCCCGGGTCGCCGCCAACCAGGACCGCTCCGACTCCGAACGTGCCCACTATGTCTACACGCAGCACGCCCGCGTAGCCTCCCGCAAAGGCAAGACCATCCGCTGCGAAGAGACGACCGACATCCGCGTCACCCCCACTCCCACGGGCTCCCATCAGCAGATCCTCAAGCTCGACGGTCGCCTCCTCGTCAAAGGCAAATACGTCCCCTACACCCAGATCCCGGAGAAGAAGTCTCCGCCTAAGCCTAGCGAACGCTCCGATTCCGACTCCGAAGGCGTCAGCATAACCCTCGGCGACGACTCCATGGACCGCGACCTCGTCGAAAACATGCGCGACAACCTCACCAACCGCAAATCCCGCGACGGCATCGGCGCCGGCCTCTTCCCCCTCACCTCAAAGACGCAGGCTGACTATCTCTTCCACCTCGCCGGCCAGGAGCACCTCAACGGCCACGAGGTCTTTCACATCACCTTCGAGCCCAAGGAAAAGTCCGACTACCTCTGGAAGGGCGACGCTTACATCGACACCACCGCCTACCAGCCCGTCCTCGTCCGCACAATCATGTCCCGCAAGATGCCCTTTGCCGTCCGCACCCTCCTCGGAACCAGCCTCCCCGGCCTCGGCTTCACCGTCATCTACGCCGAGCAGCCCGGCGGAATCTGGTTTCCCGTCAGCTTCGGAACCGAGTTCAAGATGCACGTCCTCTTCTTCCTCAACCGCGAGATCACCGTCAGTGCCGAGAACCGCGACTTCGAGAAGACCCACGTCTCCGCCACGATTCTTCCCACGTCCGACCCTGCCAGAGAACCCGAGCCTCACCAGCCCTAGCCCTGCTTCTGCCGCTCGAAAAACCTCTCCATGAACTTCGTATCGAACTGGCCCGACCGAAACTCCGGATCCTGAAAGATCTTCTCGTGCAGCGGAATCGTAGTATGAATCCCCTGCACCACAAACTGGCTCAGCGCCCGCTGCATCTTGTTCATCGCCTCTTCCCGATCTTTTCCGTGGCAGATCAGCTTGGCGATCAGCGAATCATAATAAGGCGGCACCACGCCCTCCGCATACTGCGCCGTATCCACCCTCACCCCGTTCCCACCCGGAACGTTGTAAGCCGTAATCTTTCCCGCGCTCGGCGTGAACTTCTCAGGATGCTCCGCATTGATCCGACACTCGATCGCATGACCCCGAATCTCCGGTCGCACCGGAACGATCTCGCTCAGCTTGTGCCCGGCCGCAATCCGCAACTGCGCCTTCACCAGGTCCACGCCTGTAACCATCTCGGTCACACAATGCTCGACCTGGATCCGGGTGTTCATCTCGATGAAGTAGATCTTCCCATCCTCATCCATCAGGAACTCGATCGTCCCCGCGTTCCAATATCCGATATCCTTCAACGACCGCTCAATGACCTTGCCCAGATCCGCCCGGATCTTCGGAGTCACCATCAGACTCGGAGCCTCCTCGATCAGCTTCTGATGCCGCCGCTGAATCGAGCACTCCCGCTCGCCCAGGCTCATCACATTCCCGTGCTCATCCGCCAGCACCTGGAACTCGATATGCCGTGGCCGCTCGATAAACTTCTCCATGTACATATCGCCGTTGCCGAACGCATTGGC
>JAMFSC010000032.1 GCA_026225095.1 bacterium
ACAAGAAGGTCGGGACAACGGCCGGATTCATGGCTGCGGGGGGGGGATTCGCAGAGTACATTCGCGTGATGGACTGGATCGTCGCCATGGGTGGTCTGGTGAAGATTCCGGATGACATTCCATTTGAGCAAGCCGCGTTTATCGAGCCGGTCAATACATGCTTCAAGGCGATTCGAATGCTCAATCTTGAGGCGGACGATACGGTTCTGGTGATCGGGCAGGGGAGTATCGGGATTCTGCTGGCGGCGCTGGCCCGGCGTACGGGAGCAACCGTGCTGTCCAGCGACCTGTATGAGGAGCGGCACCGGATTGCGGCTCAGTATGGTCTGGATCGGCCGGTTGACGCGCGGGGCGATGTGGTCGGAGCGGCCAGGGCTGCGACCGAGGGGCGCGGGGCGGATGTCGCGCTGGTGGCGGTGGGGGCAGACTCGCTGATTGCCATGGCCATGGAAGCGATTCGCCCGGGTGGACGGGTCATGTTGTTTGCGAGTACACAGCATGGGACGGCGGCGTTCGATCCGGCGGCGGTGTGCATGGATGAGAAGACCTTGATGGGGTCTTACTCGGCTTCGGTGGCGATCCAGGAGGAGGGGATTCGGCTGGTCTTCGACGGTTACAGGGACGGGACGCTGGATCTGACGAGGTTGATCTCGCACCGATTTTGCCTCGAAGACGCCGCGGCGGGGATCGATCTGGCCTCGCATCCGCAGGCGGACTCGATGAAAATTGTCATCAAACCCTAATCTGGCACTTCATTTGTGGGCCGGTCGCCTGGCGACTTGTGGTTGGGATTCGGGGCCTCCGGGTGGTCGCGAGCCTGGTTTGCGGGGTGGGATGTGAAGGCTGTTTTGATCTGGAATCCGGCGGCTGGGGGAGGGCGCGGGAGAGCTGGTCAGTTAGCGGGAGCCGCGGGAGTGCTGGCCGGGCAGGGGTACGAGGTCGAAGTGATTGAGACGGTTGGTGCGGGATCTGCGGCGAAACAGGCCGCCGAGGCCGTGGCACGGGGGACGAGGGTAGTGTTTGCCTGTGGCGGGGATGGGACGGTGAACGAGGTGCTGCAAGGATTGGTGGGGGGGCCGGCGGCGCTTGGAGTGCTGCCGTTCGGGAGTGCGAACGCTCTGGCACGGGATCTTGGATTATCGATGGATGTGGTGGAAGCGGCGAGGCAGTATGGCGGATTTCGGCCCGCGTTGGTTCCTGTGGGGAGGGTGGAGTGGGAGGGCGGGATGCGCTACTTTGCGGTGATGGCTGGGGCGGGGCCGGCGGGAGCACTGGTTTACCGAATGATGGCGACCGGGAAACGGCGCCTGGGCAGGTTGGCCTACTATGTGCGGGCTGCCTACTTGTTTGCACAGGGGCGATTTCACCGGTTTGAGGTGGAGATCGTGGAGAGTGGGAAGCAGCTTGGATCGCGATCCGTGGCGGTGAGTGCGATGGTGGTTCGGGTGGCGGATCTTGGGGGGTTATTTCAGCGGCTGGCACAGGGGCGGGGTAGCGGGTTGGGGCTGAAAGAGACCGAGTTTCGGCTCATCCTGGTGATGCCACCGGCTTGGTGGTCCCTGCCGCTCTGGTTTTTGACCAGTTGGATCGGGTTGGCGCGATGGAATCCATGGCTCCGGGTGCTGGACGTGGAAGAGTTTCAATGCGGTGCGGGTATTCTCGGCGCGGTACAACTTCAAGCGGATGGCGAGTGGATTGGACCTACCCCGGTCCGGGTGACCATGCTGAAGGATGGTTTGAGGCTGTTGATGCCTGAGGAGCGCTGACGGCAGTGTCGGGACATCCAATCTTCCGAATGGCGGCGGCGAGTGTCCTGTGAAGGGAGGTAACCTTTTTTTGTCTCGCGACAATGTGACTACCGCGCAAAAAAAATATGCGCAAAGTGTAGCCAGAATGCGAAACATGGGTGGTTGACGCGTCCTCGGGATCCTCTTTTTTTGCCGAGCGCTAAAGGTTTGCAAGACGATTCGGGTGTGTCTGATCTTAGGCGAATACGCGAGATATAGGCCGGTTTTCCACACTTCTGACGTTTTACCTGGCCTCGGATCGACGACGGGTAGTCCATCTTCGGAGCTTCGATTTATCGTGGAAGATGGCTTTCAAACACGTAATTTCCGTATATGGGCAAGCTTTCAATTTCGGGAATGAGGTGGCAAATCTGAGTCGTGCTTTCTTTTCGTTATCGCGAACTAGAACAGCTGAGGATAACAATGCCTAGAGAATTCAATTGTTTAGCGGCCTTGTTGAGAGATGCCGCGATACTTTGTTTCTCCGTGTCCGGACAGTAGTAGCTGTCATGCTCATTCAGCCAGCTATAAACAGGAGCACCAGGCAAGATGTCGATTCTATTTCTAGGCAGAGTGCAGAAGCCGGCAGATGTTTCGAGTTTGCTGCACTATTTCCACAGAGGCTCGGCAGGATTTCCCTCAGCGATCGCGACGATAGCGCCGCTGTACGCGGTGCGGGCTTGCATTGTTCTCTCGTGTATCGTGGCAGCTTTGTTGTGGTTACTTGTGATTACCTATGATCGATTGTGTGACAGCCGCCTGACGCTGGCGACCGTTCTCGATAGTTCATCCGACGGCATTGCGCTGGTCGATCGCAAGCGGGTGGCGACCCTGCAGAATGCTGCATTCGCTCGAATGCTTGGTCTTGAAGGTTGCGACACGCTGAGCCGTGAAGAGATATGTGCGAAGTTCGATCCCTTCGCGACCGGTGGGACGCCTCTCCCGACCGATGCCTTGCCGACCGAACTTGCTGCCACGGGCGAGTTCGCGGGCGAACGCGAGCTAACGTATCACCGGAAAGATACTGGCGGTCCGGTGATACTTCGAATCCGGGCGATCCCGGTTCCGGTTCGATCGGGAAGGTCAAAAAAGACCATATTGACGTTTCGCGATATGACCGCCAACCGGTCGGCGGATGAGACGATGACGCGCATGGCCTCGGTCCTGGAGTCATCCGAGCACGCGATCATAGGACTTGGACTCGATGCCACGATTTTGGGCTGGAATGCCGGGGCGAAGCGGATCTTTGGCTACTCGGCGGAAGAGATGATTGGTCGTTCAGCCAGTAGGCTTCTCCCTCATGAGCATGAGCAGAACGAAGACGAGCAGGAGGTGATGAGACGTATCCTGCTTGGAGAGACGGTCGACCACATCGATACGTTGCGGCTGCGGAAGGACGGTGGCGCGGTGCCGGTGTCGATCACGTTGTCTCCGATCCTGGGAGAGCACGGTGGGGTGATTGGTGCAACGCAGGTGGTTAGGGATATCAGCTGGAGGAAGGCTCTGGAGAAACAACTCCACCAGAGCCAGAAGATGGAGGCGATCGGACAGCTTACCGGCGGGATCGCACATGACTTCAACAATCTTCTAGCGATCGTGCTGGGCAACCTCGAGTTGATGGAGCTTGGAATACCCGGTGGGAGCCTGCAAAAGCGGATTGACGTGGCGAAACGAGCCGCACTGCGTGGGGCGGCAATCACAAAGCGTCTGCTGACCTTCGCGAGCCAGGAGCCGCTAAGTCCTACCGTGACGAGCCTGAACGATTCGATTCGCGACGTGGTGGAGATGGCGGAACGTGCTCTTGGCTGCAGGATTCAGATCCAGACTTCTCTGTCGGTGTTGATGCCTCGGGTGTTTGTCGACCTATCCGGCTTGGAGAGTGCTCTGCTGAACCTTGCGGTGAATGCGCGCGATGCAATGCCGGGCGGGGGGAGGCTGATGATCAGCACGCAGGTTGCGGAACTCGATGCGTCATGCTCGGCGGTGCAGACGGGGGAAGCGAAGGCCGGGAAGTATGCCTGCGTCTCGGTGTCCGATACCGGCGAGGGAATGTCAAAGGAGACCATGGACCGGGTATTCGAACCCTTTTTCACGACGAAAGAGCGAGGAAAGGGCACTGGGCTGGGACTGGCGATGGTGTACGGCTTTATTCGGCAGTCGAAGGGGTTCATTCGGATCTACAGCGAGCAGGGCAACGGCACCACGTTTCTGCTCTATCTGCCTCTGGCAGGCGCGACGCCGGAGGAAGGGATGGTGAGTCCGGAGTGGAGTCACCCAGCCTATCCCGCATATGGAAGCCTGCTGGTGGTGGACGATGAACCGGACCTGTTGGAGATAGCGCTTGCCTACCTGTCGGAGATGGGCTATACGGCGTATGCGGCGCGGGGGGCGGCAGAGGCTCTGGAGCTGACGCTGCGGCACAGGATCGATGTCGTGGTCTGCGACATCATGATTCCGGGGGAGATGAACGGGGTGGATTTGGCGTCGTCGATTCGCAGACGCCATCCTCGGACGAAGATGATCTACTCTTCAGGCTCGACGGAACAAACGTTGCGGGAGGGAAACGTCGATCTCGGGGATGCACCCTTCCTGCGCAAGCCATTTCGCAGGGCTGAATTCGAATCGGCGATACGGCGCGAGATGCGGACGGCAGTGTGGTTACCCCATCCGAATAACCCGGAGACACACGCGATGAGGCTCCAAAGTGGGACGGTTTAGGGGGTCTGCAGTTGGGGCGGAGCGGGGTGAACTGGAGGCACGCACAGGTTAGACGCTCAACGGATGTGAGGCTTCGCCGATAGATAGGTTGGGGCTCAGCGCCTATCGGAGGTTGTTCGCGTGGAACTTGGGAAGAAGATTGTTGGCATTGCGGTTGGTTCCATCTTTGCGACGGCTGCGGCGGGGCTGCTGATTCAACGTTCGGTGATCCGGCAGGAGGGGATCACAATGACCCGGGACGCTATGCGGGTGGCTCTGATCAGCGCGGAAAATACCCGGAAGTCGGTGTCGGCGATGAGGATGGCGGGGTCCTTCGACGATGCGAAGCTGCTAGATAACTTGCGGACTACGACCGATTATCGACAGGCGAGCATCTATCCGACGATTCCTGTGGTGGCAGCTTGGATCTCGATCAGTGCCGTCGCCGAAAAAGAAGGCTACGGATTTCGGGTCGCAGCCAGAGACCCGCGGAACAAGAAGAACACGCCGACAGCCGATGAGGAACGCATCCTTGGGCTGATGGAGAAGGAAAAGTCGCCAGAGGTGTTCGAGGTCAATGAAGGCCTGGGAGAGATGGTGCTGGCGCGTCCGGTGTCGCTGAGCGCGGATTGCCTGGTCTGCCATGGTGACCCAGCCCACAGTAAGACCCACGACGGCAAGGACATGCTGGGCTTCCGGATGGAAGACTGGCATGAGGGCGATCAGCATGGGATGTTCCTGCTACGGGCGAAGATGGACAAGGTGGATGCGGTCGTGGCGCAGGGGATGTGGACGACGACGCTGTGGCTGTTTCCGCTCGCGATCTGTGTCGGGGTAGGGGTTTACTTCTTGTTGAAGAAGACGACGGGACATCTGAAGGAACTGACGCAGTCGATCACGGAGAGCTCGGCGCAGGTTACGAGCGCGGCGGAGAACATCTCGGCATCGAGCCAGGCGATGGCGCAGGGTACCTCCGAACAGGTGGCTTCGCTCGAGGAGACGTCGGCTGCAACGGAAGAGATTACGGGGATGGTGCGGAAGAACTCGGAGAACTCAAGGCAGGCTGCGGCGGAGATGGAGCATGTGAACGAGAGGGTGAGGGAGAGCAATACGTCGCTTGGAGAGATGATTGCTTCGATGGGCGAGATCAGGGATTCCAGCAAGAAGATTGCGACCATCATCAAGGTGATCGACGATATCTCATTCCAGACCAATATTCTCGCGCTGAATGCTGCGGTCGAGGCGGCCCGAGCTGGAGAGTCGGGCGCTGGATTCGCCGTGGTGGCGGACGAGGTTCGGAACCTGGCGGGGCGGTCGGCACAGGCAGCGAAGGATACGGCGGCGCTGATCGAGGACTCACTCTCGAAGGCGGATGCGGGAAGTGTGAAGCTGGAGAGGGTGGTTGGAGTATTCCAGGGGATCAGCGAGAGCGCGGAGAAGGTGAAAATACTGATCGACTCCGTGAACAGCGGCAGCCGGGAACAGACCAGGGGAATCGAGCAGGTGCTGAGCGCGATTCAGCAGATGGACAAAGTGACGCAGGGGAGCGCGGCGAGTTCCGAGGCGAGCGCGGCTACGAGCGAGCAATTGGCAGCCCAGGCGGAGACGATGAACGAGATCGCGAAGCAGCTGCGGGTGGTGGTGGAGGGATAGGGTGAGACGCAACTGCTTCAAACGTCCGGCCAACCAAATCGGCTGCAATCTACGGAGGAATCCTGTGGGTAGCAGCCTTTGGCCACGCAGGACTTCTGGGTTGGGCTCTTGCCTCTTAAGTGTGGGCCATTGAGGTCTTTGGGCTCAGGCTGGCAGACTCCGGACAAGCGGCCGTCGGGGCAAACCTCGACGGATGTATTCTTGGGAAACTCGTCGGACCCGAAGAGGTCGACGGCCGCGCGAGGACTGATTTCGAGGTCGTGGTCGCTGTCGCTGGTGGTGGAGTCGGTACAGCCGATCCGGATTTCGCTGTCGCCGTGGCGGACCTTGAAGATGCCGAGAAACATGCCGCCTTTGCAGGACGCGGCACCGTTGAGGCCGAGGTCGCTGCGGGCGAAGCTCTCGACGAAGGGCGGCCACTTATTGCAGCAGCCTGTCTTGCCGTGCTCCCCGCCCTCGTCGATGAAGGGTGTCTCAAAGTCGATGAACCCAGCGCGAGAGCAGACAGTATCGCAGCCCCAGCGCTGGGTCTTTACGGTGCGGCAACCCGCGTCTTTCTTTGGCTTCGCGTCAGCCTTTGCCTCTTTGTCTTCTTTGCGGAAGATGGTGGGATCCGGGGACTGTTGGAGTGAGTGCGCCAGTTCGTGGGCGAGAAGATGTCGTCCTGCGGATGATCCTGGGGCGTACTGACCTCGCGCGAAGACCAGGTGATGGCCGGAGGTGTAGGCGTGGGCCTGGATGGAGTTGGCGGACTGCGCAGCGGCATCGTCGGTATGGATGCGGATGTGGCTCAAGTCGTGGTGAAAGCGTGGCTCCATGAAGGAGCGGGTGGGGGCGTCGAGGGGCCGGCCCGATGAGCGGAGGACGTCGTGGACGGTGGGCGGAACCGGAACCTGACCTGGGTTCGAGGGCAGGGTCGGCTTGGTGAGGATCTTTTCGTCGTGATGGCCACTGCATTTTGAGCAGGAGCCTCCGCAGGAGCAGGAGCTTTTCGGGTTCGGGGAAGAACCTTGGAGGACCTGGTCCGCGATGCGCTCGGCCTGCTGCTCGTATACGTCGCCGGGTTGATTGGTCGTGAGTTTGGCCTGAATGGAGGGCGATGGCGCTGAGTGGATTGAGACCTGGGCGAAGTCCTGGGCGATCAGGGTCGCGGGACGTGAGCCCGGGGATGAGGGTGCGTGGAGGGCAGTGTGGCGTGCGTATGAGACAGGCGGGGCCTGCCCGCTGGACTTGCGGATTTGCGTCATCTGCAGCATCGCAGGGAGATTATCATACGGAACGGGTCGGATGGATCCGAAGACGAGCGGTAAACTTCGACGGGGATGGCGATGAGGCGATATGACGTTCGACGAAGCTGGTCGGTGTGGTTGTTGCTGATCTGCCTGCTACCGTATGTCGAAGCTCAGTTGCCTGCGGTGCGGGTGAGCAGCGGGACCATGGCGGGGCTTGTGATTGCACGGCCCTATCCGAACTATCCGGAGGAGGTTCTAGCGGGAGGAATCAGTGGCGCCCCAGTGGCGCGCGTCACGATCTCGGAGAGTGGGCGTGTTGAGAAGGTTGAGGTGATCTCAGGGCCCGAAGTGATGCGGCCTGCGTTTGTCGAGGCGGTTCGGCGATGGGTGTATCAGCCTTATCTGGTGGATGGGATACCCAGAAAGGTCGAGACCACGATTACATTCACGATGCTATTCGGACAGCCGTTTTGCGGACCCCTTGTGCCGACTGATCCGGACTTCCATGCCGTCGTGTCGTCGGGGACGATGGCCGGGCTTGTGATATTCAGGCCCTATCCGGTCTTTGGGCCGCTTCCACACGGCTCTCATGTTTCCGGGGCGACAGTGATGAGAGTTTGTATCAACCGAGAGGGGAAGGTCGAGAAGGTGATGGCAGTTGCGGGGCCGGAGTTGCTGCGTTCGCAGGTGATGGAGACGCTGAAGCGATGGACCTATAAGCCGTACCTGGTCGATGGACACGCCGTGGCGGTGTCTACGACGGTGACGATCAACATCGATTTCGGCGGGGGTGAATAGCCCGAGGCGCCATCGTCCGCGGGGCTGCGATGGTATGCCCGTAAGCGCTCAGTCGCGGCCGCGTTTGCGGACTTCCACGTTGAGGCGTTTGATCTTCTGGTTGAGGGTGGAGAGGGGGATGCGGAAGAACTCCGAAGCTTCGGTCTGGTTCCAGTGGCAGCGTTCTAGGCGGTCGGAGATGATGCGGCGCTCGATCTCTTCCATGAGGTCGAAGAGCGAGGCGTCGGGGCGATGGTCGAGCAGGGAGGTGGAGTAGGTCGAGCCGGTGAGCTGGGTGGGGAGCAGGTCCGGGGTGATGAGGCGACCGGTCGACAGGACGACGCCGCGCTCCATGGCGTTTTCGAGCTCGCGGACGTTGCCGGGCCACTCGTAGTCCATGAGGATGCGGAGGGCGTCGGGCGCGAGGGCGCGGTCTCCGGAGCCGTTCTCTTCGGCGTAGAACTTGAGGAAGTGGGCGCAGAGTAGGGGGATGTCTTCGCGGCGGTTGCGCAGGGGCGGCAGGTTGAGCTGGATGACGTTGAGGCGGTAGAAGAGATCTTCGCGGAACTTGCCCTCTCGGACGGCGACCTGGAGATCGACGTTGGTTGCGGCGATGATGCGGACGTCCACCTGGATCTCGGTGGTTCCGCCGAGATGCATGAAGCGGCGATCCTGGAGGACGCGCAGGATCTTGGCCTGCATGTCCATGGTCATGGTGCCGATCTCGTCGAGGAAGAGAGTTCCTCCGTTGGCGACTTCGAAGAGGCCCTTCTTGGCGTTGATTGCCGAGGTGAAGGCTCCTTTGACGTGACCGAAGAGGGTCGACTCCAGAAGCTCGGACGGGACCGCGCCTGTGTTGACCGGCACAAAAGAGCGGTCGCGACGTGGGGAGTTGGCGTGGAGCGCCTTCGCGATCAGCTCTTTGCCGGTTCCGCTCTCGCCCTGGATGAGGACGGTCGAGCGGCTTGGCGCGACCTGGGCGACAAGGTCGAAGAGCTTGAGCATGGGCTCGGACTTGCCGATGATGTTTTCGAAGTTATAGCGCTGCTTGAGCGTGCGTTTGAGCTGGACGACTTCTTCTTCGGCCTTGTGGCGGGCGATTGCGGTGCGGATGTCGGCGAGAAGCTTCTCGTTATCCCACGGCTTCTGGACGAAGTTTTCGGCTCCGGCGCGGATGGCGTCGACGACGTTGCCGACGGTCCCGTAGGCCGTGATCATGATGACTGGGAGGTCCGGGTGCGTTTCGGTGATGCGCGGCAGGAGATCGATGCCGCTCTCTCCGGGGAGGGCCAGGTCCAGCAGAAGGAGGTCGTACTGATTGCGCGAGAGAAGATCGAGGCCGGATGGTCCATCGATGGCCATCGAGACGTGGAACCCTTCGAAGGTGAGGAGGGTGTCGAGGGACTCGCGGATGGCGGCTTCGTCGTCGACGATCAGGATGCGGGGCAGAACGGAGGTGGGCTGGTCTCCGGTCTGTGCATCGGTGGGGCTTTCTAGAGTCTCAGGCATGGATTGCGTCCTTCGTGGCCCTGCTGGCGGAGCTGTTGGCTGATGCAGAGCGGGCATCGGCAATGGGGAATTCTAGGCGAAATGTGGTTCCGACGCCGACCTCGCTTTCGACCTGGATCTTCCCGGCGTGCTCCTGCATGATGCCGTAGGTGACGGCGAGGCCCAGGCCTGTGCCTTTGTGTTGCCCTTCCTGGGGTTTGACCTTGGTGGTGAAGAAAGGGTCATAGATGCGGTGGAGATGTTCGCGTTCGATGCCTCCGCCGCAGTCCTGGATGGTGGCGAAGATGACGCCGGAGCCTTTGGCGGAGCCGTAGTCCTGTCCGGTGGCGATGCGGAGGGTGGCGCTGGGCACGCCGAACATGGCGTCCTTGGCATTGAGCATGAGGTTGAGGATGACCTGCTGGAGCTTGCCCTGGTTGCCGTGGATGCGTGGCAGGCTGGCGTCGAGGGCCATCTCAACGCGGACAGCGGCAGTCTTGAACTGGTGCTCGAGCAGCGTGCTGGTGTCGCGCAGGAGCTGGTTGAGGTCGATGGAGGTGAACTCGGAGCCGGAGGTGCGCGAGAAGTTGAGCAGGCCGTTGACGATCTCGGAGGCTCGGAAGGTCTGCTGGGTGATCTTTTCGAGGACGGGCGCAACCTTGGCGTCGTCGCGCATGTGCTTGGTGAGCATCTGGGTGTAGCTGGAGATGACGGCCAGCGGGGTATTGACCTCGTGGGCGACCCCGGCGGCGAGGAGGCCGATCGAGGACAGCTTTTCGGCCTGGGTGAGCTGGGTCTCGAGCTGGATTCGGTCGGTAATGTCGTCGACCAGGATGATGCGTCCGACCTTGACGAAGTCGCGGGTGACCAGGGGCGCGATGGCGATGTTGGCGATGCGGGCCTCGCCCGAGGGCAGGGTGATGCGGTACTTGTAGAGCGTATGGGTTCCGACCTCGTCGCGAAGGCTGTCGAGCCGTGTGGCGAACTCCGGAGGGAAGATGGCCTCGAGCGGCTGGTTGAGGGCTTCGGCGCGGCGGGTTCCGTACATGGTCTCCATCTGGGTGTTCCAGGAACCGATGTGGCCGCTGAGATCGACGGCGAAGATGCCGATGTTGATGGATTCCACGATATTTTCGTGGAACTCCTTGAGTCGCTCGAACTCCGAGATCTTGTCCTCGAGCCGGCTGTAGAGCTTGGCGTTCTGGATCGCGATGCCGATGTAGCCGGCGAGCGATTCGAGTAGCTCCATGTCTTCGGAGGAGAGGAAATCCCCGTCATTGGTCCGACCAAGGCCGATGACGGCGACGGTGCGGGTTCCGGCTCCCTCACGGTTGGCGACGCGGCAGGGCAGATAGTAGTTCAGGTCGAGTCGGCTGGCGCTTCTCTGCTGGGCGGCCGGCAGGGCAATGGCGTGGTGGGGATTTTCGAAGAAGAGGTGATTCTCGGCCCCGAAGCGGTCGAAGTCGAAGAAGCCGGTGTCGAGTTCCTTGAGGTCTTCGGGTTTGAGGTTGGTGAGGCCGTGAGAGGCAGCGAGTTCGAAGGTGCGGCCGCGGTAGTTGGTCTCAAAGGTGGTGTCGGCATCGAGAAAGACGGCGATGCGGGTGACGAGCAGCGTCTGGGGAAGGCGCTCGACGATCGCGTCGAGGAGGGCGCGGAGGTCGGTCTGGGAGTTGAGGCCGCGGCCGAACTCGACCAGGGTCTCACGGTAGTCAAAGCGCTTGGGATCGAAGATGCGGTCGACGCGGCCCTGGATCATGCGCTTGAGGGGATCGAAGAGCAGGCCGGTGGTAATGGTGGCGGCGACCAGACCCCAGGTTCCGAGACTCTGCAGGTGGGGGTGGAGGATCTCGGCGGTCAGGCCGACAACTCCGAAGTAGAGGCCGACGATGGTGGCGGTTGCGATGGTGTAGGTGACGCCCCGCTTGAAGATGAGGTCGACGTCCATGAGGCGATAGCGGACGATGGCCCAGGAGAAAGTGAGGGGAATAAGGACGAGCGAGAGGCCCGAGAGCTTGACGACGAGGGAGGGGGTATCCCAATCGGCGAGGTAGGGGATCACGTAAAGGGAGGTGAACGGGATGACCGCGACCATGGTCCCGCGGGTGAGCCACTTGAGCTGCTGGCGCTGGAGCGGGAACTGGGTGCGGTTATAACGGATACTGAAGACGACTGCGGCGATGACGTAATACAGGGCGAGGTAGCCGAGATCGATCTGATCGAGGCGATGGCGGAGGAGCTCGGTAGCGGACCAGACCTGTATGGCTGTGATCTGGAGCGCGACCAGCATCAGGCCGGGGAGGTAGAGCATCGCGACGACCAGGTTGTGGCGAAAGGTGGTCCTGCGCTGGATTGGGGACTGCGAGAACGTAACGGCAAAGTGCAGGAAGAGCGCGGGCTGAAGACCGGCGGCGACGGTGTTGCACCAAAAGATAATCTGGTCGAGCAGGTCGAATTCGCCGGTGTACCGGAAGGTATAGAGGACGAACGAGACCAGGCAGAAGACGTAGAAGTGCGTGGATTTGGGCGCAGTCCAGCGCCGGAAGAGAACGTAGAGGCCGATCGAGAGATAGACCAACCCGATCAGGCGCAGAAGCTGTTTGACGCTTTGATCGAGGGGTTCGAGGATGACCTCGACACCGAACTTCGCATAGCCGCGCTGGGTGGCGGCGGAGCTGTTGAGGGCGCGCGATATCGAGTACGTGGCGTGCGACCAGGTCCCGCTGTGATATATTTCGCGGACGTAGGTTGGGAAGCGCAGGATGGGATGGTCATTGACGGCCTGAAGGAGATCGCCCTGGCGGATTCCGGCGCGTTGACCGGG
This sequence comes from bacterium, assembly GCA_026225095.1. Taxonomy (GTDB): domain Bacteria; phylum Acidobacteriota; class Terriglobia; order Terriglobales; family Acidobacteriaceae; genus Edaphobacter. The sequence continues at coordinate 12,456 of JAMFSC010000032.1, forward strand.
GGAACCGGCTGGGACGTGATCGGCGTAGAGACCGTTGGCGGATTCGATCCAGGTGACGCCGTCGGAGGGTACGTCGGAATGCGACTCCTGAGCCAGGTTGAGGCCCGCAAGAATGCAGGCACCAAGCGTCGCAATGGCGAGCGCGAGGGCTAGAACCCGGGTCTGGAAGGCCTCTTTCATCAATCTATTTGTTCCTCGCATTGCTACTTGTGCAATTTGAATGCCAAAGTATTTTCAAGCTCAGGATCGGATGGCGTGGTAATTCGATGTTCCTTAGTTTGGCCTATTCCGATAATCATAGGCTCTTCCATATAAAGGATTCTCGGTCTTTCCGATCTGGCGTTCCAATTTGGACGTTTCTGACATGCAACCGGAGAGTTATCTCTTAGTCTCCATTGTCTGCGAGGCGGCGGTCACAGTAGTCAAACTGCATTGCAGTCTGGCGTTCGGGACGGTCGTTGCGGAATCCTCACGCTCTGAAAGATTGGTGCTTTACTGTAGATTCACAGTCCCGTAACATTTAGGGTGGATGAGGGCCCGCCAAACGGGAAAAGGTGTGCGACGTTGCAACAGGAGATTCTGCTTCAGGAAGATTTTGTGATGGTGGACGGTGTGCAGGTGCACTTCGGGGTCGCGGGTTCGGGCCCGCGCCCTCCCCTCGTGCTGGTGCATGGTTTGGTAGGCTCGGTCTCGAACTGGCGACGGAACATCGGGGAACTTGCCAAAGATGCGACGGTCTATGCGGTTGACATGGCGAATATGGGCCGGTCACAGCGGGTTTCGGGGCTCGACGCGAGCATGGCGGCTACAGCGGATCGGCTGGCGGGATTTATGCAGGCTCTCAATTTGGATCGGGCGGACGTCGCGGGGCATTCCCACGGAGGAGCCGTTGCGATGATGTTCGCGGCGCGTCATCCGGAGCGGGTCCGGAGCCTGATCCTGTTTGCTCCGGCGAATCCGTTCTGCGACCTGGGGCATTTTTTGGTGAAGTTTTACCAGACGCGTGTGGGGAGGCTGCTGGCGCGGGTGGTGCCCTATCTGCCGCGACCGCTGCATGCGATCTCGCTGCGGCGCATGTATGGGGACCCACTGAGGGTGACGGATGGCTCGCTCGAGGGGTATACCGACGGGTTGCGGATCCCGGGGACGGTCGAGCACATCCTTGGCATCGTCAGTCTGTGGCATGAGGATATGCGGATCTTGCAGCGGGAGCTTGGGCGGATTGCGAAGACTCCGACGCTGCTGGTGTGGGGCGACCGCGACAGAGCGGTTGGGATCTCTTCTGCGGGTCATCTGCAGGCGGCCCTGCAGTGTTCTCGGCTGGTGGTGGTCGAGGGTGCGGGGCATATTGCGTTCGAGGAGATGCCGGATGAGTGCAACCAGGCGATGCACCGCTGGTTGAACGGGCCGATGGCGAGCGCCTGACGCGACAGGGCGTGTTCAGGCCAGGCGGAACTCGGAGGCGAGCCAGGATCGGATCTCGGTCTGCATCTGGTCGAGCTTGGGTCTTGGTGACGTCGGAACTCCCTGGAAGAAGTGATCGGCGCCCTCGATCCAGACGAGGCGCTTGGACTCTTCTGCCCTGGCCAGAATGGAGCGCATGACGTCGGGTGGGGCGAATTCGTCCTGCGATCCGCTGATGAAGAGCTTGGGGACGTTGCACTTGGGCAGGAAACCGTAGGTGTAGTCTCGTCCCGCGGCTTGAACGGGCAGACCAAGGCCGATCATTCCCCGGACGCGCACGTCGCCGCAGCAGGCTCGCATCCCAACGTTGGCTCCGAAGGAGAAGCCGGCAAAGATCGTGGGCAGTTTGAAGTTGTGTTCGAGCCAGCTCAGACCCGCGCGGACGTCGTTCTGCTCGCCGTGCCCGTGATCGTGGTGGCCTTCACTCAGGCCGGTTCCGCGAAAGTTGAAGCGGAGGACCGGTATTCCCAGGGCGGTGAAGGCCTTCATGGCATGGTAGACGACCTTGTTATGCATGGTTCCGCCGCTGGGGGGATGGGGGTGGCAGAGGATGGCGGTGTAGGGGGCGTCGGGGCTGCCCGTGTTGAGCAGGGCTTCGAGGCGTCCGGCGGGACCTTGGAGGTCTTCTACGGCGCGGACGTGCGAGATGAATGGTTGGACCTCTGGTGGGTTCGGCATGGCAGGGATAGTTTACCGGTATGGATGCGGAATACACCATGTTGGACGGGATGCATGATGAGGCGCGGGTCGTCGGTTATTCTGGACGGGAATGACTCCCGATCCGATTGAACTCACGCGGCAGCTCGTCAACATTGAATCCACTACCTACCATGAGGCCCCGGCCGGGGAGTTTCTGCACGAGTATCTTGTTGGGCAGCGCTATCAGGTGGAGCGCATGGCGGTCTCGCAGCCGGAGCGCGTGACGCTGCACGATGGCGGGGAGGGTGAGCGGTTCAACGTCTATGCGAGCATGCCGGGTGTGACTCCGGAGGTGGTGCTGTCGACGCATATGGATACGGTTCCGCCGTACTTTGGCTGTACTGAGGACGATGAATATCTGTATGGACGGGGAACCTGTGACGCGAAGGGGATCATCGCGGCCCAGGTTGCGGCTGCGGATCGGCTGCGCGAGGGTGGGGTGAAGGTTGGGCTCCTGTTCGTTGTCGGTGAGGAGCGGGATTCGGCTGGGGCGAAGGCTGCCAACCGGAGTCCGCGGGGATCGCGCTTCCTGATCAATGGCGAGCCTACGGATAATCGGCTGGCGCTGGCTACCAAGGGAGCTCTGCGGGTTGAGCTGCGGGCGAGTGGGCGAATGGCGCATTCGGCTTATCCGGAGCTTGGGGAGTCGGCGATCGACAAGCTGCTGGACGCGCTGGAGGCAATCCGGAGGCTCGATCTGCCGGTTGAGCCGGAGATCGGGCCGACGACGGTGAACGTTGGGCTGATCGAGGGTGGTCGAGCTCCGAACGTGATTGCGGATAAGGCGGAGGCGCATCTGCTGATCCGGACCGTGGGATCGTCGGAGGTGGTGAAGCGGGCGATCGTCGAGGCCGTGGGCGGAAAGATCGATGTCGCGTTTTCGCTGGACCTCTCGTACGTGAGAATGCGCCGGGTAGGATCGTTGCCGACGATGATCGCGAAGTTTGCGACCGATATTCCGACGCTGACGAACTGGGGCGAACCGTTTCTGCTGGGGCCGGGATCAATCCACGTGGCACACACGAACGGTGAGCGGATCGCCAAGAAGGAGCTGCTGGAGTGCGTGGACCTATATGTTGATCTGGCGACGAGTCTCTGCGGTTAGACGTTGCGCTTGAAGATATGAAGGAGCTTGACGGCCTGGTTCGGTTTTGAGACGAAGCTGTCTGCATCGAGCGCGACGTCGGCAAACTCGCTGAAGCCGGGGACATCCCGAAGTTCGACGTCCTTCAGATTGGCATAGCCCATGGACCAGCCGACGAAGTGGCGCTGCTCGATGGTCCGCTTGAGGAGACGGATGATCCCGCGATGGCGAGGGTCGGCAGCGATGATGCTCATGCGGCACTCGACAGCATCGTCTTCGCCCTCGAGGACCTGAATGAAGTTCCCGTCCTTGTAGAGGAGCATTCCGGTGAGGCCAAGACGATCGTTATGGGTGCGGCTCTTCTCGAGGAGCGCAACCAGCTCGGCTGCAGAGAAGAGCTGTACGGCTGAGCTGATATAGACGAGGGACACCATGAAGGTTCTATCGGCTGCCAAGGGAGCAAGCTGAGAGACGCGTCACGTCAAAATCGGGCGGAGCGAGGGGTTGAACGGGAGGCGATTCGCCCTTAATATTTGCAGATGGCTGGCATCTTCCTGATCGACTACATCCAGCGGCGCCTGCGTGAGTCGCGTCGCCAGAAGCTGATCGCGCAGGCGGTATCGTGGCCTCAGACTATGGCCGAGATCAACCGGTGGACGATTGTGCCGGTCGAGGATGAATCGGCGTCATTTTCGAACGGGCACCAGATCGAGGCGGCCTTCCACTTCCGGCTGAACGGGGAGTACCACGGCGGCTACGTCCGATCCACTCCGATGAGCCACAACGCCGCAGAGCGGCTCTCCAACGGGAATCCGCTGGTGACGATTCGTTACAATCCAGCCGATCCGGATCAGGTGGCGGTTCTTGCCCAGGACAACTCCGGGAAACTCCCCTTTGATGTATTTCCCGGCTAGAGTAGATTCGCTGACGGTGTAGGGGTGTACTTTGGATGCCGTGGCGCTCCGGCCCACCTTAGCGACGATGAGACGTGTCGCGAAGGTGGGGCACCCAACTCTATACCAACAGGCAATCCGCTCCAGGGTAGCTTGTGAACGGGGCGAGAGGTCGGACCACTGGGTGGAATTCTTCTCGTCAAGTGGTCTGTTTTGCCTCGTTTTGGGTGCATTGCTGTAATCGTGGTTTTCTAAAGGGGTTATGGGAGGCGGTCGCTGAATTGCCAATGTTTCACCAGAGACTTTTCGATGCGCAGAAGATGGGCCGTTGCATGGAAAAACTGGACAGAAACCGGATTTACCAGAGTGGTATGTTCTGGATTCGATTATCGGACAGCCTGGTGCTTTCCGGAGTCAACATGGCCGACTTGATCGTAGATTCCCTCAGGTCGAACCGCTATCTTCCGGCGACCCCATCGGCTGGTGAGGTAGCGGATGGTTTTGGAATTCGGCGGCGCTCACGAGGAAGGCCTCGACGGCCTGTCGGAGCTGGGCGTCGACCTCGTCGGCGATGATCATGACGTCGCCGAGGACGCGGCTGAAGTCGATCCGCGCCAGGTTGTTCTGGAGGGTTTCGAAGATACTGACCTGGAGGAGGCGGGACTCCTCAACGATCATCGGGACGGTATATCCCTGCTCCCTGCGAAGCACGCCATGGCGTCGCGCGGCGGCAGATTGTGGGCCGTGATGAGTTCCGGCCGGGATGGACGACTGGAGGCGAAGAACCAGGTCTCCCAGTAACTCGGGGAGGTGTCCGGTTCTGCGAGGCTCCGACACTGCGGTCGATGCAAGCGCCGGTGTGCGCTCGACCCGGGCAAGCCATGCCGCGATGGTGGCCTCCGCGGAGTCCTCGAGGATGGCCGCCACGCTCTCGACGGTGGTCGTCGGGTTGCGGCCAGCCTCGAGTCGGCGATTGATCGCTGCGACGAGTTCCGCGGTGGGCATGGGCTTGATGAGGATTTCATCAGCCTGCCGCGCGATGGTCTGCGCCGCGATATCCATCTCGGGGAAACTGGTGAGCAGAAGATTGATGGCTTCGGGGTTGGAATGATGCATCGCCCCGATTACGGTGAAACCGTCGCCTGCAGAGGGCATATGCAGATCGCTGACGAGGACGTCGAACTGATCGGAGACGATGAGCTTGAGCGCGCTGCGTACATCGTTGGCAAGGGTTACATCGAACCCGATCTTTGTAAGCAGGTTTGAAAGGGCAGAACTCACTTCCTCGTCGCCGTCCACCAAGAGAACTTTTTTCACGTCGTGGCCTTCCGGAGAGGCCCCGGAATCTCAGGAGACCCCTTGTAGTGCGATTATAGCGCTATGTCCGCTATCGTACGCAACCCCGCCATTCCGTATTCGGACGAGATTTCAGTGTGAACTTCAATGTGGGAATGGTGGAACACGAGGGTGCCGGCCACTTCCGGGTAGCGAGCTGCAAGATTCCGGGGAGACGAGATGCCCTCCGTTACCGGATATCGGGGCGCAGGGATCGGGGCGCGGCGATCGGGGCGCACACTATCGTCCCGCGCTATAGGGTTGTCCGGCCCAGATGGGAGCGCTCAGGACATGGTCCGAGTCATCCAGGTACGCCTCAACGGCCTGCTTGAGTTGCGAATCCACCTCGTCGGCTACCGTCATGACGTCGAGCAGGAGACGACTGAAATCGATCCGGGCGAGATTGTCCTGAAGCACATGGAAGAGGCTCACCTGGAGGAGGCGGGATTCCTCGATCATCATGGCAACGGAGGACCCCTGCTGGCGGCGCAGGATGCCATGGCGGTAGGCCGCCACGGACGGCTCTGAAGCGCTTCCCAACTCCCTGGAGTCGCGCAGGCGGTCGACGAGATCGTGCAGGAGCGCAAGGAGATGGCCGCATCGCTGGACCCTGCTCAAGGAGATGAGCTGCAGCCTCTCGTCAGACTGGACGCGTTGAAACCACTGGTCGGCGATCTCCTCGATAGAACGCTCTAAGATCGCTGCGACACTCTCCACGGAGGGTTTGGGAAGTGGGCCGAAGCTAAGGCGACGCTCGATGACGTCTACCATCTTCCTCAGGTTCATCGGCTTGATGAGGATCTCGTCGGCCTGACGGATGATGGACTGGGCGGCGATATCCATCTCCGGGAAGCTGGTGAGGATGAGCGTGACGGCGTCAGGATTGGCTTGACGCATGGCTCCGACGACGGTGAGGCCATCTCCCGGCGCGGGCATATGGAGGTCGCTGAGCAGGACATCGAAGGTCCTCGACACGATGAGCTTGAGGGCCTCGGGTGCAGAGGCGGCGGCGGTTACTTCGAAGCCAACTGCCTGGAAGAGGACTGATAAGGAGGATCGTACGATCTCATCATCGTCTACGAGAAGAATGCTTCTCATTGGGAAGCCTCAGGGTGGGTTAAGAACGGAGTCCGGAGGGCTCGCTGGGGTGAAGTATAGCTCCGGGGGTAGGCGCATGCGGGGTGGATGACCCGGCGTTCAGGTATCCCTTCCCGGATTGGGACCCCGCAGCTGGGCTTCGTCTTTTCCGGGGGAGACGACGACGCCTTCGAGCAGTTTGTGCAGGTGGCCGGTGCGCTCGACCGGAGTGAGGTGGGCGCGGAGGAGATCGGGATCCAGGATGATCTCATCGTCGTCGACGAGAAGGATCCGGTCATGCGTTTTAGTGGACGTCAAGGTACCTTCACGGGGGAAAGCAGGGGCGAACGCTGGGATTGGACTGCTCGGAGTAAGGCGACCAACTCGCGATCGGACGGATACTTATGGAAGGGCCCGGGGGGTTCTGTCAGATAACGCGGCGGGAAGGAATTTGGATTGCGTTGGGATTGGACGAGGGGCCCTTGGATTCCAGGGAATGAAGCGCTCCGTATCCGGGTTGTTACTCCCGATCGAAGCAGGATGCCATGGCCGATCGGGGCGGGGCAATGAGCGGGTGCGGGATTCGACCCATTTTCCAACAGCGTAGGGAGAACTAAACTAGAGGGATGGCAGCAGAGTTTACCCATCTACATCTTCATACGGACTATTCGCTCCTCGATGGAGCATGCGACGTCGACAAGCTGGCTGGACACCTGAAGAAGATCGGCCAGACGGCGGCGGCGATGACCGACCATGGCAACATCTTCGGGGCGGTCCACTTCTTCGACGCGATGCAGAAGAAGGGGATCAAGCCGATCCTGGGGTGCGAACTCTACATCTGTAAGAACGATGACCACCGGGCGGCTCCCGAGGGCGACAAGTACAACCATATGCTGGTGCTGGCGGAGAATGAGGCCGGGTACAGGAATTTGGTTCGGCTGACTTCGGAGGCGGCGCTGCATGGGTTTTACCGGAAGCCGCGGGTTTCGAAGAACTTTCTGGCGAAGCACGCGGAGGGGCTGATCGGCTTCTCGGGGTGCCTGGCGGGTGAGGTGAATCAGCACCTGATGGCGGGGAAGTACGACGAGGCCAAGGCGGCGGCGGGGCAGTATCAGGACATCTTCGGGAAAGGGAACTACTTTCTGGAGATTCAGGACCATGGGCTGGCTCCGGATAAAGGGGTCTGCGACCAGTTGTTTAAGCTGGAACGGGATCTGGATATTCCGCTGATCGCGACCAACGACGCGCACTATGTGGGGGCGGATGACTCGCGGGCGCACGAGATCCTGCTGTGCGTGCAGACTGCGGGAAGTATGAACGACCCGAACCGCTTCAAGTTCGATACGCAGGAGTTCTACATCAAGACGGCGGAGGAGATGCTGCGGACGTTTGCGCAGACTCCGGAGGTCTGCACGCGGACGATGCAGTTTGTCGACCGGTGCAACCTGAAGATGACGAAGGTGGACGATCCGTTTCCGGTGTTCGAGTGCCCGGATGGGATGACGCTGGATCAATACTTCGAGGATGTGTGCCGGAAGGGGTTGCAGAAGCGGCTGGATACGGCGGTGGCGCATCTGCGGTCGCGGGGGCTGCTGAAGCACACGATCGCGGAGTATGAGGCGAGGTTGGACCGGGAGCTGGGGATCATCAAGAGCATGAAGTTTCCCGGCTACTTCATGATTGTGTGGGACTTTATCCGGTATGCGCGGGAGCAGAGTATTCCGGTGGGGCCGGGGCGTGGGTCGGCGGCGGGATCGCTGGTCGCTTATGTGATGGAGATTACGGACGTCGATCCGCTGCAGAATGAGCTGCTCTTTGAGCGGTTTCTGAATCCGGAGCGGGTTTCGATGCCGGATATCGATATCGACTTCTGCATGAATCGCCGGGGCGAGGTGATCGAGTACGTTCGGCGGAAGTATGGGAATGACCAGGTCGCGCAGATCATCACCTTTAATACGATGGCGGCGAAGGCGGCGATCAAGGACGTTGGGCGGGCGCTCGATATGCCGTATGGGGAGGTGGACCGGATCGCGAAGATGATTCCGGCGACGATCGGGATTACGATCGACCAGGCTCTGAAGGACTCGCCACCGCTGGCGGCGGCTTATGAGTCGGATCCGAAGATCAGGGAAGTCATCGACGCGGCGCTGCGGCTGGAGGGGCTGGTGCGGGGGGCGGGGGTTCATGCGGCGGGGGTGGTGATTGCTCCGCAGCCTCTGACGGAGTTGGTGCCGGTGACGCGGACCAAGGATGAGGCCGTGGTTACGGCGTATGACATGAAGGCCGTCGAGAAGATGGGCCTGCTGAAGATGGACTTCCTGGGGCTCACGACGCTTACGGTGATCGATGACTGTCTGAAGCTGATTCTGTCGAATCGCGGGGAGACGGTGGATCTGGCGACGATTGCGCTGGATGATCACAAGACGTATGAACAGGTGTTTCACCGGGCGCTGACGTCGGGGGTGTTCCAGTTTGAATCGGGTGGGATGCGGGATGTTTTGCGGCGTTATAAGCCGACGACTGTTGAAGATCTGACGGCTTTGAATGCGCTGTATCGGCCGGGACCGATCCAGGGTGGGATGATCGACGACTTCATCGAGCGCAAGTGGGGTCGGCGGGCGGTCGAGTATCTGCTGCCGGAGCTGGAGCAACTGCTGAAGGAGACGCTGGGGGTCATCGTCTACCAGGAACAGGTGATGCAGATCTCCAACGTTCTCGCGGGTTATTCGCTTGGCGAAGCCGACCTGCTGCGGCGGGCGATGGGTAAGAAGGATCCTGCCGAGATGGATAAGCAGCGGGAGCGGTTCATGTCCGGCGCGGCGGAGAAGAAGCATCCGAAGGACATGGCCGGGAAGATCTTCGATCTGATGGCGCAGTTCGCGGGGTATGGATTTAATAAGTCGCACTCGGCGGCTTATGCGCTGCTGGCGTATCACACGGCTTGGTTGAAGACGCACTATCCGACGGAGTTCATGGCGGCGCTGCTGACGAGCGAAACGTCGAAGCCGGAGAATGTCGTCAAGTACATCCAGGAGTGTCGGGAGATGAATATCTCGGTGACTCCGCCGAACGTGCAGGTCTCCTCGACGGCTTTTACTCCGGTTGGGGACACGATTCTGTTTGGGCTCGCGGCGATCAAGAATGTCGGACATAATGCGATCCAATCCGTCATCGATGTGCGGGCTGGATTACAGGCGGAGGGCAAGCAGGGGTTCGCGAATCTGTGGGAGTTCTGCGAGAAGGTGGATCTGCGGCTGCTGAACAAGCGGGTGCTGGAGTCGCTGATCAAGGCGGGCGCGATGGACTCGTTTGGGCCGAGGGCGCGGGTGATGGCGGCGCTCGATCGAGCGATGGAGCGGGCGCAGAAGGCGCAGCGGGATGCGGCGGCAGGGCAGCATGGGCTGTTCGGGATCTTCGACGATGTGCCGGTGAAGGGGACGGCGAAGGAGGATGAACTTCCTCCGGCTGCCGAGTGGGATGAGCATACTCGGCTGCAGAATGAGAAGGACGTGCTGGGGTTCTTCGTCTCGGGCCACCCGATGGATAAGTATCGGGAAAAGTTACGCAATATGAAAGTCTTCGACACGGCGACGGCTTGCGAGATGAAGCCGGAGCCGCAGGTGTTTCGGCGGGGCGGCGGGAATGAGAACCAGAACGAGATTGCCATCGCGGGGGTGATTACCGGGTTGAAGGTGGCCAAGAGCAAACGCTCCGGCGAGATGTATGCGCAGGCGTTTCTGGAGGACACGGTTGGGAAGATTGAGCTGATCGCGTTTCCGCAGAGCTATGGGAAGCTGGCGGAGAAGCTGAAGATCGATGTTCCTGTCGTCATTCGCGGGTCGCTGCGGGGTGAGGAGGATTCGGCTCCGAAGCTGGCGATCAATTCGATTCAGGCGCTGGAGGATGTGAAGCTGCGGCTTCCGGAGTCGCTGCGGATCAAGATTCCTCTGCATGCTCCGGATGCGCTGATGCTGGATAAGCTGTATGCGGTGTTCATGGGTGCTCCGGGGACCGGGCGGGTACTGCTCGACCTGGAGGAGCCGGGCGAGTTCTGCGCGGTGCTGGAGCCGCAGGGCTGTATGGTCTCGGCGGATCGACTGTTTATCGACCGGGTGGAGGAGCTGGTGGGCGCGGGCGGCGTGAGGGTGATCGACTGATGGATTTGGATGCGCTGCAGGAGCATCTTCGGAGGCTGGAAGAGGAGATGTTCAAGGCCTCCGTGCGCAAGGATGCCGGGGCGATGTCTTCGATGCTGGCCGAGGAGTTCCGCGAGTTCGGGGCGAGCGGAAGGACGTTTACGCGGGCGGAGATCCTGGCTGAGCTTGCGGGGGAGTCGGAGCGGGAGATCTCGCTGCGGGATTTCAAGATCGCAGGATTGGCCGATGGGGTGGTGTTGGCGACCTATCGGGCAGTTCGGCGGGCGGTGGGTATGGAGACGGTCGAGACGCTGCGGTCTTCGCTTTGGGTGATGCGGGATGAGCGCTGGCAGATGGTGTTTCACCAGGGGACGAGAGCTTTCGAGGAGGGTGGCGATGTCGAATGAGGGTGAGCGGAGGTTGGCCTATGTGCTGTTGCGGGCCGCGATGGGGATGGACTTTCTGGGGCATGGCGCGATCCGGCTGTTGCATGGGGATGGGGCGTTTGCCGCGGGGATGGTGAAGCAGATGGCGGATACTCCGCTGCCGGCGGGGTTTGTCCATGGCTTCGGCGTGGTGTTGCCGGTGATCGAGTTGACGATTGGGGTGGCGCTGCTGACTGGGCTGATGACGCGCTGGGTGCTGGTGGCGGGATCGCTCCTGATGCCGGCGCTCATGTTGGGGGTGACGCTGCGGCAGGATTGGGCTACGGCTGGGACACAGTTGATCTACTGTTTACTGTTCTCGCTGCTTCTGTTCCTGCGGGGGGAGTATGACGCGGGCTGGCCGAGCGTTCTGAGGGGTCGCTGACGGTATGCGGGGGCGGGTGACATACAATCGAATTGGAAATACGGACCGGATATTCCCGGCTTGGACATACGGACCAGATGATGGCAGAACAGGAAACGACACGACCGGCCCCGGCTGCAGCGCCGACACCCGAGGCGTGGGTTCGCACCGAGCTAGCCCGCGACCCGCAGCGACCATACCCGATGGACTTCATCCAGGCGATCTTTACCGACTTCAGTGAGATACACGGCGATCGAGCCTTTGGGGACGATCCTGCGATGAGCTGTGGGATGGCCTATTTTCATGGGACTCCGGTTCTGGTGATCGCAAACCTGAAGGGGAGAACCCTCAAGGAGCGGGTGGCGCGGAAGTTTGGCAGCCCGGAGCCAGAGGGCTACCGGAAGGCGCTGCGGGCGATGAAGATCGCCGAGAAGTTCGGACGGCCCATCTTTACCTTTCTGGATCTGACCGGGGCTTATCCGGGGATCAGCGCGGAGGAGCGCGGGCAGGGAGAGGCGATTGCCAGAAACCTGCTGGAGATGTCGCGGCTGCGGGTTCCGACGATCGCGACGATTACGGGTGAGGGTGGATCGGGCGGGGCTCTGGCGCTGGCGGTCGCGGATCGCGTCCTGATGCTGGAGAACTCGGTGTATTCGGTGATCTCGCCGGAGGCGGGCGCGTCGATTATGTGGAAGGACGCCGGCAAGAAGCAGCTGGCGGCGGCGGCGCTGAAATATACGTCGTTCGACGTGAAGCGTCTGGGGTGCGTGGATGAAGTAGTACGGGAGCCGAAGGGTGGGGGACAGAACGATCCGCCGGAGGCGATGCGCCTGCTGGAAGAGCGGCTGACAGTGCACTTCGATGAGATACGGGCGATGCCGCTGGCGGAGCTGCTGGGTCGGCGGTACGAGAAGTTTCGCAATATCGCGCAGTTCTACACGTCTACCTAACTGGCCCCGAGAGGCTCTCCGGCGAATCGCGGGGTAGTCTTCGAAGCCATCTTCCAAAGAGAGTGCTGCCTTTGCCGCCAACCACCCCTGCTCCCCTGTATGGCTACACCGCGCGAGCGAGAAGAACACCCGACCTGCTGCTGTTCGCCGGGTTTACGGCGTGGTACTTTGGCGCGGGCGCACTGTCGGCCCGAGCGGCGAGTGGATTTTCGACTCGGCTGGGATTGGTTGCGGGACGGAGTCTGTTGGAGGCGTGCTTCCACTTATTCCTGCTGGTCCTGGGATTTCGGGCGCTCCAGGTGATGGCCCGGCAGACAGTTCCGGCGCGGGTGATGGTGTCGCTTCCGCGACGGGCAAGTGCTGCGCGGGAGTGGTCTCTGGGGCTTGGCATCGGCTGGGGGATGGTGGTGGCGGCGTTACTGCCTCTGCTGTTTTCGTTGCATCTTCATGTGCGGGTGACCGGGCAGGTGGACGCAATTCGCTCAACCCTGGTGGGTCTTGCTGCCATCGGGGTTGCGGCGCTGACGGCTGAGATCGCGTTCCGGGGGTATCCGTTTCGTTGCCTGATCGGCGCGGTGGGGCCGACGACGGCGGTGATTCTGATGATGGCCGGGGCGGGATTCGCCGTGTGGCGGGATCCATTCAGTACAAGCGCAGGCGTGCTGGCGGCGATGCTGGTGACGCTCCTGCTCTCGCTGGGCTGGCTGAGGACCCACGGAGTCTGGCTGTCATGGGGGCTGCATTTTGGGCTGGTGGCGGCGCTTGGGGTGTTGTTTGGGCTTCCGGTGGCGGGTGGGCTGGCGGTCGAGACGGGCAGGGCTGCGGCGATTCAAGGCAGCACAGGCGGGCCGGAATGGCTTTCAGGCGGGGATTTTGGGCCGGAGGCGGGGTTGTTTTCATTGCTTGTGCTGATGGGTGCGGTGGTGGTGATCTACCGGACGACACGGGACTATGCGTGGAACTATACCCATGTTCCGATTCTTCCAGCGGGGTATGAGGTTGTCGTTGCTCCTCCGGCAGCGCATACGGCCATGGAAGAGCAGGCCGCGAAGGCTCCGGCGCTGGTGCAGATTTTAGGGGCGACGCCGCAGAGCATGTCGGCCGAAAGACCGGCGGGAGGCGCTCCACCTCCGCCGATGCCTCCGCCGCCGATACCGGATCGTCTGCATTAGGTTTTGCGGAGAGGAATCTTCCGTACCTGTCCGGATTCGGTCAGGAGTTTGCCCTGATTCCCAGGGTTGATGACGACACGGAATGCGACGCGGTCTTCGCTTGTCAAAAGGACGGAAAAGGCGCAGGATTTTCTCACCAGATCGATTTCTCACCGCGTTGGATGGATGGGAATCGTGAGATTTGGAGGGTTTTCGGCTATGGCCGCTCTCAAGGTTCTGTTGCTTGCATCGGTTGCCTGTCTTGCGCCTGCGGTTCGGGCGCAGGTATTCGTCGTCGGGGAAAAGACCGCTACGGCGGACTTGCCTACTGATTTCACGAGGACCGATCTTCCGTTGCCCGATGCCCGGTTGAGCGAGCGGGGGAGAAGGGAACTGGAACGCGACCTGGACGCGGAGCAGGGGTTCGCCCATCGTGCGCTGCCGATGGGTCCGGGGCTGACGTTGCGCGCCAATGGGCCGCTGCAGCAGAGTCCGGAAGAGTACAAAAAGATGATTTTTACCAAGGGCGAGTCATCCGCGGCCGGGGACCGGGTGGTGATTACGGCGCTGACGTTCAAGCCCGACAGGATCATTATCGATGTGAATGGCGGACCGTATGAGAAACATCGCTTTCTGAAGCATGTCTCGTTCAACGACAATCCGGTGGTTGCGGACACGGGGCAGAAGGCGACTGGCGCGAGGGTGACGCTCGTCTTCGAGGGTGGGGTTCCGGAGGTTACGGCGCCAGAGGTGAAGGCGCTGCTGCAGCCGGTGCTCGACTTTGGAGTGAAGACCGGGGTTCAGGCGTATGCGGATACGCTTCCGGAGCCGATCAAGAAGGCGATCGCGCAACACGATGTGCTGGTGGGGATGGATCATCGCATGGTGCTGGCGGCGCTGGGGCCTCCTGAGAGCAAGGTGAGGGAGCACGCGGGGGACGATCCGTCGCAGGCTCGGTATGAGGAGTGGATCTATGGGCAGGTTCCAAAGACGATCCGGTTTATCCGTTTCAGTGGAGACAAGGTGACGCAGGTGAAGATCGCGGCGCTGGGCAAGCCGATCGAGGTTCACGATCAGGACGAGATGAGCGGCTTCAACCGGGAACCGGTGCACGAGGTGGCCATGGGCGATGCGACGGGGGGCGAGGAGAGTGCGCAGAAGAAGCCTCCGACGCTGAGCAAGCCGGGAGAGGTTGCGGTTCCGGGAGGGCAGAACCGGGTGCAGTTTCCGGATGCGAAACCTGCGGCTCCAGCTTCTTCGAGCCCGGCACCAGCGGGCGTGCCTGCGGCGGGTCCGGATCACCTGGTCGCGAGTGCGTTTTAGGTCGCTCGGATCGGGGAGTGCCGGTTTGGTGTAAACTATGCTCTGCGTGATCGCGGGCCTCGCGTTGCGAGAGCTTCTTTGCCATGGTTGCGTCGGCGCAGTATCGCGGCGGCGCAGGGCGGGCGGTACGACACAGATTCGTTTCAGGGAGAGTACCAATGGCGAAGATTGCCAAGACCGGCGACCGTAACAAGGTCATGGATACGAACAAGAGCACGGATTGTCCGAAGTGCTCCAAGCCCACCCGCATCGTCAAGCGCGTCAAGGATCGCGAGCGCAGCATTCCTGGCGGCGTGTATATCTCGTGCTCGGCGTGCGATTTCTTCGAGAAGCTCTAAGTTCGGTTTGAGGATTGGAGCGAATTTCAGCTGCTGAAGATCATTGGATCGGTTAGGAAGAGGGCCCGGAGACGGGCTCTTTTTGCGTTTCCCGGTAACAGGCTTCCCGTTTCAGAGGCTCATGCGGTAGGGAATCCGCGCCGATGTTACCTTTGCACGGCCTTCTCAGAAATTAACCATCGGGGCCTTGACGATTGTCCGGTGGGATGGGCAGACTGCATAGCGAAGGTAGGAACTGTTTTATGTTGAGCAACACGACGTCGCTTCAAATCTCCGCATTGGGTTCATCCTCAATCGACTTCTCCCCAACTCCCCAGTTCAGCCGACCGACCTATCTGATGTGTCCGCCGCAGTGGTACGACGTGGACTATGTGATCAATCCGTGGATGGCGGGGAATCTGCACCGGCCGTCGCGCGATGTGGCGTTCAGCCAGTGGAAAGAGCTTTATCGGGCGCTGCAGCTGGTTGCCGACGTGCGCCTTTTGCACGCGCGTCAGGGGGCTCCGGATATGGTGTTCGTGGCGCATACGGCGCTGGTACACCATGGCATCGCGGCGATCTCCAGCTTTGCCCACACGGAGCGCCAACCGGAAGAGGAACATGTGCGCGAGTGGCTCCAGGACCATGGCTTCCTGGTATGGGACACCCCGAGGGAGACCGCCTTCGAGGGTGAGGGCGACATTCTGTTCGACGCCGAGGGCAAGCGTCTCTGGGCCGCGCACGGCTCGCGGACGTGCTTGCAGAGCCATCGCCACGTGGCCGATGCCTGGCACACGCCGGTGACTTCGCTACACCTTGTCGACCCAAGGTTCTATCACCTGGACACCTGCTTTGCGCCGCTGGCGGGCGGCTACCTGCTTTACTTTGCGGGTGCCTTCGATGCGTGCTCGATTGAGAAGATCGAGGCCGCCTACCCGGCTTCGAAGCGGATTGCGGTCACGGAGGCGGAGGCGACGCAGTTTGCCTGCAATGTGCTGAATGTCGGCCGCACGATCATGATGAGCAAGGTGAACTCGAATCTCCGGGACCGGTTGTCCGGGCTGGGATTCGATGTGGTCGAACTGGCGCTTTCCGAGTTTCTGCGTGGTGGGGCCTCGGCGAAGTCTTTGGCCCTGCGGCTAAGCGACACGAGTGTGACACACGCCAACGGCGAGGCGTAAGATCTGCTGCGTCAGGCTGGGCGGGCCATGTCGTTGAGGATGGCCTGCGCAGCCTGGGCGGGATTGCCGGCCTGCGTGATGGGGCGGCCAACGACGAGCATGGACGCTCCTCGCTGGATGGCGTCGCGGGGCGTTGCGATGCGTCTCTGGTCATCGATGCTGGTGCCCGTCGGGCGAATTCCAGGGACGACGAGGAATGGAGCGAAGCCAAGAGAGGTTCGGACCGGCTCGATCTCTTCCGCTGAGCAGACCAGGCCATCGATTCCGGAGGTCTGGGCGAGATGCGCGAGGCGAAGGACCTGCACGGCCGGCTCGACCATCAGGCCGATTCCAGCGAGTTGAGCTGCGTCCATGCTGGTGAGCACGGTGACGGCCAGTAGCTGGGGGCTCTGGGCATGGATGGACGCGGCTTCGGCTGCGGCGAGGAGCATGGCCTCGCCACCGGCGGCGTGGATGGTGAGGAGCGAGGCTCCCACGTTCGACAGAGTTCGTACGGCACCGGCAACTGTATTGGGGATGTCGTGGAGCTTCAGGTCGAGGAAGACGTGAAGGTCGCGGGAACGAAGGGTGTCGATGAGAACATTCCCGGCGGCGCAGTAGAGCTCGAGGCCAACCTTCACCCAGCGGCAGGTGCCTTCGAGGCGATCGACGAGGTCGAGTGCGAGATGCGCGGAGGGGACGTCGAGGGCCACGATGAGGCGGTCCTGGGGCGTATGGCTCCAGCCCTCGGGAGTGGTTCTCGGGTAGGACTGCGGCTGGATGGCGGTGGCTTCCATTGAATCTCCCATGCGATTGCGCTCGGACGCTGACATGGATTTTACCTTGCGGCGTGGGCCCGGAGGGACAGGTAGCATGGGTTGAATGCCATCGAAGTCCCTGATGCCCACGGTTTTGACGATCGCCGGATTCGACCCATCCTCGGGTGCGGGGGTGACGGCGGATCTGGCTGTCTTTGCGGCGCATGGGCTGTTTGGTACATCGTGCATCACGGGGCTTACGGTGCAGTCGACGATGGGGGTGATCTCGGTTCATCCGGTTTCGGGAGGCGTCGTGCGAGCTACACTCGACTGCCTACAGGCCGACCTGCCGCCGGTGGGGATCAAGATCGGGATGCTCGGAACGGAAGAGTGCGTTGCCGCGGTGGCCGAATATCTGGATGGTCTGGAGAAGCTGGGAGCGCGACCGGTCGTGGTGCTGGATCCGGTGCTGCGGTCGAGCTCCGGGAGGGAGTTGCTTGAGCCGGCGGGGGTCGATCTGCTTCGGGAGAGATTGCTTCCGATGGTGGATTGGGTGACTCCAAATGTGGAAGAACTTGGCGTGCTGGCTGGGATCTTGATCGGGCCGGAGCGGGCTCGAGAAAAAATCGAGGAAGTGGCGTTGGGAGTGCAGCGGAGGCTCTGTCCGGGAGCTTCGCTGCTGGTCACAGGTGGAGATCTGAATCCTCCGGATGATCTTTATTTGCCGGTCGGAGGCCAGGGGATGTGGGTAGAGGGGACCCTGATCGAGACGTCTTCGACGCATGGGACGGGATGCGCTCTTTCGAGCGCGCTGCTGAGCCGGCTGGTGCTTGGAGATACAAGTGTGGCCGCGGTGAGGGGAGCAAAAGACTATGTCACCGAGGCCCTGAGGCGGGCTGAGCCGATGGGGAAGGGGCATGGGCCGATGAATCACCTGTGGATAATTCGGCGGAACCATGGGTCTTAGAGAAGATTCGCTGAAGGTGTAGGGTTGTACGTTGGATGCCGTGGCGCTCCGGCCCACCTTAGCGACGGTGAGACGTGTCGCGAAGGTGGGGCACCCAACTCTATACCATCAGACAATCTGCTCTAGTTGTTGGGGTGGGACTGGATGGGCGTGGACGATGGTGCCGGACCGCGGAAGGTGCACCAAAGTGCGTTTGTTGGGCGGCAGATAGCCTCACGGATCAGTGGGGCGGGCCGATAGGCGAGCTAAGACGGAGTTAACCTATGCCCCTTGCAGCTACGCCCGCAGCCTTCCCGGAGATTATCCCGCCGCCTCGCCCTGCATCTCACCGTGTTGCTTCTGCTGCGCGCAATACTACTCTGACGGCATCCGCAGTTTGCCGTCGGACCAGTAAGGAGCAGGGCATGGCCCTGGAGGTGCTGGGCCATGCGGTCGAGTATCTGATCGACTCCCGTATGTTCTTGACAGATGTGCCCTATACGCGCTCCGAGGAAGAGGCGGTGCAGCTTTTGATGGGGTGCAGCCGGCGGGTGTTTGAGGCCTGTCCGGTGATCGTTCCGGTGAAGACGCGGCTCGCCACCTGGGTGCGTGAGCTGGTTGGTCAAAATAAGCAGGGTCGTCTGTTAAGATAGGGAATGATGGCACTTACGCTGACGTTGAATGGGCAGCCGCGTCGTTTTGCGATGCTGGATGCGGGCTCCACGGTTGCGGACCTGGTGGTGGAGCTGGGTCTGAAGGGTGATCGGATTGCGCTTGAGCGGAACGGGGAGATTGTCTCCCGTGCGGCGTGGGCGGGGACTCCGGTGGCCGATGGGGATCGGCTGGAAGTGGTTCATTTTGTTGGTGGTGGGTGCGGGGGGGCGGCCTAACTGTCTTTGCGATAGAGGAGGTCGCGCATGGCGTGGCGGCGGGCTTCGTTGGCCTCGGCGGTGCTCTTGCGCTCGTCGGCGTCCATGCGCTGGCGGGTTACGGGGTCGGAAGCCTCTGGGGTGCTGCATTCGGGGCAACGGTTCGCGAAGCCGGGTTTGTCCGGCTTGAGCTCGAACTCTTCTTCGCATGCGACGCAGATCTTGATCGGAAAAGCCATTGTCTTCCATGATACCGATGGCGAACGTTGAAGTGAAGGATCAGGGTCAGAATGGCGTTGTACAACGTGGGCCGTTGTATGGAAAAACTGGACAGCGGTCATGTACTTCGCGTGGTGGGAGCCTGGGCTGGAGCGGGTTCTCGCGCGTTGAGTGGGGGTTCTTTTTGATTGGCGGGTTTGGCCCTTGGCGTGCGCTGTTGCGATGGGCACTTTTCCCGGGCGTGCAGCGGGGAGGCAGGAGGTCGCGCGATCGGGTCTGGCTTGGATTGGGAACGCGTTCTTTCCCGTTTTTGTGAGGTGCGGTTTGGCCTGTGGCTGATTTTCCGACCCGGAGGTGGGAGGGGCTATGCTCGAAGGGTGCGGCGTTTGCGTGGTCTTCTGATGAACGGGCGGGAATGGTTGATGCGGATGGGATGCGGATGGTGCGTGATCTCTCTTCTGCTGGCGGGTGTTGCGTCGGCGATGGGGCAGGGAGGGGCTGCTGCTGTGCCTGTGGGGCTGGCGGGGGCGCAGAGGGCTGGTGAGGGTGGGACGGGTCAGGTGACTGCTTCGGGTGTTATCCGGGGGATGGTGACGGACTCGGAGGAAGGGGTGGTGGCGGGGGCGCAGGTGACCCTCTCGGGTGCGGTCGGGGTGGACCGGCAGACGACGACGGACCACGATGGACGGTTCGAGTTTCCGGGGACTCCGGCGGGTGCGTTTCGGTTGACGATTTCGGCGGATGGGCTGGCCAAGGGGCGGGCGGCGGGTGTGCTGCATGGTGGGGAGGAGCTGGAGATGCCGCGGGTGGCGCTGCCGGTGGGATCGACGACGACCGAGGTGCAGGTGTTCGCGTCGGTGCATGAGGTGGCAGAGGCGGAGATGAAGGCGGAGGAGAAGCAGAAGGTGATCGGCTTCATTCCGAATTTTTATGTGACGTATAACTGGCATCCGGCACCGCTGACGTCGAAGCAGAAGTTCGAGTTGGCGTGGCGATCGATGGTGGACCCCGGGAACCTGGTGCTGAATGCCGCAATCGCCGGGGTGGAGCAGGGGCAGAACGACTTTCCAGGGTCTGGCCAGGGTGGGAAGGGGTATGCGAAGCGGTTCGGGGCGGCGTATGGGGACTTTGTGGTGGGGGGAATGGTGGGTGGGGCGATTCTGCCATCGGTGCTGCACCAGGATCCGCGGTACATCTACAAGGGGACAGGGACGATTCGGTCGCGGGCGCTGTATGCGCTGGCGGCGGCGGTGATCTGCCGGGGTGACAATGGGAGGTGGCAGCCGAACTATTCGAGTGTGCTGGGGGATCTGGCGGCGGGGGGGATCTCGAATCTTTACTATCCGAAGAGCGACCGCAACGGGGTGGGGTTGACGATTGGGAATGGGCTGCTGGGGACGGCGGCGGATGCGGTGAGTAACGTGGTTCAGGAGTTCGTGGTGCGGCGGTTTACGCCACATCTTCCGGCGGCGAGTTCGGGGAATCCTTAGGAGCGGATTGAGATTTGGTGGCGAGCCCACCTTAGAGGAGATTCGCTGAAGGTGTGGGGTCGTGCGTTGGGTACTGTGGCGCTCCGGCCCACCTTAGCGACGGTGAGACGTGTCGCGAAGGTGGGGCACCCAATTTGTTAAGGAGCACGAAGCGGTTCAGTAGCCGTTGGCGATGAGGTACTGCTCGGTGAGCTCGAACTTCGGGGTGGTTTGCTGTTTTTCGGCGTAGCGGGCGAGGACGTCGGTTTCGATGTTGAGGGGGTCGCCGGGGCGGAGGGTGTGGAGGCTGGTGGCGGCGTAGGTGTGGGGGATGATGGCGATCTCGACCTCGTGGCCGTGGAGGGAGGCGACGGTGAGGGAGATGCCCTCGATGGTGATGGAGCCCTGGGAGACGACGTAGGGGGTGAGCGCGGGGGGGAGTTGGAGGCGGAGGCGCCAGTCGGTGGTGGGGGCCGATGGGGTGATGGGATCGAGGGCGAGGAGGGTGGCGGTTCCGTCGACGTGACCCTGGACGACGTGGCCTCCGAGGGGGGAGCCGGCGGGGGTGGGGAGTTCGAGGTTGACGGTGGTTCCGGGGGTGAGACGGCTGAGGGTGGTGCGGGCGATGGTCTCGGCGGCGAGGTCGGCGGAGAAGTGGGTGGGGGTGATGTCGAGGGCGGTGAGGCAGACGCCGCTGACGGCGATGGAGTCTCCGGTGCGGAGGCGTGGGGCGAGGGCGGAGGCGGCGATGGTGATGCGGGTGGCGCCGGGGGTGGGGGTGACGGAGGCGATGGAGCCGGTCGATTCGATGAGACCAGTGAACATGCTTCAAGGGTAGCGCATGGGGGCGGGTGGGTGTCTGCGGTGGCGGGTTGGTCGATCTCCGCGCGGCGGATCGAAATGGAATTCCGTGGCCGATTTCAATGCGGGGTGTGATTTGTCTCCAGGCTACGGCGAGCGGGATGGATGGATTAGAGTGAATTCTGAGGACGCGAGAGACGATGACTACGTTTGAAGAGCATGTTCTGGGGCAGGAGAAGCTGCTTGAGATTCCGGGTTTCGGTGAGGCGAGGGGCTCGTTTGCGTGGATGATGAGCGGGCTGACGCTGGCGGCGCGGAGGATCGAGGCACAGATCCGGTCGGCGGGGCTGGGCGATGTGTATGGGGCCGAGGGCTCGGAGAATGTGCAGGGTGAGGCGCAGCAAAAGCTGGATGTCGTGGCGAACGACGCCATGATGGAGTGTCTGGGGTCGCGGGAGGGTGTGGCGGCGCTGGTGAGCGAGGAGGATGAGAGCGCGGTGGTGGTGGATGGGGATCCGGCGACGGGGCGGTATATTTTCATCTTCGACCCGTTGGATGGGTCTTCGAATATCGACGTGAATGTGAATGTGGGGACGATCTTCAGCGTGCATCGGCGGCTGGCGGAGGGGGGGCTGGATGAGTCGATGCTGCAGGCGGGGACGGAGCAGGTGATGGGTGGGTATGTGCTCTATGGTCCGTCTACGGTGCTGGTGTATACGGCGGGGACCGGGGTGCATGGGTTTACGCTCGATGCGGCGAGTGGGGCGTTTGTGCTGACGAGCGAGCATATGGCGATGCCGGAGCAGGGGTCTTACTACAGCGTGAATGAGGCGAATGCGGCGGAGTGGCCGGAGGGTTTTCAGACCTATGTCGGCACGCTGCGGAGTGGCGGACTGGGGAGGGCTTATAGCTCGCGGTATATCGGAAGTTTGGTGGCGGACTTCCATCGGACGCTGCTGAAGGGTGGGGTGTTTTTGTATCCTCCGACGGACAAGCAGCCGGGGGGCAAGCTGCGGCTGTTGTATGAGGCGAATCCGCTGGCGTTTGTGGCCGAGCAGTCGGGTGGGATGGCGACGAATGGGGTGGATCGGGTGCTGGAGATTCAGCCGGAGAAGATTCATCAGAGGACGGCGTTTTGCGTGGGGAGCCGGAGGGAGATGGAGGCGCTGGCGGCGGCGGTGGGGGGCAAGGCTTGAGCGTGGCGGAACGGCTTTACTACGATGCGCAGGAGATGCTGGAGTTTTCGGCGGAGGTGACGGATATCCGTCTGGAGTCGCGTGCCAATGGCGTGAACCGGTGGCAGGTGGCGCTGGATCGGACGGCGTTTTATCCGGAGAGTGGAGGTCAGCCGTGGGATGTGGGGACGCTGGAGGCGGTGGCTCGGAGCGGAGCCCGGCTGGAGGTTCCGGTGCTGGCCGTGGTGGAGGCTGGGGGCGAGGTTTGGCATGTGGTCGAGAAGCCGATGACGGCGGGGACCATGGTGACCGGGCGGGTCGATGAGGCGCGGCGGCGGGACCATATGCAGCAGCATACGGGGCAGCATCTGTTGTCGGCGGTGTTGCTGCGGGAGATGGGGGTGGAGACGGTCTCGTTTCACCTGGGCGCCTCTCACATGGGGGTGGAGAGTTCGACGATTGATCTGAGTGTTGGGTCGCTGGGCCGTGAGGACGTGGTGCGGATGGAGATGGTGGTGAATGGGCTGATCGGGGAGGATCGGCGGGTCTCGGTGGGGACGGTGGAGAGGGGTGAGGCGGAGGCGATGCTGGCTCGGGGCGACCTGCGGAAGCTTCCGGAGCGGGTGGGGGCGATTCGGGTGGTGGAGATAGACGGCGTTGAGTGGAATGCTTGTGGGGGGACGCATGTCGGATCGACGGGGCGGATCGGTGGGTTGGTGATTCGGCGGGTGGAGAAGGTGAAGCAGGGGGTGAGGGTGGAGTTCTGTTGCGGGCTGCGGGCGGTGCGGGCGGCTCGGAGGGACTATGAGACGGTGGGGGAGTTGGGGAGGGTGCTTTCGACGGGGGTGGGGGAGTTGGTGGGGAAGGTTGGGGGGGTGCTGGAGGATGCGAGGGCGGCGGAGAAGGTTCGGAGGGGGCTGCTGGAGGAGATGGCTGGGTTTGAGGCACGAACGCTGGGCGATGGGCGGGTGGTGGTGGTGGCGGCGCGAAGTGTGGAATATGCGAAGGTGCTGGGGGGGAAGATTGCGGGGTTGGGCCGGGTGGGGATTGTGCGGGTGGTCGAGGGGGAGCGGGGGACGGTGGTGTTGGCGGCGGGGGATGGGACGGATTGTGGGGCGGTGATGAAGGTGGCGCTGGAGGTACTGGGGGCTCGGGGAGGCGGGTCGGCGGGGCTGGCGCAGGGGGGAGTTGCGGTAGAGGATGTGGAGCGGTTGGTGGGGGAGTTGCGTGGACGGGTTGGAGGTTGAGGCGGTTGGTGGTGGGGGCACTGTGCTGTTACACTTGGAGACGTTCCCGAGTGCTGCGCCTGCGTAAGAAAGCGGCGTACTGTGGGGCTGTAGCTCAGTTGGGAGAGCGCCTCGTTCGCAACGAGGAGGTCAGCGGTTCGATCCCGCTCAGCTCCACCAAAATATGCCGTCCTGTGAGTGGCTGGATCGCATGTTAGAGGGGAATTTTCTTTTGTGGAATTGTGATTGAAACTTAGCTTGTGGCCGGGCGGGGGGCGCTCGGGTTATGATTCGGGCGATGAGAAATTACGTGAGCCGTCGTAGTGTATTGCGGGCCTCTGCCGCGTTGTCTGCCTCCACCTTTATAAAATCTGCTGCGTGGGCTGCGGGATTCGATGATCCCAAGGCCGCGGTTTCGCCGATCCGGCTGGGGATTGCGAGCTATACGTTTCGAAAGTTCGACGAGGCGAAGCTGATCGGGTTTATGAAGGAGCTGAAGACTCCTTACCTGAACCTGAAGGATTTTCATCTGCCGATGACGCCGCTGGATGCGGTGAAGGTGAAGGCGGAGGTCTATCGGACGGCGGGTTTGAAGCTGACGGCGGCGGGGAATATTACGTTTGCCAAGGATGATGATGCGGATATCCGGCCGAAGTTCGAATACATCAAGGCGGCGGGGATCCCGGTGATCGTCTGTGCTCCGACGCATGAGGTGCTGCCGAAGCTCGAAAAATATGTGAAGGAGTATGACGTCAAGCTGGCGATTCATAACCATGGTCCGGAGGATAAGAACTTTCCTTCGCCGCTCGATGTTTTAAAGGCCGTGAAGGGAATGGACGAGCGGATCGGGTGCTGCATCGACTGTGGGCACTGCATGAGGGCGGGGACGGATGTCGTGGAGGCGATCCATGCGGTGGGGCCGCGGTTGTTTGACGTGCACATCAAGGACCTGGCGGATGGGACTTCGCGGGAGAGCCAGGTGGCGGTGGGCGAGGGCATCATGCCGGTGATGGAGATCTTCAAGGCGCTGATCGCGATCAAATATCCGGGGAATGTGGACCTGGAGTACGAGATCAAGGAGAACGATCCGATGCCGGGGGTGGTGGAGAGCTTTGCCTATATGCGTGGGGTGCTGGCGGGGATGGGGTATCGGGGGTAACTGAGGTGGCTTAGCATGGTGGGATGCGTGATGCTGGTTTGATCGCTGTGGAGGTGCCGGATCGGAAGATCGATCCGGTTTGCGGGATGAAGGTGGACCCTGCGAAGGCCGCGGCTACGGTCGAGCAGGGTGGGGGGACATTTTACTTCTGCGGGAAGGGGTGCGCGGCTAAATTTGCGGCGGATCCGGAGAAGTATCTTGCGGGGCGGGATGGTGTGGGGGCTGCTCCGGTGAAGGCGGCGGATGCGGGGCGGATCTTCGTCTGCCCGATGGACCCGGAGGTGCGGAAGGTGGGTCCGGGGGCTTGTCCTAAGTGTGGGATGGCGCTCGAGCCGGACGATGTGGGGGCGGCGACAAGGGTCGAATACACGTGTCCGATGCATCCGGAGATTGTGCGGGATGGGCCGGGGGTATGCCCGATCTGCGGGATGGCGCTTGAGCCCAGGACGGTGGAAGTGGAGGAGACGAATCCTGAGCTGGAGAGCATGGAGCGGCGGCTTTGGGTGTCGCTTGGGCTGACGCTGCCTCTGCTGGCGGTGATGGTCTCGGAGATGTTGCCGGGAAGGCCGGTGCAACGGATTTTGGCGGGTGGGGTGTTGGGGTGGGTGGAGTTTGCGCTGGCTACGCCGGTGGTCGTTTGGGGTGGGGGGCCGTTTTTTGCGCGGGGGTGGGCTTCGGTCGTTACGCGGAATCTGAATATGTTTACGTTGATCGCGCTGGGGTCGGGGGCGGCTTATCTTTACAGCGTGGCGGCGGTGATCGCTCCGGGGATGTTTCCGGCTTCTTTTCGGGATATGGGCGGGCAGTTGGGGCTTTATTTTGAGGCGGCGGCGGTGATTACGGTGCTTGTGCTGCTGGGGCAGGTGCTGGAGCTGCGGGCTCGCTCGAGGACGAGTGGGGCGATTCGGGCGCTGCTGGGGCTCGCTCCGAAGACGGCGCGGCGGGTGGAGGCGGATGGGTCGGAGCGGGATGTGGATCTGGCAACGATTGTGGTTGGGGACAGGTTGCGGGTGCGTCCGGGGGAGAAGACTCCGGTGGATGGCGTGGTGGTGGAGGGGCGGAGCTTCGTTGACGAGTCGATGGTGAGCGGGGAGGCTACGCCGGTGGAGACGGGCGTGGGGGCGAAGGTGATCGGGGGGACGATCAACGGGACAGGCGGGTTTGTGATGCGGGCGGAGAGGGTCGGGAAGGATACGCTGCTGGCGCAGATTGTGCGGATGGTCGGGGAGGCGCAGAGGACGCGGGCTCCGATTCAGCGGCTGGCGGATGTGGTGGCGGGGTACTTTGTGCCGGTGGTGGTGGGGGCGGCGGTGGTGACGTTTGGGGCGTGGGCGGTGTGGGGACCGGAGCCTCGGTATGCCCATGCGCTGCTGAATGCGGTGGCGGTGCTGATTATTGCTTGCCCGTGTGCGCTGGGGCTGGCTACGCCGATGGCGATTATGGTCGGGACGGGGCGGGGGGCGAGCGAGGGGATCCTGGTGCGGAACGCCGAGGCGCTGGAGATGATGGAGAAGGTGACGGTGCTGGTGGTCGACAAGACGGGTACGTTGACGGTGGGGAAGCCGACCATGACGCGGGTGGTGGCGCTCGATGGGTTCCAGGAGGCCGAGGTGCTGGGGGTGGCGGCGGGGCTGGAGCAGGGGAGTGAGCATCCTCTGGCGGGGGCGGTGTTGGCTGGGGCGAAGGCGCGGGGGGTTGAGGCGGAGAGGGTGGAGGGGTTTCGGTCGGTGACAGGGAAGGGCGTTCTGGGGACGGTGGGGGGCAGGGAGGCTCGGGTGGGGAATGCGCTGATGGTTGAAGGTCTTCCGGGGCTGGCGGAGGCCGAAGGGCAGGCTGAGGGAATGCAGCGGGAGGGGGAGACGGTGGTCTTTGTCGCGCTGGGGGGGAGGGTGGCGGGGCTGATCGCGGTTTCGGATCCGGTGAAGGACGGGACCGTCGAGGCGATTGCGGGGTTGAAGCAGGAAGGGATCAAGGTGGTGATGGTGACGGGGGATCATCGGACTACGGCCGCGGCGGTGGCGGGACGGTTGGGGATTGAGTTTGAAGCCGACGTGCTTCCTGATCAGAAGGCAGAGGTCGTGAAGCGGTTGCAGGCGGGAGGTGCTGTCGTCGCGATGGCGGGCGATGGGGTGAACGATGCTCCGGCGCTGGCGCAGGCGCAGGTGGGGATCGCGATGGGCACGGGGACGGATGTGGCGATCGAGGCAGGGGGGATCACGCTGGTGAAGGGTGATCTGCGGGGGATTTTGAAGGCTCGGCGGTTAAGCGAGCGGACGATGGGGAATATTCGGCAGAATCTCTTCTTTGCGTTCTTCTATAACGTTCTTGGGGTTCCGGTGGCGGCGGGGGTGCTCTTTCCTTTTTTTGGGGTGCTGCTGAGCCCGATGATCGGGGCGGCGGCGATGAGCTTCAGTTCGGTTTCGGTGATTGGGAATGCCCTGCGGCTTCGCACGGTGACGATCTAGTCCTGCCGGACGGGCCCCCTGCGCGGGGGGCGGTCACTTCGTGACTTGTCTACCGCTTTGCAGGGCGCTCCCGATGGTCGCGAGGGGATTTACTGGGTTGGGCGGCGTTTCAGTTCGCGGAGGAGGTCGGGGAGCTTGTTGAACAAGGCGACCGAGCGGAGCCACTGGCGGTTGTCGATGGCGGGGTAGCCGCTGACGATCTTGCCGGGAGCTACGTCGGATGGGATTCCGGACTGGGCGGTCGCGATGGCTCCGTCGCCGATGGTGCAGTGGCCGGCTACGCCGACCTGGCCGGCGAGGATCACGTTCTTGCCGATGGTTGTGGAGCCGGCCAGGCCGACTTGGGCGCAGAGTAATGTTGCCTGGCCTACGTTCGATCCGTGCCCGACCTGGACAAGATTGTCGATCTTGGCTCCGGCCTGGATGCGGGTCTCGCCGATGGAAGCTCGGTCGACGCAGGCGTTGGCCTGGACCTCGACGTTTTCTTCGAGGATGGTGGGGCCGGATTGGACGATCTTGTACCAGGGTCCGCCGGGGAGGGGGTTGGGGCCTTTCTGGCGGGCGAAGCCGAAGCCGTCGGCTCCGATGATGGCTCCGTTCTGGATGGTGACGTGATCGCCGAGGGTGCAGTGCTCGCGGAGGATGGCGTGGGCGTGGAGGAAGAGGTGGGAGCCGGCTCGGACGCGCTCGTAGATGACGGCGTGGGCGAGGATGACGGCGTGGGGGCCGATCTCGACGTGGTCTGCGATGACGACGTAGGGGCCGATGTGGGCGTGGGCTCCGATGCGGGCGGTGGGGGCGATGACGGCGGTGGGGTGGATTCCGGGTGGGTAGGCGGGCGGGGTGTAGAAGAGCTCGATGGCTCGGGCGAAGGCAAGGTAGGGGTTGTCGAGCCGGAGGGTGGTGGTGGGGATCTCGGGGAAGGCCGGCTCGACGAGGATGGCGGTGGCCTGGGTGGTGCGGGCGAGGGAGGCGTATTTGGGGTTGGAGACGAAGGTGAGATGCCCGGGGCGGGCGTCTTCGATGCCGGCGATTCCGGTGATCTCGGCGGTGGGGTCGCCGTGGAGGGTGGCGTTGAGGTGGCGGGACAGGTCGACCAGGTTCATGGGGAGATTGTAGGGCTTTGGAGTTGGGTTGGGTGGTTCAGGGAAAGAGTGATGGTTCGGGTTCGGGCTTTGCTGGGGTGGGTTTGGGACGGGATGGGGTGGTGACGACGGCGAGGATCTGCAGGGAGGCGATGGCGGTGCGGGGGACGAAGAGGCGGTGGGTGTTGGTGCGGGCGTCGGCCATTCCGGAGAGGGTGGGTGGGGTGAGGAAGAGGCCGGCGTCTTCGATGAGGCCGTCGAGGAGGGAGAGGTCGAGGGGGGCGAGGCCTTCGAGGAGGTCGCCGGTGAGGAAGGTGAGGCGGAGCCAGAGGCCTTCGGAGCGGGGGCGGGTGAGGAAGGCTCGGCGGGAGAGGCGCTCGGGGTCGGTGGGGTCGTCGAGGTTGAAGTCGCGGACGAAGGCGATGTGCTTGATTTCGGCGAAGGGGAGGGTGAGGGTGTGGCTGGAGAGATCGAGGAGATCGATGACGGAGGGAGGGGGGGAGTGGTGGACGAAGGCGCTCGCGGGGAGGTAGCCGGCTCGGGGAGGGCCGGTGAGAGGACGGACTAGGACCTTTTTTCGGGAGAGGGCCATGGGGTTTTGTCGTGCGGATGAAAATGGATTACGAAAGGGTGCAAGTTGGGCGTTTGAGGTGGCAGACCCACCGAATTCTATGATACATTCGAGTTTTGCGCTGGCGGAATTGCGGCGTAAAAGGCTGATTTGCCAACGTTTAGGCTTACCTGACGTGATGGGCGAACTGCAGACCCAACGGATGGGCAGGAGCGTACGCAGAGGATATGGCCGATTACATCTACCTGCTAGAAAACAGGCTTTCCGCAGCACAGAAGAGCGCGCTGGCAACGGTGCGCGATGTGGTGCGCGCGAAGGGACAGACGCTGTTCCTGGTAGGCGGCGCGGTTCGCGATTTGACGAGTGGCTCGCCGGTGCGCGATCTGGATGTGGTGGTTCAGGGGAATGCTCTGAAGCTACGGAAAGATCTGGAGTTAGCTGGAGCTACAGTTCAAGGCTCGGCGGACGCCACGCAGGTGCTTTACCTGAAGTTTCCGGGCGGTGTACGGATGGAAGTCGGCAGCACGCTCTCGGCGTCATACCCGAAGCCGGGCAAGCCGGTTTATAAGGCCGCGACCATTCTCGAGGATCTGCGGCGGCGGGATTTCACGGCGAATGCGATGGCTCTCTCGCTGAACGATGGGTCGTATGGGCTACTGATGGACCCTTTGAACGGGGTGGCGGACATCGAAAATCGGGAGTTGCGGCTGGCGAGTAACTACGGATTTATCGAGGATCCGATCCGAATGGTGCGGGCGGCGCGGTTCTCGGCGAGGCTGGGTTGGACGCTGGAGGAGAAGACGCAGGGGCGCTACGACACGGGGAAGGAAGAGGGTTATATCAGCGCCCTCCAGGACTTTCCACGTGGGTATGAGGTCGAAGAAATTGTGCATGAGGAGGACCCGCTGCGGGTGATACGGCGGCTTGAGTCCGAGGGCTGGATGCAGGTGCTGGCTCCCGAGTGGGGTTCGGCGAAGGCCAATGTGGTCGAGCTGGAGAAGGTGCGGGACACGCAGACGCAGTTGCAGATGCAGGGGATTCATCCGGACGCGGCGACGGTGAACTTCCCGCTGCTGACGGCGAAGATGAGCGCCAAGGATGTCGACGCGCTGAAGAAGAGCTTCCCGCGACCGGGCTTTGTGGCCGAGATCGATGCGCTCGAGGGCGAGGCGAAGGATTTTGCGATGCAGCTTGGCGGGAAGGCGGCGGCTACTCCTTCGGCGGCTTACCGGTTGATCTTGTCGTCTGCTCCTGAGGCAGTTCTTTCGGTCGTCTATGCGACTAAGAGTGCGGCGCTGCAGGCGAAGTTCAAGAGCTTCTTTGGCGAATGGCCGCAGATGCGGCAGAAGATTCCGTATGCGTTGATGCAGGAGATGCGGATTACGCCGGAGCTTCCAGGATACGTCGAGCTGGTGGAGAAGCTGTTCTTCGAGTTGATGGATGGAAATCTGGGATCGACCGAGGAGATGAAGGCGTTTCTCGAGCCGTATTCTCCTCCGGCGCCGCCGCCTCCGGTCCATCTGCGTCGGGCGCGAGCTGCGCGGAAGGATGCCAAGGGGAAGGCGCGGGCCAAGAAGGGTGCGGCACTGGCGGCGGCGACGGACCTGGATGACGAGGACGACGATCGGGAGGATAACGACGACGCCGAGGATGCTGGTCTCGACGACGAGGACGAGGATGACTCCGGGGATGATGGCGACGAACCGGACGTGGCTGCGCTTGTGGGAGCCGCGGTGACTGGGCTCGATGAGGACGAGGACGCCGATTCGGTTGACGGCGAAACAGAGCGTGGTGGTGACGACCGGGACGATGACGACGATGAGGATGAGAAACCTGCGCGGCCGGTGAAGGCGAAGGCTCCCGCGAAGAAGGCGGCCGCGTCTGCTCCGGTGCGTGGCAAGGGAGTGACAGCGTCCCCGGTTCCTGCCGCGGTCAAGAAGCCGATCGCTCAGGTGGTGGCGGTTTCGGCGAAGGTGGCTGCGAAGTCCGCGGCGAGGACTCCAGTGGTTGCGACGGTGAAGGGTGCGGGAGGCTCGAAGGCCGTTGCGGCGAAGTCTCCGGCCGCCCCTGCCAAGGGGGCAAAGCAGGCGGTCAAGCCGGTCGCTGCCAAGGCTTCGGCGAAGACGCACGCTGCGGTCAAGGTTGCGGCAAAGGCTCCAGTGAAGGTTGCGGCGAAGTCTCCGGCGAAGAAGAAGGGTCACTAGGACGAATTTCGGAGGACGTGATGCTGCTGCTTTGTGCTCCCACGTATGGTCGCGGCCATGCGGTGGGGGTTCGCGCGGCAGAGCGCTGCGTTCTCGGGGCCAGCATCTTCCTGGCTTCCCTTTGTAGATGCATGTCGAATTCAGAAAACCCGTGAAGCTTTTGCCTGGCCGATGTACCGGCTATCTCAGTTGGGCTACGAGATCACGCCGGGTAGAAGTGGCGCATCGGAGATCAAGGGCTACACGCAGGAATACCTTAGCGCCTCTAGTCCCCGCAGCCAGCAGATTCGGGAATACCTCGAAAAGAGCGGCTTTGCTGGGCCAGAGGCCGCACAGATCGCCGCCCATACCACCCGCGACAAGAAGGAAATCCATACTCCGTCCGAGGTGCTGGCAGCCCATCGGCAGGTTGCGGCGGAGTTTGGCAATCAAGCCGATCAGGTCGTTCGAGATGCCAGAAACCGGGCGAACAGCATGGAGCAAAAGCCGATGGCAACCGCAAAGGAGCGGATTCAGGAAGCCGTCACGTATTCCAAGAGCCGCAACTTCGAGCGAGAGGCCGTCACAGACGAGCGCGATCTCATGCGCGACACCCTACGGCGCGGCATGGGCGATCTCAGGTACGACCAGGTGCACGAAGGGTTCGAGGAACGGGTCACCTCTGGCGAGTTCCAATCTGTGCCCGGACAGAAGCATGAAACCGGGCGGCAGTTCACCACTCGCGAGACCATCGCCGCGGAGCTTACGACGGTCGGGCATATGCAACGCGGACAGAATGCTGTTGAGCCGGTTCTGCCAAAAAACCAAGCTGCAGCCCACGCGAATAGCCGAGAACTCCTCAATCCCGCCCAACGTCAGGCCATTGAGGAAGTGCTTGCTTCACACGACCGGGTTCACGGTTTGCAGGGTCTCGCAGGGTCAGGCAAGACAACGACCCTAAACGCAATCCGCGAAGGGGCTCAGCAAAACGGCTACGTGGTAGAGGGCTTTGCGCCCACCAGCCGAGCGACCGCCCAACTACGGGAGGCAGGGATTTCGGCGGATACCTTGCAAGGATTCCTCGCTCGCGGAGGCCAGGAGCAAGCGAAGAGAGACCTCGACCGCAGACACTTTTATATGGTCGATGAATCCAGTCTCGCAAGCACTCGCCAGATGCAGGCCTTCATGGAAAAGATCGGGCCGCAAGACCGGGTTTTGCTCGTGGGAGACACCCGCCAGCATCAAGGCGTCGATGCCGGCAAGCCCTTCGAGCAAATGCAGCAGGCCGGAATGCAGACATCACAGCTCGATCAGATCGTGCGTCAGAAAGATCCTGAATTGCTCCGCGTCGTCGAATACTTTGTTAAAAATGAAACGGCGACGGTGTCGGACTGTTACAGCAGCAGGGCCGGGTGACCGAGATCTCGAACAACGTCCAGCGCATTGAAGCTATCGCCAGGGACTACGCCGCCAAACCCGAAAACACGCTCGTTGTTTCGCCTGATAACGCCAGCCGCCGAGACATCAACGACGCCATTCGCACGGAGCTTAAATCCTCCGGCGTCGTCGCGAAAGATGACCACCGGATGGATGTCTTGACGCAGCGCTCGGAACTTACCAATATGGATAGAGAATGGGCCGCCAATTATCAGCCGGGCGACATCTTGTACTACACGCGAGGGAGCAAAAAGCACGGAATTGAACCACGCGCTTACGCGACCGTGGCTTCCATTGACGCGGCGGCAAACCGCATTACGGTCGCCAAAGACAATGGGAAGGAAGTCACCTACGACCCGGAAAGATTGAGCGGTATCACCGCCTACCGTGAGAACAGCCGTGACTTTGCCCAGGGCGACCGTATCCAGTTCACGTCCACAAAGCGAGAGCTGGGTGTTTCCAATCGTGACCTCGGAACCATCGACCGTATCGAAGGCAAACAGATAGACGTGAAGATGGACGGCGAGAAAGACCGCTCAGTCAGCTTCGATGCCACCAAGATGCGGCATTTTGACCACGGCTATACCGTGACTTCCCACAGCTCGCAGGGACTCACGACCGACCGCGTCTTGGTGAACATGGATACCACCGTTCACCCGGAACTCATCAACACTCGTTTCGCTTATGTCTCCGTTTCCCGTGCTTCGCAAGACGCGCGGATTTATACCAACGATGCCGGAACCTTGGGAGAACGCCTGAGTACCAACGTGACTAAGACTTCGGCGATAGACCATCAAAGGGTGTCGGTCGAATCGACCGCCAACCAGCACACACCAACGGAGGAGCCACTGATGACTAACAGCAGGGAACACCCGCAACTTGACTTGCGCCGCGAATCACATAAAGAGGAAATGGTCTCGCTACCGGAGATCATTCGTCACGAGGCTCAACTCGATTCACGGCATTATGCCCCCATCGAAGTCGCTCTGCCCAAAGAGACAGAAGGATACGAGTGGAAGCGGGAGACTGGTGACATCGAGAGCCATAAGCACAATCAGACTGGCGGGTGGCTTCACATCGACCCACAAGGCAATTTCTATGACCGGGAATCCCAGCCTACAACCCGAGAATCGGCTTTGGAGCACGCTGGACACCATCCGGTACATGCCTTGAACGACAATGCCGTAGGGCATTCGGCCAAGACTGACGTCATCGATCAAGGCATTAGTCTTTAAGAATGCGTCTGTAAGGCAAGGCGCTTAGAAAGGGCGATCGAAGCGAGGTTGGAACATACCTTGGCAGATCTACACCGACATAAGCGCTTTGCGGAGTGACTGGAGCAGCTTCTCGGCATCGTCGAGTTGCTTCAAAACGTTCGGATCACCCTTGAGTTCCTGAAGTGTCGTCCACGGAACATTCTTCATTATTCGAACTGCTGTCTCTAAATCGGTCAGCAGGCCCTCATCACCTTTCTTCTCAGCCACGCGAACGCGAAGTTGAGCTGATTCTAGGTCTCCAGCATCGCTTAGAAAGTGCGCGCGCGCTACAGGGTCAATGATCTCTTACCCGGTCGGAAGGGTACGGAAGGGCGGCCAGCCAAGGATAACCGTCTGTTCGTGGAAGCGGTTTTGTATCGCTATCGAGCCGGGATACCGTGGCGGGATTTGCCGGAGCGCTTTGGCGATTTTCGAGTGGTGCATACGCGCTTGAGCCGCTGGGCCAAG